>JANLIB010000164.1 GCA_024653675.1 Gallionella sp. | reverse complement strand
CTTCACGGTGAATCTTGCCGACCGCTCGCAATCCTTACTAACCGATCACATCGCATTGTTGCGCAGCGCTTTTGAATATACCCGTGAGCGACATCCCTTCATCGTGGACGCCATTGTGGTATTGCCGGATCACCTTCACGCCATCTGGACGTTGCCTGCCGGAGACAGCGATTTCGCGCTACGCTGGAAGCTAATCAAAACGGTCTTCTCGCGTGGCTTGCCGCATGGCGAGCGTCGCTCCAAGAGCCGGCAAATCAAAGGCGAGCGTGGAGTATGGCAGCGGCGATATTGGGAACATCTCATCCGCGACGAGGCGGATTTTTCACGGCATGTCGATTACATCCATATCAATCCGGTCAAGCACGGCTTGGTGTCGCGTGTTGCAGAGTGGTCGCATTCGTCGTTTCATCGTTACGTGCAAGCCGGTATTGTGCCGAAGGATTGGGCGGGCGATGTGGGTGTGGAATTGGATTATGGAGGGTAAAAGGGCGTGTTTGATTGATGGGTATTTATCGATGGGTATCGCTGCGCTCAACCCATCCTACGCATATGAGGTTCGTAGTTCGTAGGATGGGTTGAGCGCAGCTACCCATCGCCATCATTCTTTTAACCCTCAACCCTTGGTCTTCGTCAAAAACACCGTGACTTCCTCCCGGTCGTGATAAAGCTGTTTCGCCATCATCCGGTAATTGATACCTTCCTCGTCCAGCCGTTTGCGGATGCCGCCCAATGCGCTGTCCAGCGCGTCGATGCGTTTTTTCATCGGAAGTTTCAGATTGAAGATGGCGTGCTTGCACCAGCCCGCCGCGAACCATGCGCCGATCAGCGTGGCGACTTTGGAGGGCTGCTCCACCATGTCGCACACCAGCCAGTCCACCGCTTTGCGCGGCGCGTACTTGAGGCCGTCCTGCCGAAGATGTTGTACAAGGGGATGTTGCGCCAGCGGATGATTGTCCAGCGCGCCCTTCATCGGGCCGTTGTCCACCGCGGTGACGCGGATGCCGCGCTTGACCAGTTGCCAGGTCCAGCCGCCCGGCGCCGCGCCGAGATCGACGGCTGTCATGCCTTGCCGCAGCAAGCGGGTCTGTTCGCTGCGATCCATGAATACCTCGATCGCTTCGGCCAGTTTCATCGTGGAGCGGCTCGGCGCTTCGGCGGGCATGGACTGGCGGGCTATGCCCATGATAGTCGCTGCGCTGTTGTGCGGGTCGCTGGTGCCGATCAGCGCGGATGATTTGCCGGGGAAGAAGATGTGCAGGCGCGGCAGATGATTGTTTCGGCGTGGTGAAATTTCCTCCGTTCGCCCTGAGCTTGTCGAAGGGTGTAAAAGGGATGCTTCGACAGGCTCAGCACGAACGGTGTTTATTGTTTCATCCAGCAAGCGCCCCTGCTCGCGCAACGCGCTCTCCAGTAACGGCTGAAAACGTCGCGTAAAGGTAGTCAGCAGCTTGCCCTCGTTGGTGTCGGGCACCTCCAGCCACAGCGTGCCGAATGTTCCGGGCAGGGTAGCGATGGCATCAAGGATGGGTGTCAGGCGGTCGCGCTCCGGCAGCGTGGCGATGCTGTGATGCAAGCGGATCAACTGGCGTGTGAAGATCAGTTCACGACAGGACAGCGTTTGATCGTTGAGCGCGACTACAACATAGCCGCTATCGGCGATGACACCGGGTTGTTCAATACCAATGATGGGCTTTTGTTGCTTCGCCTGGCGCAGCGCTTCCTGCGCGCAATCCTGCTCGAAGCCGGGGCGGCAATACAGCAACCATAGGGTGTTCTGGGATTTTCGCATGCGCGCATTGTGTCACAGGTTTTGGGTGGGGAGCCCGAAGGTGGTAATATCCACGCCCATTTTTCTGCGCTGAAGCGAATGAGTAAACGTTACGATTTGATCGTGTTCGACTGGGATGGCACGGTGATGGATTCGACTGCGGTGATCTCCGGCTCGATACAGGCTGCGTGCCGCGATCTGGGGTTGACCGTTCCCGATGATGAAACCGCGCGTCATGTGATCGGTCTGGGTCTGGAGCAGGCGTTGCGCTATGCTGTGCCCGATCTGCCGGTGGCGATGTACCCCGATCTGGTGGCGCGTTATCGCCATCATTTTCTGGCGCAGGATGAGAACATTCCGTTGTTCGAGGGCGCGCGCGAGACGATAGCGGAACTGCACGACGCCGGTTACCGGCTGGGCGTGGCGACCGGCAAGAGCAACGCGGGTTTGAGCCGGGCGATGGAATCCTCCGGCATGAAAGGTTTTTTTCATGCGACGCGCACGGCGGACCAGACTCTTTCCAAGCCCGATCCGGCGATGCTGCTTGAACTGATGGACGAACTGGGGGTCAGTAACGGACGCACCCTGATGGTGGGCGATACCACCCACGATATGCAGATGGCGCAGAATGCCAAGGTGGATGTGGTGGCGGTGGGGCACGGCGCGCATCCGCCGGGGCAGTTGCTGGAGTTGAATCCGCTCGCGCTGGTGGAGGATTTTGCGGAATTGCGCGCGTGGTTCAGGGCGAATGCGTAATAAACTTTAAGTACGTCATTGATGAGACAACTAGCCATTCGACTAAGCCCGCAAGCGGTCAAGTCGCTGGTTATCCGGCGAAGGCCGGAATCCAGATGGGTTTATTAACATGATGTTGATTTTGTCCCCGCGCTGCGGGGAAGTTTGTTTGATTGCCTGGATTCCGGCCTGCGCCGGAATGACGGGGTCATAGGTTGCTCGAATAAATTTTAAGGAGTCGCAATGTCAGACCAAAACAACAACTGGGAACGCGGCGTATTGGAAAAGCTGGCGATGTCGGCCTTGCAGGAACAGCGCCGCGCGCGGCACTGGGGGATATTCTTCAAGGTGCTGACGTTCGGCTATCTGTTCATCATCCTGTTCATTTTCATGGGCTGGCTGGGTCATGGTGAATCCGCTCTGAGCGTCGGCAAACACACCGCGCTGGTGGATATGCAGGGCGTGATTGCTGCGGATAGCGCGGCGAGCGCCGACAATCTGATTCCCAGCCTGCAGGATGCGTTCAGCGACAAGAACACGCAGGGCGTGATCCTGCGCATCAACAGCCCCGGCGGCAGCCCGGTGCAAGCCGGACAGATCAACGACGAGATCCGCCGTCTGCGCGCGCAGCATCCGAAGATTCCGCTGTATGTGGTAGTGGATGACATCTGCGCCTCCGGCGGCTATTACGTCGCAGCGGCAGCGGACAAGATCTTTGTGGACAAGGCCAGCCTGATCGGTTCCATCGGCGTGCTGATGGATGGCTTCGGTTTTACCGGAACTATGTCCAAGCTCGGCGTGGAGCGCCGCCTGATCACCGCCGGCACGAACAAGGGTTTTCTCGATCCGTTCTCGCCGGCTAATCCGGCGCACCAGGAATACGTCAAGCAGATGCTCACGCAAATCCATCAGCAATTCATCGAGGTGGTCAGGCAAGGGCGCGGCAAGCGCCTGAAGGAGACGCCGGACACGTTCAGCGGTCTGATCTGGAACGGTCAGAATAGCGTGGAGATGGGTCTTGCGGATGGATATGGCACGCTGGAATCAGTTGCGCGCGATGTCGTCAAGGCGGAGAAAATAGTGGATTTCACCGCCAGGGAAAACTTTGCGGATCGCCTGGCTAAAAAACTTGGCGCGGGGGTGATGGGCGCGATAGGGTTCTCAGAGCGGAACGGGGTCTCGCTACGCTGATTTGTTCTTTATTTAGAAGAGGTTTGAGTGCCTGCATCACGGTGCGCATGATATGCGCCTGCGCACCGGCAACGGGATGCAGGTTGTCGGGCTGGAATTGATCTGCGGCCACATCCTCCAGCAGGAACGGCAACAGCTTGACCCGATGTTTTTCCGCAAGGCGCCGGTAGAGATCACGGAATTTTCCGGTGTAGCTTGAGCCGTAATTCGGCGGAAGCTCCATGCCTGCCAGCAGCACACTGGCGCCGGCGCGCTGCGCCTGTGTGATGATCGCACCGAGATTTGCTTCAATATCCGCTGGCTTGTAACCGCGCAGCCCGTCGTTCGCGCCTAGCGCCACGATCACGACAGCCGGGCGGTGCAGTTTCAATACCTTTGCGATGCGCTGCCTGCCGCCCACCGTGGTCTCGCCGCTGATGCTGGCGTTCACGATGCTGAAGCCGGACTGCGTGCGCGTCAGTTCCTGTTGCAGCAGATATGCCCAGCTTTTTTCAATTGCGATGCCATACCCGGCTGATAGACTGTCGCCAAACACCAAAATGTTTTTTGCCGCATAGGTGGAATGCGGCAGCAGCAGTGCGGCGACCAGCAAGATAACTCTGAGGGATAAAGTTTTCATGGCAGCGATTGTGCAGGCAGTTGAACTTACTAAGCAAGTGCTTAGCGGCGACCAACCACTGACCATCTTGCACCACGCAAGTTTTGCGGTCGAGGCGGGCGAGAGCCTGGCGATTCTCGGCGCATCCGGTTCCGGCAAGTCTACCCTGCTCGGCCTGCTCGCCGGGCTGGACGTGCCGAGCAGCGGCAGTGTGTTGCTGAATGGCATGGACCTGTTCGCGCTGGACGAGGATGGGCGCGCCAGGCTGCGCGGCGAACTGGCGGGCTTCGTGTTCCAGTCGTTCCAGTTGCTGCCCGCGCTTTCCGCGCTGGAGAACGTGATGCTGCCGCTGGAACTGCGCGGCGCTGCCGATGCGTATGCCCGCGCCGAGGTATCCTTGCGCCAGGTCGGCTTGAGCGCCCGCGTGCACCACCTGCCCAAGCATCTCTCCGGTGGCGAGCAGCAGCGCGTCGCACTGGCCCGCGCCTTTGTCACCCAGCCGAAGATCCTGTTCGCCGACGAACCCACCGGCAACCTCGACGCCGCCACTGGTAGCCAGATCATCGAACTGATGCTGGAACTGAACCGCGCGCAGGGCACCACGCTGATACTCGTCACTCACGACGAAGCGCTGGCGCGAAGATGCAGAAAGCAGTTGCGTCTTGTCGCAGGGCGGGTGGAATAGTGATTGGAAAATGAATTTTCTCCACCTTTCCCTCAACCTGCTCCGCCGCGACTGGCGCGCCGGGGAGTGGCGCGTGCTGTGCATTTCCCCTCTCACACTTGTGGGAGAGGGGCAGGGGAGAGGGCGAGCATGAGCCTGCTGGATAACGCCAAAACTTTACGCCGCAACCTGACCGATGCGGAACAAAAGCTGTGGTATCACTTGCGCGCTCATCGCTTTATGGGCAGAAAATTCAAGCGGCAAAAACCTATAGGCCGTTATGTGGTGGATTTTATTTGTCTGGAAGAGAAGCTGATCATCGAACTGGATGGCGGGCAGCACGCAGAAAGTATGGTGTACGACCATGAGCGAGATTCATGGTTGCGCAGCCAAGGTTTTACAGTGTTGCGTTTTTGGAATAACGAACTGATGAATGAAACGGAAGGTGTGTTGGAGCAGATACGGCTGGCGCTCACCGGCGAGGCTATATCCGCAGAGACCCTCTCCCCTAACCCCTCTCCCACAAGTGTGAGAGGGGAAGAGGTATGAACCTCCTCCGCCTGTCCCTCAATCTTCTTCGCCGCGACTGGCGCGCCGGTGAGTGGCGCGTGCTGTTGCTGGCGCTGGTGCTGGCGGTGGGCAGCCTCGCCACGGTCGGGCTGTTCGCCGACCGGGTGCGGCAGGCATTGCAGCAGGAGGCGACCAGTTTGATCGGGGCGGATTTGCGCATTACTTCGACGCGCCCGCTGCCGTCGGTTTACCGCAACAGCGCACAGGCGCGCGGCTTGCAAACTGTCGAGAGCCGCAGCTTCCTGAGCATGGTGTCGTTCCGCGAACAGACGCTGCTCTCCGAGATACAGGCGGTGGAGGCGGGATATCCGTTGCGCGGGAAGATCGTGATCGATCCTCCCTCTCCCCCGGCCCCTCTCCCGCTTGCGGGAGAGGGGAGTAGTGGCGGTATCCCCGCGCCCGGCACAGTGTGGGCGGACGATCGCTTGCTGCGCCGTCTCGAAGTGCGTGTCGGCGATGAGGTGAATATCGGCACGCAGCGTTTCGTCGTGGCGGCGCGCATCGTGAAGGACATCGACCAGTCCGTCGGCTTTTCCAGTTTCGCGCCGCGCGTGCTGATGAACGTGCAAGACCTCGCCGCGACCGGCTTGCAGCAGGAAGGCAGCCGCATCACTTATCGCCTGATGGTCGCGGGCGAGGCGGCGCAGGTCGCTGCACTGCGCGACGAGTTGAAGGCGAAGCTGTCCGGCAACGAGCGGCTGGAGGACGTGCGCGATGCGCGGCCCGAGATACGCAGTGCGCTGGAACGCGCCGAGCATTTTCTCGGGCTCGCCGCGCTGACCGCCGCGATCCTTGCGGGCGCGGCTATCCTGCTGGCTGCGCGGCGTTTCGTGCAGCGCCATCTGGATACTTGCGCGGTGATGCGCTGTCTCGGCGCGCAGCAGGGGCAGGTGCTGCGTTTGTTCCTGTACCAGTTCCTGATGCTTGGTCTGTTCGCGGTGCTGCTGGGCTGCGCGCTGGGCTATGCCACGCAGGCAGTCTTGATCTCCTTCGTCGAAGTCATGCGCGATTCGGCGTTGCCTCAGCCCGGCGTGCTGCCCGCGATCAAGGCGGCAGCCAGCGGATTTGCCTTGCTGCTCGGCTTTGCGTTCCTGCCGCTGCTGCAACTGCGCAAGGTATCGCCGCTGCGCGTGTTGCGCCGCGAGCTGGGTGCGCCACAGCCGAATATCCTGCTGGCCTATGGCCTGGCCGTGCTGGTGCTGGCGGCGCTGTTCCTGTGGCACGCGGGTTCGCTGGAGCTGGGTTTTGCGGTGCTGGCCGGCTTGCTGGCGGGGCTGGCCGTGTTCGGCGGGTTGGCCTGGCTGATATTGCGCGGACTGGTATTACGAGGGCTGGGGCGTTACGTCCCGGATCTGGCATCGCATTGGCGGCATGCGCTTAACAATCTGGTAAGACATGTGCGCAACAACGCGCTGCAGGTCGTCGCATTGGCGCTGGGCGGCATGGCCTTGCTGCTGCTGACACTGGTGCGCGGCGATCTGCTGCAGGGCTGGCAGGACAAGTTGCCGCCCGATGCGCCGAACCGCTTCGTCGTGAACATCCAGCCCGATCAGATGCAGCCGGTGCTGGATTTCTTTGCGCGCGAACGGTTGCCGCCGCCGCAATTGCAGCCGATGGTGCGCGGCCGGCTGGTCGCGATCAACGATATTCCCGTCAATGGCGACAGTTATCCGGAGCCGCGGGCGCGCGGGCTGGTGGAGCGCGAGTTCAATCTTTCCTATATGGAGCGGATGCCGGAGTGGAACGAACTGGTGCAGGGGGAGTGGTGGCAGGTCAGAGGACTGAGGACTGAGGACGGAGGACTGAATGGCGGCGAGTTGTCGGTCGAGGAGGGCATCGCCCGGACGCTGGGCATCTATCTCGGCGATATGCTCACCTACGATGTGGGGGCTACGCCCTTTACCGCGCGCGTGACCAGTCTGCGCAAGGTGCAATGGGATTCGATGCGGGCGAATTTCTTCGTGATCGCCACGCCGGAACTGCTCAGCGATTTTCCGGCCAGCTATCTCACCAGCTTCTACCTGCCGCCGGACAAGGTGCGCGCGGGCGATGCGCTGGCGCGGGAGTTCCCGAACGTGCTGGTGATCGACACCGGCGCGATCATCGCCCAGGTGCGCCACATCATGGACCAGATCACGCAGGTGATGGGCGCGGTGTTCCTGTTCACGCTGCTGTCCGGCTTCGCGGTGCTGTACGCCGCGCTGCTCGCCACGCAGGACGAGCGCACCTTCGAAGCGGCGGTGCTGCGCACGCTGGGTGCGGACGGGCGCTACCTGCGCCGTCTGCACCTTGCCGAATTCACCGTGCTGGGCGGCTTGAGCGGGCTGTTTGCGGCGGCGGGCGCAGTGCTGCTCGGCTGGGTGCTGGCGCGTTTCGTCCTGGAAATACCCTATCAATCCAGCGCCGTGATCTGGCCGATCGGCGTGCTGGGCGGCATCGCAACGGTTGCGCTGGCCGGATGGCTGGGCACGCGCCGCTTGTCCGTGCTGCCGCCGCTGGCGATATTGCGCGAGTAACTCAAAATCCAGATTACATCCCAACTGCTGCGTTGTGAAAAAAATTTCTTGCTTACATATCAACCATATGCGGCGCTGCGAAGTGGGGTAAGCAGGCAATCCGTGTAGCGGATGCTCGCAAATTTTTTCCACGCCTTGCATTTGGGCGTACTCTGAATTTTTAGCGTCATCGATATTTAAGTGTCAGTTTAAGTTGAGCAAAATGCCGCATTGGTGATAGAATGCGCGCCGCTTCGGAATAGACCGGAGCAAATTTCCCGTTCGCACATGTTGGGGTGCTCATAGGTGTTCAATATGAGTCAGGCTGGCGAGCGGTAGTCATAACCCTTAACGATTGGAGTAATCATGTCTGTATCAATGCGTCAAATGCTGGAAGCCGGAGTTCATTTCGGCCACCAGACCCGTTTCTGGAATCCCAAGATGGCGCCGTACATCTTTGGCCATCGCAACAAGATCCACATCATCAACCTGGAAAAAACCGTCGCGATGTTTGCCGAGGCGGAGAAGTTCGTGCGCAAACTGTCCGCGAAAAAAGGCACCATCCTGTTCGTGGCGACCAAGCGTCAGGCGCGCGACATTCTGCAGGAAGAAGCGGTGCGCGCGGAATCGCCGTTTGTGAATCACCGCTGGCTGGGCGGCATGCTGACCAATTACAAGACCGTGCAGGAATCCATCAAGCGCCTGCGCGAGCTGGAGCAGATGACTGCCGATGGCGCGAATGAAAAAATCTCCAAGAAAGAAGCGCTGATGATGAAGCGCGAACTGGACAAGCTGAATCGCAGCCTGGGCGGCATCAAGGACATGCAAGGCTTGCCGGCCGCGCTGTTCGTGATCGACGTGGGCTACCAGAAGGGCGCCATTGTTGAAGCGCAAAAACTGGGTATTCCCGTGATCGGCATCGTCGACACCAACAATTCGCCGCTCGGCGTGGACTACATCATTCCCGGCAACGACGACTCCACGCAGGCGATACGTTTGTATGCACGCGCTATCGCCGACGCGGTGCTGGAAGGACGTGCCCAGGCCATGAACGAGTTGGTCGAGCAGGTTGCAGGACAATCGGATATGCCGAACGAATCCGACTTGCCTTCCGAACAGGCGGCATGAGTTTTTAATAGCGTGCACAAAGGGGCGCGAGCCCCTTTTTTTACAACTGGCCTTTTTAATTGAGTAATTACCATGTCTGACAACCGCAGAAGCAAGATCGTCACCCAGGGTGTGCAACGCTCGCCCAACCGCGCCATGCTTCGCGCGGTCGGATTCGGCGACAAGGATTTCGACAAGCCCATCGTCGGCGTCGCGAACGCGCACAGCACCATCACGCCATGCAATATCGGCATCGGCGAATTGGCCGCGCGTGCCGAAGCCGCGTTGAAAAAGGCCGGAGCCATGCCGCAGATGTTCGGCACGATCACGATATCGGACGGCATCTCGATGGGCACCGAGGGCATGAAATGTTCGCTGGTGTCGCGCGAGGTGATCGCCGATTCCATCGAGGTCGTGTGCAACGGCCAGAGCATGGACGGCGTGATCGCCATCGGCGGTTGCGACAAGAACATGCCGGGCGCGTTGATCGCGATGGCGCGCCTGAACATCCCGGCTATCTTCGTTTACGGCGGCACCATCAAGCCCGGCCACTACAAGGACCGCGATCTCACCATCGTGAGCGCGTTCGAGGCGGTGGGGCAATACACCGCGCACAAGATAGATGAAACCGAGCTGCTGGAGATCGAGCGCCATGCCTGTCCCGGCGCGGGTTCATGCGGCGGCATGTATACCGCGAACACGATGTCTTCGATCATCGAGGCGATGGGCATGAGCCTGATGTACTCCTCCACGATGGCGACGGAGGATGGTGAAAAAGCGGAGAGCACCGCGCAATCCGCCATAGTTCTGGTGAACGCGATCAGGAAGCAGATCCTGCCGCGCCAGATATTGACGCGCAAGGCGTTTGAAAATGCGATCGCGGTGACCATGGCGGTGGGCGGCTCCACCAACGCGGTGTTGCACATGCTCGCCATTGCCCATGCCGCAGAGGTGCCGCTCAGCATCGACGACATCGAAACCATACGCGCGCGCGTGCCGGTGCTGTGCGATCTGAAGCCGTCCGGCCGTTATGTCGCCACCGATCTGCACCAGGCCGGCGGCATTCCGCAGGTGATGAAGATATTGCTCGCGCACGGTGTGCTGCACGGCGATGCGCTCACCATCACCGGTCAGACCGTCGCAGAAGTTTTAAAGGATGTGCCGTCCGAGCCGCGCAATGATCAGGATGTGATACGTCCGTGGAGCAATCCGATTTATGCGCAGGGGCATCTGGCCATCCTCAAGGGCAACCTCGCGCAGGAAGGCGCGGTGGCGAAGATCACCGGCGTCAAGCTGGCAAAGATCACCGGGCCGGCACGGGTGTTCGATTCGGAAGAGGCGTGCATGGAAGCGATCCTCGCGCGCAAGATAAAAGCGGGTGATGTCGTGGTGATCCGTTATGAAGGCCCCAAGGGCGGACCGGGCATGCGCGAGATGTTATCGCCCACCTCGGCGATCATCGGCGAAGGTCTGGGCGATTCGGTCGGGCTGATCACCGACGGACGTTTTTCGGGCGGCACTTATGGCATGGTGGTCGGCCATGTCGCGCCGGAAGCCGCTGTGGGAGGAAATATCGCGCTGGTGAAGGAAGGTGATTCCATCACCATCGATGCCGATGCACGTTTGCTGCAACTGAACGTTGACGATGCCGAGCTGCAACGGCGCCGCGCCGCCTGGCAGCCGCCCAAGCCCCGCTATACGCGCGGCGTGCTGGCGAAATACGCCAAGCAGGTGTCATCAGCCAGCAAGGGTGCGGTGACCGATTAACGTGGTAGTTGCCCTGTAGGAGCGCAATTTACCTCGAAGAGGTTCTTGCACCCTTTGGGTGTTGCGCGATCGTCATGCGAAGAGCAATCGCCCGATAAATCGGGCTCCTACGGGAGAATGAGTGAGGTAGGGTGGATAAAGTGCGCAGCATGTATCCACCATGCGCAACGGTGGATACGGCACATTGTGCCTTTATCCACCCTACGAAATTCAGAGACAATCTGGATTACAAAAATTTTATCGTATATTTTACGGAGTAGAAGATGTCAGAAGTCACTGCAAGTATGGTCAAGGAACTGCGCGAGATGACGGGTCTCGGCATGATGGAATGCAAAAAGGCGCTGGTCGAATCCAAAGGTGATTTGAAAGCGGCTGAAGAGCAGTTGCGCATCAAGAGCGGAGCCAAGGCCAGCAAAGCGGCCAGCCGTGTGACCGCCGAGGGTGTGGTCAGCGCATTCATCGCGCCTGACGGCAAGACCGGTGCAGTGGTGGAAGTGAACTGCGAGACCGATTTTGTCGCCAAGAACGAGGACTTTGTCGCATTCGCAAAAAATACCGCCGAGACCGTGGCAAAGAAAGACCCCGCCGACATCGCCGCGCTGTCCGGCATGGCGATAGCCAATGGCGCGGGTAGTATGAGTTCGGCCAGCGTGGAGGAAACCCGCAAGGCGCTGATCATGAAGCTCGGCGAGAACGTCAGCATCCGCCGTTTCGAGCGCTATGCGACCAGCACCGGCAAGCTGTCCAGCTATCTGCACGGCAGCAAGATCGGTGTGTTGCTGGATTACACCGGCGGCGATGCAGCGCTGGGACGCGACCTTTCGATGCACATTGCCGCCAGCAAACCCAAATCGATCGATGCCTCCGGCGTGAATCCGGCGGACATCGAGACCGAACGCCGTATCGCGATCGAAAAGGCGCGCGAGGCCGGCAAGGCCGATGCGATGCTGGAAAAGATCGCCGACGGCACGGTGCAGAAGTTCCTCAAGGAAGTCACGTTGCTCGGCCAGGTGTTCGTCAAGGCCGAGGACGGCAAGCAGACCGTCGAGCAGTTGCTGAAAAGCAAGGGCGCATCCGTCACGGCATTCCGGATGTTTGTGGTGGGCGAGGGTATCGAGAAGAAGGTCGAAGATTACGCAGCCGAAGTGGCTGCCGCCGCAGCGGCCGCAAAGGTCTGATATCCATGAGCGCACCCGCCTACAAGCGTATCCTGCTCAAGCTCAGCGGCGAAGCCCTGATGGGCGACGACAGCTATGGCATCAATCGCGAGGTGATCGCGCGCATCGTGGCCGAGATTGCCGAGGTGGTCGAGATGGGCGTGCAAGTGGCGATCGTGATCGGCGGCGGCAACATCTTTCGCGGCGTGGCTCCGGCTGCGGCGGGGATGGACAGGGCGACCGCCGATTACATGGGCATGCTGGCTACGGTGATGAATGCGATGGCGTTGCAGGACGCGATGAAGCGCGCCGGGCTGGATTGCCGCGTGCAGTCTGCGCTGAGCCTGGAGCAGGTCGCCGAGCCGTTCATTCGCGGCAAGGCCATGCGTTATCTGGAAGACGGCAAGGTGGTGATCTTTGCGGCGGGCATCGGCAGCCCGTTCTTCACCACCGACACCGCCGCCGCATTGCGCGGCGTGGAGATGTCCGCCGAGGTGGTAATCAAGGCGACCAAGGTTGACGGTGTTTATACCGCCGACCCGAAGAAGGATCCCGAAGCCATCCGCTACCAGAGCCTCAGCTTTGACGAGGCGATCAGCAAGAATCTCAAGGTGATGGATGCGACGGCATTGACATTGTGCCGCGACCAGAAACTGCCGATCATCGTATTCAGTATTTTCAAGCCAGGCGCGCTGAAGCGCGTGGTGATGGGCGAAGGCGAGGGGACATTGGTGCGTGTTGTTTGATCTTGAAGAAAGAAGCTGTCCACGAAAAACACGAAAGGCACGAAATGGGGTAAGCATTTTGCCGCCAGGCGGAATGCGCGCAAAAGTTCAAAAGATTCCATGCCGTAAATCGATATTAGATAGGTGAATTACTATAGGGCACCTCTAAAAATTCAGATTTCGTCATTCCGGCGAAGGCCGGAATCCAGTATTTTCAATAGGCTGGACACCGGCCTTTGCCGGTGTGACGAATTTTTTGAGGTGCCATATACAGATTCAAGCTATTGTTTTGTTTCGTGCCTTTCGTGTTTTTCGTGGACCGTCTGTGCTTTTAGATTGATTCAGGAGTTAAACCGTGATTGCTGACATTAAAAAAACCACTGAACAAAAGATGAACAAGTCGCTGGATGCGTTGAAGGCGGACCTGGGCAAAGTGCGAACCGGACGCGCGCATACCGGTTTGCTGGATCATGTGACGGTAGAATACTACGGCAACCCGACTCTGATCACGCAGGTGGCCAACGTCACTCTGATCGATGCGCGCACCATCGGTGTGCAGCCGTGGGAAAAGAACATGGTCGGGCCGGTGGAGCGCGCGATCCGCGATTCCGACCTGGGGCTGAATCCCGCCACCAGCGGCGATATGATACGTGTGCCGATGCCGATGCTGACCGAAGAACGCCGCCGCGATCTGATCAAGGTGATCAAAACCGAGGGCGAGACCGCCAAGGTGGCGGTGCGCAACATTCGCCGTGACGCCAATAACACGCTCAAAGACGCGCTCAAAAGTAAAGAGATCGCGGAAGACGAGGAGCGCCGCACACAGGATGAAATCCAGAAATTGACCGACCGTTTTGTCGCCGAGATCGACAAGGCGCTGGCTGCCAAAGAAGCTGATCTGATGGCGGTCTGACATCAGAAGACAGAGGACAGAAGACAGAAGACAGAAAAAACATCAATATGTCCACGCGTCCACTATCTGTCCTCTGTCTTCTGCCCCCTGTCATCTGATCATGTCGCTATTTCAAAGCTCCACCCGCATTATCCCCGACGCTCCTGCGGTACCGCGTCATATCGCCATCATCATGGATGGCAATGGGCGCTGGGCAAAAAAGCGTTTCATGCCGCGCGTGGCCGGGCATCAGCGCGGGGTGGAGGTGTTGCGCGAGGTGGTGAAGGCCTGCCGCAAGCTGGGGGTGGAATACCTGACGGTGTTCGCATTCAGCAGCGAGAACTGGCGGCGTCCTGCCGACGAAGTCTCCTTCCTGATGACATTGTTCCTGAAAATGCTCGAGCGCGAAGTCGCGAAGCTGCACGAGAACAACATCCGCCTGAAAATCATCGGCGACCGCAGCCGCTTCGACAACGAGCTCAGGCAGACCATGCAGGAAGCCGAGCAGCTTACCGCGAAAAATACCGCGCTGACACTGACCGTTGCCGCGAATTATGGCGGGCGCTGGGATGTGATGCAGGCGGTGAAAGCGATGCTCAAGGATCGTCCGCAACTCGCGCAGACTTTCACCGAGGAAGACCTGCAACCCTATCTCTCGATGAGCGACGCGCCCGAACCGGATCTGTTCATCCGTACCGGCGGCGAGCAGCGCATCAGCAATTTCATGTTGTGGCAGTTGGCTTACACCGAATTGTATTTTACCGGCACACTCTGGCCGGCCTTTGGTTTTGGCGAACTGGAAAAAGCGATCGCCTCCTACCAGAAGCGCGAGCGGCGTTTTGGCCGTACCAGCGAACAACTGACCAGTGAACAACCGGCCGATGGGCAGCCGGTAGGTCAAGCCGATGCTTAGGTCGCGGGTGATCACCGCAGTCATTTTGCTGGCATTGCTGCTGGCGGCGTTGTTTGCGCTGCCGTCTGCCGCGTGGGCAGCGCTGGTTGTGGTGATGGTAATGCAGGGAGCCGTTGAGTGGTCACGCTTGTCCGGGTTGAACAGCGGGAAGGCGAATATCTACTGGGGGCTGACTCTGTTGTTGATGCTGGGGTTGCTGTGGACGGATGCCGGCGCCACCGAAGCGCAGCAGGTTTATATTCATCTGGCGGTCTATGCCGTATCGGCCTTGCTGTGGCTGATCATTGTGCCGAGCTGGCTGATAGCAGGCTGGAAGGTTCGCCATCCGCTGCTGATGGCGCTGACCGGCTGGGCGGTTCTGATACCCACCGGCCTGGCGATGCTGGATCTGCGTGTCATCAGCCCGTGGATATTATTGTTTGTGATGGGTCTGGTATGGGTCGCTGACATTTCGGCTTATTTTGCCGGACGGAGATTCGGCAAAAATAAACTCGCTCCCAGCATCAGCCCCGGCAAGACATGGGAAGGAGTCGTCGGCGCGATGCTGGGGGTAACGGTTTATGTGGCGCTGGTGTGGAGCTTCAGTCCCGATTCTGACCGGCGCGAAGCGCTGCCTATCCTGTTGCTGGCCTCATGGTGGTGGGTGGGGCTGGCGGTGATCGGCGATTTGTTCGAGTCGGCCATCAAGCGCCAGGCCGGGGTAAAGGACAGCGGCGCGCTGCTGCCGGGGCACGGCGGATTGCTGGATCGCATCGATGCATTGACCTCGACCTTGCCGCTCGCCGCGCTGGTGATCCTGCTGCAACAGATAAAATAAAAAATCATGCAGCGAATCACCATTCTCGGTTCCACCGGCAGTATCGGCACCAGCACGCTGGACGTGGTGGCGCGCCATCCCGATAAATTTCAGGTCGTTGCACTGACGGCAAACAGCCAGGCCGATCTGCTGCTCCGGCAATGCCGGCAATTCAAGCCGCGCTATGCGGTGTTGCTGGATGAGGATGCCGCAGCGCAGTTGCGGCAGCGTGTGCGTGAAGCGGGTTTGAGCACTGAAGTGCTGTGCGGAATTACCGCGCTGGAGCAGGTCGCGACATTGCCTGAGGCGGACGCAGTGATGGCAGCCATCGTCGGCGCGGCGGGACTGCGGCCCACGCTGGCAGCGGCGCATGCGGGCAAGAAAATATTGCTGGCGAACAAAGAGACGCTGGTAATGGCGGGCAATGTGTTCATGGATGCGGTGCGCGCCAGCGGCGCTGTGCTGCTGCCGGTAGACAGCGAGCATAATGCGATATTCCAGGCTTTGCCGCGCGGCTATGACGGCGATCTGGCCGGCAATGGGGTGCGCCGCATTTTACTTACCGCGTCGGGCGGTCCGTTCCGCGATACGCCGTTGAGTGAGCTTCTGAACGTTACGCCGGAGCAGGCTTGCGCGCACCCTAACTGGGTGATGGGGCGCAAGATATCGGTGGACTCGGCCAGCATGATGAACAAGGGGCTGGAGGTCATCGAGGCGCACTGGTTGTTCAACGCTGCTGCCGACGACATTCAGGTGGTGGTGCATCCGCAGAGCGTAATCCATTCGCTGGTCGAATATGTGGACGGCTCGGTGCTGGCGCAGCTCGGCAACCCCGACATGCGCACGCCGATCGCCTACGGGCTGGCTTATCCGGAGCGCATCGATTCCGGGGTGGCGGCGCTGGATCTGTTCAAGGTGGCGACGCTGAATTTCACCGCGCCCGACTTTGAGCGCTTTCCCTGTCTTGCGCTGGCCTACCAGGCGCTGCGCTTGGCAGGGACTGCTCCTGCAATTTTGAATGCCGCGAACGAAGTGGCGGTAGCCGCTTTTCTCGACAGGCAAATTGCGTTCCCTTCCATCCCGCGCGTGATCGAAGCCGTGTTGAACTCCTCGCAGATTGGCGCTGTCAACAGTCTGGATGATGTGCTTGATGCCGATGCCGGGGCGCGCCGCGCCGCACAACGACAAATTAGCAAATTTTCAAGATGAACCACAATAAGGAAACGCTGAACAAGTCCTCCGTTCGTGGTGAGCTTGTCGAACCATGAATGGAGGACGATTTACATTCAATGTGTTAGTTCAACGACCCTTCGACAAGCTCAGGGCGAACGGACTTGTTCAGCGCTTCCATAAAACTTGTGCCACAGAGATCGCAGAGTGCACAGAAAATAACCAGCGCATTCTCTGTGCACTCTGTGTACTCTGTGGCTTGAATTGAGGTTTTTAGAATGATTACTTTACTCGCATTTGCCGGCGCGATCGCGCTGCTGGTGGTGTTCCATGAACTTGGGCACTATTGGGTGGCGCGCCGTTTTGACGTGAAAGTGCTGCGTTTTTCGGTGGGTTTCGGCAAAGTGATCTACAGCAAACGTTTTGCCGGCAGCGGCACCGAGTGGGTGATCTCCGCGATCCCGCTGGGCGGCTACGTCAAGATGGTGGACGAGCGCGAGGAAGAGGTTGCGCCGGAAGATATTCCATACGCCTTCAATCGCAAGCCTGTGTTGCAGCGCATGGCGATCGTGGCGGCCGGTCCGTTGGCGAATTTCCTGCTGGCCATCGTGTTGTATTGGGCATTGTTCGTCTATGGCGTGCCGGGATTGAAGCCGGTGCTGGGCGACGTGCCGCCGGGCACTCCGGCAGCCTCTGCGCAGATGCGGCCGGACGAAACCCTGCTCAGCATCAATGGCGAAGTGATTCCGAGCTGGCAGGAATTGCGCTGGCAGTTGCTGGACCTGACGCTTCGCCAGGATGAGGTGACGATAGAGGCGCGCAGCGCGCAGGGCGAGACGCTTTTCCACAGGCTGGACATCAGCGCTGTGGAGGCAAAGGATCTGGATGGCGAGTTCTTTGATAAATTGGGATTGCATTTGCGCCAGCCGGTCGTTCTGCCCATCATCGGCAAGATCGTAGAGGATAGCGTGGCTAAGCGTGCCGGCTTGCAGGAAGGCGATCATATCCTGCGCGCCAATGGGGTGGCGATGCAGCGCTGGAGCGATCTGGTCGAAGCGGTGCGGACGCATCCCGATCAAGCTGTTCAGTTCGATATCCGGCGCGGCGAGATGACGTTGAACGTACCGGTTGTTCCGCAGGCCGTTGCCGAAAATGGCAAGATGGTGGGCAAGATTGGCGCGGCGCCAAAAGTGGATCAAGCCGCATGGCAGGCGATGCTTATCGAGGTGAAGTACGGCCCGGTCGAAGCATTGGCGCATTCGCTGCGCAAAACCTGGGAAACTTCTGCGGTCAGCCTGAAAATGCTGGGCAAGATGGTGCTTGGTGAAATATCGGTGAAAAATCTGAGCGGCCCGATCACCATCGCCGATTACGCCGGGCAATCCGCAAAAATAGGTCTGGCGGCTTATCTGAGCTTTCTTGCATTGATCAGCATCAGCCTGGGAGTGCTGAATTTGCTGCCTGTTCCGTTATTGGATGGGGGGCACTTGCTGTATTATGTCGCGGAATTGCTCAAGGGCAGCCCGGTCTCCGAGCAGGCATGGGAAATAGGCCAGAAGATCGGCATCGCACTGCTCGGCACGCTGATGGTATTCGCCATTTACAACGATATAAGCCGTCTTGTTTCAGGTTAAATAATGAATAATAAAAAGCCGGGGAGATTGAAATTCCTGCTCTGTATGTCTGCCGCCTGGATTTCTTCCGCATGGGCAATCCAGCCGTTTACCGTCAAGGATATTCGTGTCGAGGGCATACAGCGCACCGAGGCCGGCACGGTTTTCAGCTATTTGCCCGTCAAGGTCGGCGACACCATGGACGACCAGCAGTCCGCTGCCGCGATTCACGCCTTGTATGCCACCGGATTTTTCAAGGATGTAAAGCTGAAGGTCGATCACGGGGTATTGATCGTGCAGGTGCACGAGCGCCCTTCGATCGCGAGCATCGAGATCAATGGAGCCAAGGACTTCCCCAAGGACCAGCTTAAGGAGAGCATGAAATATGCGGGTCTGGCCGAGGCGCGGATTTTCGACAAGGGCGCGCTGGACAAGGCCACCCAGGAGCTGAAGCGCCAGTACGTCGCTCGCGGCAAATATGGCGTCTCGGTTACGACCACCGTCACCGAGCTTGAGCGCAATCGGGTCAGCGTCGTGTTCAACGTGGTTGAGGGCGAAGTCTCCAAAATCAAGCAGATCAACCTGGTCGGCAACCGTGACTACAAAGAAGACGAGTTGCTGGATCTGATGGATCTCGGCATCCCAGGGTGGTTCAGCTGGTTCAGCAGCAGGGACCAGTACTCCAAGCAAAAACTGTCGGCTGACCTGGAAGCGCTGCGCTCATTCTATATGGACAACGGCTATCTGGAATTCAATATCGATTCCACCCAGGTTTCGATAACCCCGGACAAGAAGGATATCTACATCACGGTCAACCTCACCGAGGGTGCGAAATATACCGTGGAGAAGGTGAGCGTTTCCGGTGAGATGCTGGTCCCCAAAGCCGAGATCGAGAAACTCGTGCAGGTGAAACCGGGCGACACTTTTTCACGCAAGGCATTGACCGGAACCAGCCAGAAGATCGGCGAGCGGCTTGGCGAGGAGGGCTATGCTTTTGCCAATGTGAATGCGATACCCGAGATCGACAAGGAACATCACAAGGTCTCGTTCAACTTTGTTGTGGATCCCGGCCAGCGCGTGTATATCCGCCGCATCAACGTATCGGGGAACAACAAGACTCGCGATGAAGTGATACGCCGCGAATTCCGCCAGATCGAGGGCGGGTGGTTCGATGTGGCCAAGATCAAGAAGTCAAAGCAGCGCGTGGACAGGCTGGATTTCTTTTCAGAGGTGAATATCGAGACTCCGCAGGTGCAGGGCGTGGCGGACCAGATGGATGTCAATATTGCAGTCAAGGAGAAATCGACCGGCAACATCTCCGTCGGAGCGGGATTCAATAGCGGCGAGGGTCTTGTGCTGAGCGCGGGAGTGACTCAGGCAAATCTGTTCGGCAGCGGCAATCAGCTTTCCACCCAGGTCAACACTGGAAAGGTTAACCAGGTCTACTCGATTTCCCACACCAATCCCTATTTCACCGATGATGGCGTGAGCCGCGGTTTTGACGTATACAAGCGCAACACCGATTCGCAAAGCACCGCGGTCAGCCAATACTCGTCCCACACGTTGGGAGCTGGCGTGCGTTTCGGGGTGCCTATAGGAGAAGATACCGGCATCAGCTATGGCCTGGCGATCGAAAGGACCGAGTTGGGGTTGTTTTCAACCAGCCCCACGAGGTTGCTGGATTATATCGGTACATTCGGAAATACAAACAGCACCTGGCTGGGAACGATAGGCTGGAGCAGGGACACCCGCGACAGTGCAATCTATACTACCGAAGGAACGGTGCAGCGCGCTTTTACCGAAATTGCCTTGCCGGTGTATGAGATACGCTACTATAAAGCGAATTATCAGCATCAGTTGTTTTATCCGGTGAAAGGCGATCTTACGTTGCTGCTGAGTGGCGAGGCCGGTATCGCAGGCGGCTATGACGGCAGGCCATTGCCGTTCTTCAAGAATTTTTATGCCGGCGGCAGCGGCTCGGTGCGCGGTTATGAGGCCAATTCCCTCGGCCCGCGCGATGCGACGGGTGCGGTATTGGGCGGCACCAAACGCGTGGTCGGCGGGGTGGAGCTGATGATGCCATTCCCGGGTATGGGCAAGGAAAAATCCGTGCGTTTGAGCGGGTTTGTTGATGCGGGCGCGGTTTATGGGCCGGGGGATCTGCCGGGAAGCGCCGGTTTGCGTTATTCTAGCGGTGTGGCTTTTACCTGGTTGTCGCCGGTAGGGCCGCTTAAATTCAGTTATGCGGTGCCGATTGATAAGCAGCCGGAAGACAAGTTGCAGAGATTCCAGTTTACTTTGGGTTCGATGTTCTGATCAGCGTGTAGCCGGTAGCAAACCCGCTTGGCTACAAGCTACGAGCTACAAGCTACGTTTTATGATGTGTAAGGAGCAGGCAATGAAAACGATGATTATTATGTTGGCTCTGTTGCTGAGCGCCGGCGTGGTCCAGGCTGCGGATTTCAAAGTGGGCGTGGTGGATACCGAACGCGTGTTGCGCGAGTCCGAACCCGCGATCAAGGCAGAGAAGAAGATCGAAAAGGAATTTTCCGGGCGCGATCTGGAGATCAAGAAGCTGATGAAACAGGCCAGGGAATTGCAGGCCGAGGTGGAAAAGGAAGATGGGAAACTGTCTGAGGCCGACAGGCGCAACAAGGAGCGCGAATTGTCAGCCTTGAATGTGAACCTGCAACGCATGCAGCGCGAGTTTCGCGAAGACCTGAATCTGCGCAAGAACGAAGAACTGGCCATGGTGCTGGAGCAGGCCAACAAGGCGATACAGGCGATCGCCGATGCTGAAAAATACGACCTGATCCTGCAGGAAGCGGTGTATCGCAATCCCAGGATAGACATCACCGACATGGTGATCCAGCATCTATCCACCGGCACGCACGGCGGCGAGAGCGAAACCAGTACCGGCAACACAGTCGTCAAGTAAGAGAGCATTGAACCTGGAAACCTCAGTTGACCGCTTACTTGCGCGCATAATGCAATGACCAAATTGCCCTTTTTGTTGTTCAACCGTTTCACCAATCGGGTGAGCGCGCTACGTGGCGGATTGCGCGGTTCTGGCGGCGCATGGCGGCGTTGCAACTCCTTGGAATGGAACGGCCATTCCGCGTCGTTGCGCCTTGCCCTGCACCCCCATAACCGCACACTCCACCCCGTCCAACCGAGGTTTCCAGGTTGATGGCATGACTGTCTCCTACCGGTTATCCGAGATCGCGGCGCAGCTGGGCGGGCGCGTAATGGGCGATGCCGAAGTGCGCATCTCGCAGATCGCAACGCTGGAAACCGCCAATTCATCACAGATCAGCTTTCTTGCCAACAGCAAATATCGCGCGCAGCTTGCAGGCACCCGGGCGGGCGCGGTGATTCTTGCCGAGGGTGATGCGGATGCGACCGATTTGCCGCGCATCATTTCAGATAATCCCTATGCCTATTTCGCCAAAGTCTCCGCGCTGCTCAACCCCCTGCCGGAAGCCAGGCCGGGAGTGCATCCCGGCGCGGTCGTCGGCACAGGCGCAAAAATCGACAGGACGGCCAGCATCGCCGCGACCGCGGTGATCGGCGAAGGCGCAACGATAGGCGCGCACAGCGTGATCGGCGAGGGATGCAGTATCGGCGCGAATGCCGTCATCGGCAGCCGCGCGCGCCTGTACCCGCGTGTGGTGATCTATCACGACTGTGTGATAGGCGATGACCTGATCGCGCATTCGGGCGCGGTGATCGGCGCCGATGGTTTCGGCATCGCGATGGATCAGGGGCGCTGGATCAAGATTCCGCAGATCGGACGGGTGGTAATCGGCAATGACGTGGAGATAGGCGCAAACACCACCATAGACCGCGGCGCGCTGGATGACACGGTGATCGAGGATGGGGTAAAACTGGATAACCAGATACAGATCGCGCACAACGTGCGCATCGGCGCGCATACCGCCATCGCCGGTTGTGTCGGCATCGCCGGCAGCACTACCATCGGCAGCTATTGCAGGATAGGCGGCAGCGCCGGCATTCTGGGGCATCTGCAAATAGCGGATCATGTGGAGATCGCCGCGTTCACGCTGATCGGCAAATCCATCCGCGAACCCGGTTCATACTCGGGGATATTTCCGTTTGCGGCGACCAAAGACTGGCGCAAAAACGCCGTGCACCTGCGCCATCTGGACGAATTGGCCAGGCGCATCAAGGCATTGGAACAGCAAATCGAATCATTAAAACAGGCGCCTTCAAGGGAGCCGGAGAAAAGGAAAGTCTGATGAGTATACAAATGGATATCAACGAGATTATCGAACTGCTGCCGCACCGCTATCCGTTCCTGCTGATAGACCGCGTGCTGTCCATGGAACCCGACAAGAGCATCGTAGCGCTGAAAAACGTGACCATCAACGAGCCTTTCTTCCCGGGACATTACCCGCATCATCCGGTGATGCCCGGCGTGCTGGTCGTCGAGGCCATGGCGCAAGCCGCCGCGCTGCTGTCGTTCAAGTCCATGGGAGCGGGAGCCGACAAAAAATCGGTGTATTACTTTGCCGGCATAGACGGCGCGCGCTTCAGGCAACCGGTCGGCCCCGGCGACCAATTGATCATCAAGGTCACCCTGTTGCGCAGCAAGCGCGGCCTGTTCAAGTTCAGTGCGACTGCCGAAGTGGATGGCAAGTTGGCCGCCGAGGCGGAACTGATGTGCACAGTCAAGACGGTGGTATAGGACAAGTTCTTGATGATTCATCCAACAGCCATCATTCACCCGAATGCGAAACTTGCCGGCGATATCGAGGTGGGCGCCTATTCCATCATCGGCGAACACGTCGAGATCGGCGTCGGCACGGTGATCGGCCCGCATGTGGTGATCAACGGACGCACGCGCATCGGCCAGCACAACCGCATTTTTCAATTCTGCTCATTGGGCGAGATCCCGCAGGACAAGAAATACAAAAACGAGCCGACCCGCCTGGAGATCGGCGATCACAATACCATTCGCGAATTCTGCACTTTCAATATCGGCACCGCGCAGGATGTCGGCGTGACGCGCATGGGCAACCATAACTGGGTCATGGCCTATGTGCACGTCGCGCATGATTGCCAGGTGGGCGACCACGTCATCCTCGCCAACTGCACACAATTGGCCGGCCACGTCGAGGTCGGCGATCACGCGATATTGGCCGGATTCACCGGGGTGCACCAGTTCGTCAGGATCGGCGCGCACATCATGACCGGCGTGAGCACGGTATTGCTGCAGGATGTTCCTCCTTATGTGATGGCCTCCGGCAATCCCTGCGCGCCGCATGGCATCAATTCGGAAGGCTTGAAGCGGCGCGGGTTTTCAGGTGAGGCGATCATGGCGATTAAGCGCGCCTACAAGACCCTGTATAAATCCGGCCTCAGTTTCGAGGAAGCTAAAGCAGTGATCCGGTCGCAAGCGGCTGAACATGCCGAGCTGCAGCCGCTGGTAGAGTTTCTCGCCGCCACAACACGCGGCATCATTCGTTAAACCTGGAAAAACCAGTTTGTCCACGAAAAACACAAAAAGCACGAAAAGGTGTGAGTTCGGTAGGGTGGATAAAGTGCCAACTTATAGATTCGGCACGAATAAAGTATGAAGCCGTTCGTCTTGATAACCAGCGACTTGGCTATCGTCTTTTGATGGCCTAGTCGAATGGCTATGTCGAAACATGTATGGCTAATGGCCTTCGACAGGCTCAGGCCGAACGGAATGTAATTTCTATTCGTGCCGGATCAATAATCACGGCAACATATCGATTTGTTCGTGTCTTTCGTGTTTTTCGTGGATCAATCGCCGTTTCCAGGGTAAAGGTTTTTTCATGCCGCAAAAAAAAATCACAATAGGTATTGTCGCGGGCGAAGCGTCCGGGGATATGCTCAGCAGCCATTTGATGGCTGCAATCAAGGAATCCCGGCCCGATGTGAAGTTCGTGGGCATCGGCGGGCCCAAGATGCAATCTGAGGGAATGGATGTGTTGTTCCCGATGGAAAAGCTGGCGGTGAACGGTTACATCGAAGTGCTGCGCCATTACCGCGAGATCGCCGGCATACGCCGCAAACTGCGCGCCTATTTTCTGGAGCACCGCCCGGACTTGTTCATCGCGGTGGATGCGCCCGATTTCAATCTCGATCTGGAACTGGCGCTCAAACAACATGGCATTCCCACCGTGCATTACGTCAGTCCGTCGATATGGGCATGGCGCGGCGAGCGTATCCACAAGATCAAGCGCGCAGTGACGCATATGCTTGCCCTGTTTCCGCATGAGCCCAAACTCTATCAACAGGCCGGCGTGCCGGTGGATTATGTCGGGCATCCGCTCGCCGATATATTGCCGGAGCAGCCGAAACGCGCCGAGATGCGCGAAACGATGCGCATTCCGCCGCAAGCGAAAGTATTTGCATTTCTGCCCGGCAGCCGCCAGAGCGAAGTCAAACGCCTGGCGCACACCTATATCGAAACCGCCAGGCTGATCCTGAAAAAATTCCCTGAAGCGCGCTTCCTGGTGCCACTGGTGAGCCGCGAGACGCGCGGGATATTTGAACAGGCTATCCGTGATTCCGAAGCCTATGAGTTGCCGATCACCTTGCTGTTCGGGCATGCTCAGGATGCGATGATCGCAGCCGACGGCGTGCTGGTCGCCTCCGGGACCGCTACGCTGGAAGCCGCGCTGCTCAAGCGTCCGATGGTGATCACCTATCGCATGAACGCGCTGACGTGGCGCCTGATGAAACCAAAGGGCTACCAGCCGTATTACGGCTTGCCCAACATCCTGAGCGGGCGATTTGTCGTGCCGGAATTGATGCAGGAAGATGCCACGCCGGAGAATCTCGCGCAGGCGCTGCTCAACCTGGTCAATGACAAGAATGCGGTCATGGAACTGGAGCAGATATTTACCGGGCTGCACAGAACGCTGCGCCAGAACACCGCGCAGAAAGCCGCTGCGGCCATCCTGCCGTATCTGAAGGGATGAAATGGGAAACCAATCTGTCCACGAAAAACACGAAAAACACGAAATTAACCAACATGCAGCACATAAAAAATTTTCGTGCTTTTCGTGTTTTTCGTGGACAAGTTTTTGTGGGACGGGAAACAAATGTGCCCAACGCTAATCATCTGCGGTGTGGACGAGGCCGGGCGCGGTCCGCTGGCCGGCCCGGTCAGCGCGGCGGCGGTGATACTCGACGATGACTACCCGATCGCCGGCTTGGCGGATTCCAAAAAACTTTCCGCGCCGCAGCGCGACCGGTTGGCGATCATCATTCGCGAACGCGCGCTGGCATGGGCGGTGGCCTACGCCGAAGTCGGCGAGATAGACCGGCTCAATATCCTGCAAGCCTCGCTGCTGGCGATGCGCCGCGCAGTTCTGGCTTTGAAGATCCAGCCGCAGCAAGTGCTGGTTGACGGCCTGTATTGCCCGCAGACCGGCATTCCCAGCCAGGCGATCGTAAAGGGCGACAGCAAGGTCGCCGCGATTTCCGCCGCTTCGATACTGGCGAAGACTGCGCGCGACGCGCTGATGATAGAGCTGCACGAACAATATCCGCATTACGGTTTTGCCGAGCACAAAGGCTATCCCACCGCCGCGCACCTCGCTGCGTTGCGCGAGCATGGCGTATCGATCGTGCATCGCAAAAGTTTCAGGCCGGTGCGCGAGCTTTTGTCCACGAAAAACACGAAAGGCGCGAAATAAAGCAAAATGTTGTTGAGGTTCGGCGACCCACTCATCAGGTATCACTTTGCGGCATGAAGTCCTTTGAATTTTTGCGAGCTATTGCCTACTTACCCCATTTCGTGTTTTTCGCGCCTTTCGTGGATAACTGCTTTTTCCAGGATAATAAACCATGACCTTGTTCAAACTCATCCACCTGCTTGCCGCCCTGATCTGGGTGGGCGGCATGTTCTTCGCCTATGTCGTGTTGCGCCCCGCTGCCGTCGAAGTGCTTGAACCGCCGCACCGGCTGCGCCTGTGGGATATGGTGTTTTTCCGTTTTTTCAACTGGGTATGGGGCGCGGTCGGCGTGCTGCTGGTCAGCGGTTTTTACATGATCTATCTTTATGGCGGCATCGCGCACGCGGGATGGCATGTCCACGCCATGCTGGCGACGGGATTGACGATGATGGCGATCTATATTTATGTGTACTTCGGCTGCTATGTGCCGCTCAGTTTGAATGTCTCCAAACAACGCTGGAAAGAAGCGGGAGAGATGCTGGGCAGGATACGCAAACTGATCGCGGTGAATCTGACTCTGGGGCTGTTGATTGTGTGCGTGGCGGTGATCGGGGCGGGGTGGGCGTAGGGTGGTTCAGGAATGAAGCGATGCGCTTTGGTATGGAGTAAAATTAAAACCTAGGTCGATGTTCAGTGGTTGAAATCAATTAGCCTAGGCTCTTTAATTCTTTCAAAGCAGAATAATTGTGGACTGTCCATTATTGCCCTTGTGTTATTGCGGAATGAGGGGATACTTTTCCAAGACCATATAAAAAGGGGCGCAACATGCGTTTCAACTCAGCATCAGCTTTGGCGTTAATTCTCTCGTTATTTCTAGTAAGTTGTGGTGGCAACACACCTGCTACTTCGCCGACTACTACTGCAACTTTCTACACAATCGGCGGAACCATTTCCGGATTAACTGGCACGCTGGTGCTTCAAAATAATGGTGGTGACAATTCGAGTGTCACAGCTAATGGCAGTGTTTACATGCCTACCAGTTTGCCGACAGGCTCTGCTTATTCGGTTACGGTTTTGACTCAACCGAGTGGGCAAACATGTGCAGTCACAAATGGTGCAGGCACAGTTAACAATGCTAACGTTACTAACATTATGATCAATTGTGGAGCTACTGTTGCTCCAAGCTGGGCATATCTCGATGCGGGCAGTCAACAAAGTTTGGCTATCAAAACAGATGGCTCACTATGGGGATGGGGCGACAATGGGTTTGGCCAAGTTGATGGCACGCTAACGAATAGAACCTCTCCAGTACAAGTTGGCTTATTGACAAACTGGGCATCAGTCTCTTCAGGCGGAATTCATACAGTTGCAATAAAAGCTGATGGCACGTTGTGGGCATGGGGCGGCAATAACAGTGGTCAACTCGGGAATGGATCAACCTCAGCTAGAGGCAGCGTGAGCCAAATTGGATCGGCAACAAATTGGGCTTCAGTATCAGCCGGCTACTCTCATACTGTAGCAATAAAAACTGATGGCACTCTTTGGGCGTGGGGTCTGAATGCCTCTGGCCAACTAGGCGATGGCACGATAATCAACAAAAACGTACCAACCCAAATTGGCGTAGCCAACAATTGGGGTGCAGTTTCAGCCGGTTATAACCATACTGTTGCTCTACGTTCAGATGGCACTCTATGGGCGTGGGGAGAAAATTCTGGTGGGCAGATCGGGGATGGCACAACCTTAAACAAGCCCACTCCGACACAAATTGGCACAGCAAATTGGACCAATATTTCTGCTGGCTGCTCACAAACTTTGGGTATACAAACTAATGGCACACTATGGGCGTGGGGAGATAATTCTTTGGGACAGCTCGGGGACGGCACAACCATAAACAAGCCCACTCCGACTCAAATTGGCACAGCAAATTGGGCCAATATTTCTACTGGCTGCGGACATACTATGGGCGTACAGACTAATGGCACTCTATGGGCGTGGGGATATAATAATTTCGGTCCACTTGGCAATGGAACAACGACAAATAGCACTTTCCCAATCCAGGTCGCCTCGATAACAAATTGGGGCACAGTTTCTGCAGGTGAAAATCATACGATTGCAATAAAAACCGATGGCACATTGTGGGCGTGGGGGCGAAACTACTATGGCCAAATTGGAGATGGGACAACCGTAGACAAAACCACCCCCACTAATATCCCATAGGAAACTAACAGCCAGCCAAACACCTAAATTCTCTTTCAAGAGTTGTACCTTAGAGGGAAGGCTGGGCTAGCTCATATGGTGAGACCGTCTAGTTTAATAGCACGCTACTTGGCAAAATTATCGAAGAAGAGTAGGGGCAATGATGCTTGAGATAATATTCCCTTTCATGCGACAGTCGTGGTACTCGCTTAAAGAACTAGCAGATTTTGAAGACGCCTTGTTGGTGGCGCGCCGACAGGACAAACAACTCGATGACGAGCTGAGGCTTGCTCGCCAGCCTTGGATGAAGCTGCGCAACGATGAACTCTACCCGCTACGGTATTTCGCAGAGCAGACTCATCTTGCGGAGGACGCGCAATTTAAAATCTGCGATGAAGGCGCGGACGCGGACTTCGAGCTGAAAGTCGTCGGAGAAGCTACACGTAGGCTGCAAGTGACGCGAGCAGGGCCGATCTGGACGCCTGACAATCCGAACTGGGGTTTCGATCACAAGCTTCACATGGCAAAGCTCAACCGGGAGGGTCAAAGCTCGGGCTGGGGGCCATACCGCAAGAATTCTGATGGATTGATTTCCAATTGGGAAGAGATCATATCGACGGAGGAACGAGATCGTCCTTACTTGGAAGGTCTGATTAATGCCCTGAAAGGTAAGCAGGATCACCGGATACCCGACTGCGACTTGATCGTGCATGCCGTCACCTATCATGAGGCAATTAACCCGCAGACTTTCGCTTGCATTGCCAATGCAGCTTTGAGCAATGTCTCGCTCAACAATTTCCGCAACGTCTACATTCTGGACTACGGCGAAGGGTACTTCGTTGAGCGTAGTCCATAGGCCAAAGAGAGCTGAAGTGCCCTGCCAATAATGAAAACCCGGGCAAGTCCAGAGACTCAATTGATTCACGCAATGTGAATCCACCCAGTACCAGCGCATAAAAATTTCGTTGCAATTGGTTTGGGGGGAACGAATTTATGGACGAAAAAACACAGCCGCTCAACTCAAAGATCGTCTTAATAAGAACAATAACGATATCGATGGGTAATCTTGCGGGATGGTCATGCAGACACCTAACGTTCTATGTGAGCTGCTGAGGGGCGCGCCAGCGTCCCCGAGGTCAGCTCGACGCGGAGTTGTTAGCGGGCTGACGATCAGTGCTTCTCATGGTTCATCAATGCAGTCAGGTGCCGGAGTTCATTGGCTTCGCTTTTGGCACGAGAAACCTCGTTCTTCAGCGCCGTAAGCGTGTTAGCTTGGCGTGCATCCGAGCAGGCCGCTTTGGCAGCAAAAACAACTCTACAAAGAATCCACGTAGCGTCGATCGCCATATCGAGCAAGTTCTCGTCTACGTGAGCGTCACTTGTCGGTCGTTTTCGTTTCTCTCCATTCCATGTTGGGTTACGAATGAAAGTTGGTATTGTCTGAAATGGAATTAGCGATCCGTGTACGAGTGCATGTCGGTATTCCATCAGATCCTTTGCGGCAGTGGAAGCCGAGCGCAGAACGTCTTGCTCTTCAGTGTTGAGCTTTGGCGAGTCTTCTGCCAAGGCATCGATCCATTGGCTTATTGACGTCTTGTCGGTAGACGGACGGATGCCCACTACCTGCTCATCACGAAGCGCCCATAATGTGTTTTCTAGGTTCGTCTCAAACACGCCCCAAACTATGCCGAGAGCACCAATTCGCTGCTGCACCTCTGGCGGGAAATCCCATTGTGCCAAGTGAGCTAACACTTTCAGCGATTGTTCACGATGCTTCGGAATTTTCATGGCCTATGCGCGTATTGCATTTTCTATCCGCTAATGTAAAGGTAATGGGCGGCGCGCTTTTGCGTCCCGTTTGAGCGAAGGATTAGGCTCTGCCCTGCCAAATGGCAGGGTCTCTGCTGCCATGAAATACCGCCAAAACAACAATGCGATGTTGCTCCGCACGAAAATAAACGCTGTATGGAAAACGATTGGCGACGACACGCCGAATGTCCTCGCGAACAACGGCAAACTGGAGAGGGTGTTCAGATGCCCGCGATACGCAACGGTCAATCTCGGCCATGAACTCAAGAGCAAGGCCAAGTCGCTTGCTTTCATACCATGCACTTGCTTCGATGAACTCTGTGCTTGCGGCACGATGAAAAGAAACGGGCAGGTTCATTGCCTGATTTTGGCAAGAGCGGCAGCTTTAACTTCACTCCATGGAATCACATCGTTTGGGTTGGCAAGATGGTCTGCGAGGCGGCGGTCGAGTTCTGTTTTCTGCGCTTCTGTCAACGAGGGTACGGCACCCCGACTAACGATGCCGTCCCAGATGGCCTCAACCAGTTCAATCTGCTCGTCAGTGTCGAGCACACTGGCTTGTTGTAAGAGTTGTGTGTTCATGACTTAAACTCCATTCAAAACTAATAAGGTAATTCTAGCGCGCCTCGCCGCCTCATGTCTAACGTTATACATAGCGACATAAATCTACTCTCCCAGTTTCATCCGCCTGATGTAGTGGCAGGTATATCCGCCGCGATTCTTGACCAGATATTTCTGATGATATTCCTCGGCGCGGTAGAACTCCTTGAACGGCACGACTTCGGTGACGACTGTGGCCTTCCAGTCGCCTGAGGCATCCACGGTCTGGATGACTTCTTCGGCGATGCGTTTCTGTTCTTCGCTGACATAAAAGATCGCCGAGCGGTATTGCGTGCCGATGTCGTTGCCCTGGCGGTTGCGCGAGGTCGGGTCGTGCATGCGGAAGAATTCGAACAGCAGATGGCGGTAACTGAGTTGTTGCGGGTCGAACACGACTTTCAGCGATTCGGCATGGCCGGTGTCGCCGGTCTTTACCTGCTCGTAGCGTGCATCCGGTGTGTTGCCGCCGGTATAACCGGCTTCGGTCTCCAGTACGCCGGGGATCTGGCGCGCAAGTTCTTCCATGCCCCAGAAGCAGCCTCCGGCGAGATAGGCGGTTTGTGGTTTGTTGTCGGCGGTCATAGCAGTGGCTACTTTCCCTTGGGCGTGGTTCGCGATTGTAGGGGCGCGATTCATCGCGCCCTTTACTCTGTTGCAACGAAAAATCAGGGCGCGATGAATCGCGTCCCTACAGCCATGCGGATATGGTTACCCGCGCCGTAATTTTTTCATCGCCTGTTGCGCTTCCATTTTGCCAGCCCGTTCTTTCTCGGTTGCGCGCTTGTCATGTTGCTTCTTTCCCTTGGCAAGACCGATTTCCAGTTTGACGCGGCCAGCCTTGTAGTGCATGTCCAGCGGCATCAGGGTGTAGCCGGCGCGTTGTACTTTGCCGATGATCCTGTCGATCTCGGTTTTGTGCAGCAGCAGTTTGCGGGTGCGCACCGGGTCTGGATGGACGTGCGTGGAGGCGTTGAGCAACGGGCTGATGTGCGAGCCGATCAGATACAGCTCGCTATCCTTGACTATGACGTAAGCTTCCTTGAGTTGCGCGCGCCCGGCGCGGATAGCCTTGACTTCCCAGCCTTCCAGCATGATGCCCGCTTCATATTTATCCTCGATGAAGTATTCGTGGTAAGCCTTTTTGTTCTGGATAATACTCATTTGGAACCTCTGATTAAACCCAGCATGACCGCGCACTTGCCTTTGCGGGATGGGATGCAAGGAAGGCGACGACGCGAATGGCCATCCCCTTCGCTAGGAGCATGACGCCGCAGACCGCCCGCAAAGGAAGTGCCTTTACTGGTTGCGCCAAATTTGTGCGTCTGCGTTGTCGCTCGCCTTGCGAATATGCTACGGCTATTCGACGCGGCTCGCTTCTAGCATCCATCACAAATTTGGCAGTAACGCGGTTCATGGTGGGTTTAATCAGAGGTTCCTAGTGTGCTTTGCGGTGTGTTCGGCTATTCTACCAGCCTTTGGAATTGCAACTTTGACAAGCAATGGCGCTAGTAGAAAAATCAGTGCTGGTTCCTTACAGCGCCGAACAGATGTTCAATCTGGTGGATCGCGTGGAGGAATACCCGCAGTTTCTTCCCTGGTGCGGCGGGGCCAGCGTCTCCGGACCGGATGGCACGACGGTGCATGCCACGGTGCATATCAATTATCACCATATCAGACAGAGTTTCACCACCAGGAACGAGCGCACACCGCCGCACCGTATAGACCTTACTCTGCTGGATGGGCCGTTCAGACATCTGGACGGTGACTGGAGATTCATACCGTTGAACCCATCTGCCTGTAAAATAGAGTTCCGCCTGCACTACGAGTTTTCCAGCAAGTTGCTGGAAAAACTGGTCGGGCCGGTGTTTCATTACATAGCCAATAATTTCGTGGATGCATTTATCCGCCGCGCAGAAGAGGTCTATACGAACACATGAGCGACATCAGAGTAGAGGTTGTGTACGCCCTGCCCAATGAACAGATTCTGTTTACGCGGCAAGTGCCGGAAGGGACGACAGTGGCCGATGCCATCAAGTTCAGCGGGGTGCTCGACAAGCATCCCGAGATCGACCTGGCCGTCAACAAGCTGGGAATATTCGGCAAGCTGACCAGAGCAGATGCGGTGCTGCGCGACAGGGATCGCATCGAGATCTATCGCCCGTTGATCGCCGATCCCATGGAGTTGCGCCGCAAGCGCGCCGAAGAGGGGAAGGTCATGAAGAAAGGCAGCGGCGGAATTTGATGCTGGATTACGACCTGCATTGCCATTCCAATATTTCCGACGGCACGCTTACCCCTGCCGAACTGGTGGATCGCGCGGCCGTGCGCGGTGTGAAGGTGTTGGCGCTGACCGATCACGATGACGTCGATGGCCTGGACGAGGCGCGCGCCGCAGCGGCACGGCACGGCATGGCTTTCATCAACGGCGCGGAGATATCCGTGTCGTGGCGCACTCATACCCTGCACATCGTCGGTCTGAATATTTCTCCGGATTATCCGCCGTTGGTCGAAGGCCTGCGCAGCGTGCGCAGCGGACGCAGCGAACGCGCGAAAAAAATGGCCGATGAATTAGCCAAGTCCGGCATAGCCGGCGCGCTGGAAGGCGCATATCGTTATGCGGATAATCCCAACTTGATAAGCCGCACCCACTTCGCGCGCTTCCTGGTGGAGTCCGGGCAATGCAAGGACGTGAAGAGCGTGTTCAACCGGTATCTGGTGAAGGGCAAGCCGGGATATGTGCCGCATAAATGGGCGATGCTGGAAGATGCGGTGGAATGGATACGCGGCAGCGGCGGCGTGGCAGTGCTGGCGCATCCCGGTCGCTATATGTCCGGGCGCGGCGGCATGGGCAACAAGACCATGCGCGAATTGCTCGCCGAGTTCATCGCATGCGGCGGGCGGGCGATAGAGGTTATTTCCGGCAGCCACACGCCGGAACAGTATGCCGAGTTTGCGCGTTATGCCGAAGAATTCAATTTGCTGTGTTCGTGCGGTTCGGATTTTCACGGGCCGGGCGAGAGCTACCGCGACATGGGGCGGCTGCCGGATTTCCCGCTGGGCTGCAGGCCGGTTTGGGAAGCGTTTTCATTGAACGGGTTAAATTCCAAAATAGAGACCCTCACCCCCAGCCCCTCTCCCGCTTGCGGGAGAGGGTAGCTAAACATGTCCCAATTCTTCACCATTCACCCCGACAACCCAAACCCGCGCCTGATCCATCAGGCGGCGAATGTCCTGCGCGGAGGCGGCATCGTGGTATACCCCACCGATTCCTGTTATGCGCTGGGCTGTCATCTGGACGACAAAGACGCCGTGGCGCGCATCCGACGGATACGCAAGCTGGATGAGCATCATCACATGACGCTGATGTGCCGCGATTTATCCGAAATCTCGCGCTACGCGCGCGTGGACAACGTGCAGTTCCGCCTGCTGAAAAACAACACGCCGGGCAGCTACACCTTTATCCTGGAAGCGACCAAAGAAGTGCCGAAGCGCCTGCAGCATCCCAAGCGCAGCACGATAGGCATGCGCATCCCCGATCATCCGGTGGCGCTGGCGCTGCTGAGGGAATTGGGCGAGCCGCTGCTGAGCACCACGCTGATCCTGCCGGATGAAGAAATGCCGCTGAATGATGCCGGAAACATTCGCGAATTGCTCGAAAAGGAAGTAGACCTGGTGATCGACGGCGGCGCGGTAGGGCTGGATTTCACTACTGTGATCGACCTGACCGGAGATGCGCCGGTGCTGGTAAGGCGCGGCAAAGGCGACATCGCACCTTTCGGAATCGAAGAAACGTAGTTATCGGAATGGCGGGTGTGACCCGCAAACCTACGCAAAATTATGGAATCGGAAAATAAATGCAAATAGAACAACTGATACAGACCATCGCGCTTGCGGCAATCCCGATACTTTTTGCCATTACCCTGCATGAGGCGGCGCATGGCTATGTGGCGCGGCATTTTGGCGATATGACCGCTTTTCAGCAGGGGCGCATCAGTCTGAACCCGATGCGCCATATCGATCCGGTCGGCACGATACTGCTGCCGCTGCTGACCCTGGCGCTGGGCGGCATCCTGTTCGGCTGGGCCAAACCGGTGCCGGTGAATTTCTCCGCGTTGCGCAATCCCAAGAAGGACATGCTGTGGGTGGCGGTCGCCGGACCGGCCTCGAATCTGGTCATGGCGCTGGGTTGGGCCATGCTCGCCAGGCTGGGGATGGAGATGCAGGGCAGTTATTTTTCCATGCCGTTGCAAGGCATGGCGCAGATCGGGATCCAGATCAACGTAATATTGATGGTGCTGAACCTGATCCCGTTGCCGCCGCTGGATGGCGGACGCGTTGCCGTAAGCCTGTTGCCGCACCGGCAGGCGTTCCAGCTGGCGAAGATCGAACCGTATGGCATCTTCATCCTGATCTTCCTGCTTATGACAAATTTGCTGGGGCTGATATTATGGCCGCTGGTAAGCATGGTGACAGGCATGCTTGAACTCATTTTTGGGCTATAAACAGAATTATGTTCATCGAACGTGTGTTATCGGGAATGCGCCCCACCGGAAATTTGCATCTGGGACATTACCACGGGGTGCTGAAGAACTGGGTGCAGATGCAGAGCCAATATGAATGCCTGTTCTTTGTGGCCGACTGGCACGCGCTGACCACGCATTACGACACGCCGCATATCATCGAACAGAATGTGTGGGACATGGTGGTGGATTGGCTGGCCGCCGGGGTCGATCCCGCGCGCACCACGCTGTTCATTCAATCCAGGGTGCCGGAACACGCCGAGTTGCATCTGCTGCTGTCGATGATCACGCCGCTGGGCTGGCTGGAGCGTGTGCCGACTTACAAGGACCAGCAGGAAAAGCTTTCTGAAAAAGACCTGAGCACTTATGGTTTTCTCGGTTATCCGTTGCTGCAAAGCGCGGATATCCTGATTTACCGCGCCACGCAGGTGCCGGTCGGCGAAGACCAGGTGCCGCACGTCGAATTCACCCGCGAGATCGCGCGCCGTTTCAATCATATCTATGGGCGCGAACCGGGTTTTGAGGAAAAGGCCGGAGCTGCGGTAAAGAAACTTGGCAGCAAAAAATCCAGGCTGTATTCCGAGCTGCGCTTGCGCTATCAGGAACAGGGCGACAACGATGCGCTGCAATCAGCCCAATCATTGCTGAACGAGCAGCAGAGCCTGAGCCACGGCGACCGCGAGCGTTTGTTCGGTTATCTGGAAGGCAGCGGCAAAATGATACTGTCCGAGCCGCGAGCGATGCTTACCGCCTCGTCGAAGATGCCCGGACTGGACGGGCAGAAAATGTCCAAGTCATACAACAACACCATCAGCTTGCGCGAAGACGAGGCAAGTGTCAGCAAGAAGATCCGCACCATGCCGACCGACCCGGCGCGCATCCGCCGCAGCGATCCCGGCGATCCCGGCAAGTGCCCGGTGTGGCCGCTGCACCAGGTATATTCCGGCGAAGATACGAAACAATGGGTGATAAAAGGCTGCAAGAGCGCGGGCATAGGCTGCATCGAGTGCAAACAGCCGGTGATCGATGCGGTGCTCGAAGAACAACGCCCGATGCGTGAACGCGCGCAGCTCTACCTGGACGACCCGGCGCTGGTGCGCAACATCATCGCCGACGGCTGCGAAAAGGCGCGCAAACTCGCCGCCGAGACCATGCGCGACGTGCGCGAGGCGATGGGGCTGAGTTATACTTGACCCATGCATGCGAGAGGATAGATATGAATTACCAATTTACGGCAATCATTGAGCGCGATGGCGATGGGTATGCGGCACTTTGCCCGGAACTGGATGTCGCGAGTCAGGGTGATAGTGTTGACCAGGCTCGCAGCAATTTGCGCGAGGCGGTCGAATTGTTTTTGGAATGCGCCGCTCCGGAAGAGATTCATGGACGTTTGCACAATGAAGTATATGTGACGCGCTTAGAGGTCGCGGTTGCCTAAACTTGCCGTACTTTCCGGCAAGGCAGTGTGCGCCATTCTCTCGCTGCATGGCTTTGTAGATGTTAGGCAGCGCGGCAGTCATATTGTGATGCAGAAGAAACTCGATACCACCACGATTACCGTTCCGGTTCCTAATCATGCCGAGATACGCATCGGTACTTTGCTTTCCATCATTCGCCAATCTGGTCTTCCGCGTGCGGAGTTTGAACGATGAACGATCACCAACCCGCGCCTCATGCCATCGCCCGCATCCACGGCGAACCATTGCTGGAATTTCCGCAGGATCTGTACATCCCGCCGGACGCGCTGGAACTGGTGCTGGAAACCTTTCAGGGGCCGCTGGATCTGTTGCTGTACCTGATCCGCAAGCACAACCTCGATGTGCTGGATATTTCGATGGCGCAATTGACCCGGCAATACATGACTTACATCGAGCTGATGCAACAGCATCGTCTGGAGCTGGCGGCGGAGTATCTGCTGATGGCGGCGGTGCTGATCGAGATCAAATCGCGCATGCTGCTGCCGCGTCCGCCCAAAGCCAGCGAAGAAGGCGGCGAAGACCCGCGCGCAGAATTGATGCGCCGCCTGCTGGAATACGAGCAGATGAAACTGGCCGCGCAAAAACTCAACGAACTCCCGCAGGCCGGACGCGATTTCGAAATCGTGCAGGTATTGATCGAGCGCACCGTGAAGGAACGACTGCCGGAAGTCAGCGTGGAAGATCTGCGCCAGGCCTGGCTGGGACTGTTGGCGCGCGCAAAATTGAACACGCATCACAAGGTGCGCCGCGAACAACTTTCGGTGCGCGAGCAGATGGCGCGCATCCTGCGCTGTCTGCAAGGCGGTGAATTCGTCTCCTTCGACAAGCTGTTCGATGTGGATGGCGGAATTGCAAAACTGGTGGTCACCTTCATCGCCGTCCTCGAACTGGCCAAGGAATACCTGGTCGAAATCCAGCAAAGTGAAACATTAGGGAGCATCTATGTCCGTACAAGCCGATCCATTACTGCCGGGTGAGCCGCCGGCAGTCACCTCTTCCCTTGCGGAAGAGACTTCTGCCCTGAGTTTGTCGAAGTGGGGAGAAGGGGAAGCACACGCATCTGAAGTGGTGCTGGCCGATACCCGGCAACTCAAGCGCGTGATCGAAGCCGCGCTATTGACCACATCCGAACCGCTGTCGCTGGTTGAATTGAAAAAACTCAGCGATGTGCCATTGGACAATCGCCAGATCGAAGGGCTGCTCGAAGAACTCGCGCAGGACTGGCAAGAGCGCGGCGTTGAATTAAGCCAGGTGGCGAGCGGTTGGCGGTTCCGCGCCAAACCGGAGATGCAGGCGTATCTGGACAGGCTCAATCCGCAGAAACCGCCGCGCTACTCCCGCGCAGTGCTGGAGACCTTGGCGATCATCGCCTACCACCAACCCGTCACGCGCGGCGACATCGAAGAAATACGCGGTGTGGCGGTATCCTCGCAAATCCTCAAGACACTGGAAGCGCGCGGCTGGGTGGAAGTGGTCGGCACCCGCGATACGCCGGGCAAGCCGGAATTGTTCGCCACTACCAAACAACTGCTCGACGACCTCAATCTGCGCGCGTTGCAGGAACTGCCGCCGCTGGAAGAGATCGGCGTACTGCTGGAACAGGATACAAATGCAAATGTAGGGGCGTGATTAACCAGCGGATCAGGGCGCGATGAATCGCGCCCCTACAATGCGGAAACCAGAACATCCCGTAGGGGCGCGATTTATCGCGCCCGGTTTGCGATCTAATATGTCGACATTCAATCCCGACATCCACCATCGTCGTTCCGTCCGGTTACGCAACTACGATTATTCGCAGGCCGGTGCATACTTCATAACTCTATGTACGCAAGAACGGAAATGTTTGTTTGGCGCGTTGGCGGGCGATGTTGTGCAGTTGAACGAAGCCGGGCGCTTGGCGCAGAACATCTGGGATGCGTTGCCTGAGCATTATTCATGCATCGAATTGGATTCCTTCGTTGTAATGCCAAATCATATTCATGGCATCATCTTGTTGAATACCGCAGGGGCGCGATTCATCGCGTCCAATGATGATGGCGCGGCAAACCTGGGCGCGATGAATCGCGCCCCTACGTTGGGTGAAATCGTCCGGGCATTCAAAGCGCGTTGTACGCACAGCGTCAACCAATTACTGGGCACGAAGGGGCTATCAATTTGGCAGCGAAATTACTATGAACATGTCATCCGCAACGAATCCTCGTTGCAGGAAATCCGCGAATACATCGCCAATAACCCGGCGCAGTGGGCAATTGACAGTGAAAACCCGGATGTCGCGGTAAACCAGGGCGCGATGAATCGCGCCCCTACAGACCCGAAGGACGTCAAGGCATGAAACTGATCCGATCACGCGATAATCCTTTCTTCAGGGAACTTATCAAGCTCGCCGGTTCGGCCCGGCAACGCGGCAAAGCCAATCAGACCCTGCTGGATGGCGCGCATTTGCTGGCGGCGTATCTGGATGCCGGAGTGATGCCACAGCACATTTTGCTGAACGCAGCGGCGTTGCACGACGACGAAATCGCCGGATTGTTGCTACGCATAAATAATGTGCCGGTCACACAACTGGATGACAAATTGTTCGCAGAACTCAGCGAACTGAAAACACCCACCGGCATCCTCGCGCTGGTAGATTTACCTCAGCCGGCTGTTTCATCTGCTGACAGTAATTTTGCGTTGTTGCTGGAGGATATCCAGGACCCCGGTAATCTCGGCTCGATACTGCGTTCGGCGGCAGCGGCGGGATGCGACGCGGTGTTTCTGTCCAAAGGCTGCGCCGACGCGTGGTCGCCCAAAGTGCTGCGCGCCGCGATGGGCGGTCATTTTGCGCTGGATATCCACGAGCGGCAGGACTTGCCGGACGTGGCGAAGACATTCCCCGGTATGCTGCTGGCAGCCAGTTTGCAAGCTACGCACAGCCTGTATGACTGCGACCTGCGCGGTAATATCGCGTTTATGATCGGCAACGAAGGGGGCGGGCTGTCAGACGAATTGCTGAATCTCGCCACACGGCAGATCACCATTCCGATGCCGGGTAAGGTCGAGTCGCTGAATGCCGCTGCGGCGGCTGCGATCTGCCTGTTCGAAGCGGTGCGGCAGCGCCGCGGCGCATCAAACACCTTGACCTGCAAGCCCGTTTCGCTATAATGCGCGCCCCTGTGAGACTGATATCCGGTTTTCACATACCTTGCTCCACCGCACCGCAAGCGGGGGGCTTAACCATAAGGAGAAGTTAATGCGACACTACGAAATCATATTTATTGTGCATCCCGATCAAAGCGAGCAGGTGCCCGCGATGATCGAGCGCTATCGCACACTGGTTACTTCCAAGGGTGGTTTGATCCACCGTCTGGAAGACTGGGGCCGCCGCCAGCTGGCTTACCCTATCCAGAAAATCCACAAGGCGCATTACGTGCTGATGAACATCCAATGCAACCAGGAAACGCTGGACGAGCTGGAGCACGCGTTCCGCTTCAATGACGCGGTGTTGCGTCACCTGACCGTCAAGACCAAGGCTGCCGTCACCGAACCGTCCGCGATGATGAAGGAAGAAAAATCCCGCTCCGTGCCGCCCGAAGGCGGCTTGGTTGCCCCACCTCAGGGCGCAGTCGCGGCAGTGCCCGAAGCAGCCGCCGCAGCTTGATCTCCCGGCATTGATGTCAACGAAATAATTCAGGAATAAGGAAATATCATGGCTCGTCCATCAGACAAAAAGAAAGATGACAAAAACAAGCGCTCATCGCGCAATAATCTGTTCAAGCGCCGCAAGTTCTGCCGCTTTACGGTCGACAAGATCGCCGAGGTGGATTACAAGGATGTGAACATCCTCAAGGAATTCATCTCCGAAAACGGCAAGCTGATCCCGGCACGCATCACCGGCACCCGCACGCATTTTCAGCGTCAATTGAGCACCGCCGTGAAACGCGCGCGCTTCCTGGCCCTGATGCCCTACACTGATCTGCACTGAGGAGTCCGGACATGCAAGTAATATTGATGGAAAAAGTGACCAACGTCGGCCAATTGGGCCAGGTAGTCAAGGTCAAGAACGGTTTTGCGCGCAACTTCCTGATTCCGCAAGGCAAGGCCAAGCGTGCGACCGATGCCAACATGGCCGAGTTCGAAGTGCGCCGCGGTGAACTGGAAGCAGCCGACAAGGTCAAGCTGGCTGAAGCGCAGGCGCGCGGCGAGAAACTTGCCGGCCTGACTTTGCAGATCGTGCAAAAGGCCGGCGTGGACGGCAAGCTGTTCGGCTCCGTCACCAATGCCGACATCGTAGCCGCGCTGGCTCAGCAAGGCTTTGAAGTCGAGAAGGCGCAAGTGCGCATGCCTGAAGGCCACCTCAAGCAGATCGGCGATCACCATCTCGACATCGCTCTGCATACCGACGTGGTGGCGGGGATCACGGTTTCGGTGCTCGGCGAGCAATAATTCTCCGCCGTATCAAGGAAATACAAAGATGTTTTGTAGGGGCGCGATTTATCGCGCCCTTTTTACATTGGGGCGCGATACCCGCAGGGCACAAGAATCTCTTCGATATAAATCGCGCCCCTGCATATTCCTGCAACAAGGTAAAATACCCTCCGCTTAATCGCTCCCGAACGATAACAATCCTATGCAAAATTTCACCCACGCGGACGCGCAACTCGAACAAATAAAACTGCCGCCGCATTCGGTCGAGGCCGAGCAATCGGTGCTGGGAGGCTTGCTGCTTGAAGCCGGCGCGCTGGACCGCATCGTCGACCTGGTGACCGGCGAAGACTTCTACCGTCAGGAACACCGGCTGATCTTCAGCCAGATCGTGCGCCTGAGCGAGCAGATGAAACCCGTGGACGTGATCACCGTGGCCGAGGCGCTCGAGATCGCCGGCGAACTGGACAAGGTGGGCGGATTGCCCTATCTGGGCAGCCTGGCGCAGAACGTGCCGTCGGCTGCCAACATCCGCCGCTATGGCGAGATCGTGCGCGAGCGTTCCATCATGCGCAAGCTTGCGGAAGTCGGCACCGATATCGCCAGCAGCTCCTACAATCCTTCCGGGCGCGATGCCGCGCAATTGCTCGACGAGGCGGAAAGAAAAGTTCTGGAGATCGCCGAGGCAGGTTCGCGCGGCCAGCAAGGCTTTATCGCCATGCCGCCGCTGTTGACTCAGGCGGTGGAGCGCATCGAGACACTGTATGGAAGCGACAACCCCAGCGACATCACCGGAACCGCGACCGGCTTCACCGATCTGGACCGCAAGACCTCCGGCTTGCAGTCCGGCGAACTGATTATCATCGCCGGACGTCCGAGCATGGGTAAGACTGCTTTCGCAATCAACATCGCCGAGAATGTAGCGCTGGACAGCAAACTGCCGGTGGCAATTTTCAGCATGGAAATGGGCGCATCGCAGCTGGCGATGCGCATGCTCGGCTCGGTCGGCAAGCTCGACCAGCAGGCATTACGCACCGGACGTCTGAAGGATGACGACTGGGGGAGGCTGACGCACGCGCTTGGCAAGCTGAATGACGCGCCGATTTTCATCGACGAAAGCGGCGCGCTGTCCGCCCTGGAAGTGCGCGCGCGGTCGCGCCGCCTGCATCGCCAGCATAATCTGGGACTCATCGTGGTGGACTATCTGCAATTGATGAGTTCGGCTGCGGGCAAGGCCAGCGAGAACCGCGCCACGGAAATCTCGGAAATTTCCCGCTCCTTAAAGGCCTTGTCGAAGGAATTGCATGTGCCGGTGATCGCGCTGTCGCAGTTGAACCGCAGTTTAGAGCAACGCCCCAACAAACGCCCGGTGATGTCCGATCTGCGTGAAAGCGGAGCGATCGAACAGGATGCAGACTTGATCCTGTTCATCTACCGCGATGAAATCTATAACGAGAACTCGCCCGATAAAGGCAAGGCCGAGATCATCATCGGCAAACAGCGCAATGGCCCGATCGGCATGGTGCCGCTCGCTTTCCGCGGCGAATACACGCGTTTCGACAATCTGGCGTCAGGCAATTATTAAGCGCGTTTCTATTTGAAGCGCGCCGGGCTTTCGGCTACAATGCGCGGTCTCAAAAACAGGCGCGTAGCTCAGCTGGTTAGAGCACTTGGTCGACATCCAAGGGGTCGTTGGTTCGAGTCCAATCGTGCCTACCATATAGACAGTACAAAGCAGTTCAAGCAAGTCCAGAAAGCCCGCATGAATAAACGCATTGCGGGCTTTTTGTTGTCTTGGGTAGCCCTGTCCCGTCTATTGATATCCGGGGGTAACTTGCGGGGTAACACGCACATAGCGTGAAGGAGTTACCCCCATGTCGCTAACCGATACCGCAATAAAGAACATGCTTCTGAACAATTCGCAGTATGACGCATCACCGTGCCGCTTCCCCCTTTGACTGCGGGAGGGTCGCTGCGCAGCAGCGGGGCACCCACCGGCGTACCCCTTGCGGGTGAAAAGGGGGATCGAGGGGGATTTACATATTCGGCGCGTCTCGAATTCCCACATGCCCCCTTTTCAAAGGGGGGAACAACAGGTGCGCCCGGACTTCATCGAACATCATTTGCCCATGCCGTGCGCGATCCGAACGGACGCGCATACAAACGCGCTGCTCACCTTGTCGAGCGCCGGAAGATGATGCAGCTATGGGCGGACTACCTGGACAAGTTGAAGGCCGGGGCAGAAGTGGTTTCGCTGCCAGCTAAAGCCGTTTGACATTTGTAATTGTACTAATTACAATGCATTCTAATTAATTACATATCGCCATGATTCGAACATTCAAACACAAAGGTCTTGAGCGGTTCTTCAAGAAGGGCGACCACCGGGGAATCATCGCCAAGACTGAGGTGCGAACTGAACGGATGCTTGACCGGCTTGATACCATCGTGAGGCCGGAGGACATGAACATTCCCGGATACAAATTTCACCCGCTAACGGGGAGCTGCAAGGGAACCTATGCCGTGACGGTGACCGGCAACTGGCGCATCACTTTTCGATTCGACGGCAAAGATGCCATCGATGTTAATTTGGAGGATTATCACTGATGAAGACCCTACGAGACCCGAAGCGCCGCCCGACGCATCCTGGCGCCATCCTGCGCGAGGACGTACTGCCTGCCCTCGAAATGACCCAGACCGAGTTTGCGCAGAGGCTTGGTGTATCCCGCCTGACAGTTTCCGATCTGCTGCACGAAAAGCGCGCCTTGACTCCAGAGATGGCGGCGCGAATCGCCAAGCTGCTTAACACCACGCCGGAAAGCTGGTTGCGCATGCAGCAGGCCGTGGATCTGTGGGAAGTCGAGCAAAGGCCGGAGAAATTGGCACGAATCAAGCCGATAAAGGCTGAATTGTTGGCCGCATAGGCAGTATCACCGGGAGGGGATGACTATGGGGGCAACAGCTTGCAAGCCAACTGATGGCATCGTGTGTTAATCCGAGATAATCCATTAGCCCGTCATTGATGAAACAACTAGCCATTCGACTAAGCCCGCAAGCGGTCAAGTCGCTGGTTATCCGGCGAAGGCCGGAATCCAGTCATAAAAATTACTCTGCAAAGCAGACAAAAACACAATGTTGTCCCACTTTCGTGGGGAATTATTAATCATCTGGATTCCGGCCTTCGCCGGAATGACGAAGTTTTTTCTAATGGATTATCCGGGTTAATGCGTGTTGTGGCGAGGTATTCAATAGCAATCGTGCAATTTTTCCCGGCAAAATTCAACGGACATGAATGTAAAAAGCCGCTCCAAGCGGCTTTTTCATTTGCTGTATCAACACCGCAGGAAAACAACAGTTCGATACGCTCCGGATCATTTGCGCTTTGCATCTTCGGGTAAGTCAACACGTTTGATTACGCCGCCTTCCGACAACAGCACATAGCGGCTGTTTATTTCCTTGACTGTTACCCCAGGCACGACTTCCTTGTCTGTTCTGATCGCTTGCGGCGGCTTGCCGTTAGCCGCCAGGATCGCGACGCTCTCGGACGGATCACCGGCGACCACTACGCCCTTAAGCTGAAAATTGCTGGCGACGGCAGTAGTCGGACGCCCGCCTAACAGGCTGGCCGCGGCATCGAGTCGAACGGCAGGCTGGGCCGTCCGGGGCGCGGCTGCGACCGCGCGCTGCGGCGGCTTGAACAACTGCATCGCCCAATACGCGACCGATGCGCACAGCGCGATAAACAGTATGAAACTTGTAATCAGTGGCAAGCGTTTCATGGTATTCCTCTCACATCGGCGGCAGAATATACCATTAACAGGGTGTTGAAAAACGTAGCGAGCGCAGCCAAGACAAGGCGAAAATTGGCGAAGAACCGGAGTGTACACAAAAGTACATGAGGATTTTGAGCCAATTTTTAACGCAGTATTGGCAAGCGCAGTAGTTTTTCAACATCCTGTCAGCGTACCAATTGGTTGATCTCGATGATCGGCATCAGCACCGCCAATACGATCAGCAGCACCACCACACCCATCGCGAGTATCAGGGCGGGTTCGAGCAACCCCGCCATGGTCATCGCGCGGCGTTCCAGATCCTGTTCCTGCGCATTGGCGGCGCGCTCCAGCATTGCCGGCAATTCACCGGTGATTTCGCCGGCGCGGATCATGTGGATCATCATCGCAGGGAAATGCGGATGCCCGGACAATGCGCGCGTCAGGCTCACGCCTTCACGCACGCTGGCTGTCGCCGCTTCGACTTGCGCGCGCATCGCGACGTTGGTCAGGGTGTCGCGGCTGGTTTGCAGCGCTTGCAGTATCGGCACACCGGAGGCGGTGGTGATCGCCAGCGTGCTGGCAAAGCGCGCGGTGTTCAGGCTGCGCTCGAATCTGCCATACAGCGGCGCGTTCAACAGCCAGGTGTGCCAGCGCAGCCTGATTGCCGGATTCCTGAGCGCGCGGCGCCAGGCAAAGGCCAGAGCGATGATTGCCAGCAATACGATCCAGCCGTAATACCGCACAAAATCGGAGACGCCCAGCATCACCATGGTCAGGAACGGCAGCTTCTGCTTGGTGTTGGCGAACACCGACACGATCTGCGGCACGACGTAGGTCAGCAGAAAGATCACGATCAGGAATGCCACCACCGTGACGATCGCCGGATAGGTGAATGCGAGCCTGACCTTTTGCACCAGCGCGTTGCGCCGCTCGATATAGTCGGCGAGCCTTGAGAGCACCCGCGACAATTGTCCGATCTGTTCGCCCGAGGAAACTATCGCGCGATAGATGTCGGCAAAGTCACGCGGATGTTTGGCCAGCGCATCGGACAGCGACGTGCCGCCCATCACCTCCGAGCGGATCGAAGCGACCAGGTCGCGCACATAGGTGCGTTCTGCCTGTTCCAGCAACGCGGAAAATGCCTGCTCCAGCGGCAGGCTGGCTTCCAGCAGACTGGCGAGCTGGCGTGTGAACAATGCCAGCTCCACGGTCGACAGACGATCGCCGAATGAGCGCGTTCTGGTTTGTCCGGATTCGTCGAGCTGGGTCGTGATCGCAGCTACAGCGATCGGCACCAGACCTTGCGTGCGCAGGTCGGCGCGGGCGGCACGGGCGCTGTCGGCGTTGACTACGCCTTTTTTGGTAGCGCCGGTCGTGTCCACGGCTTCATAACTGAATGCTGGCAAGACGTGTCCTTATATCGTAGCTAGTGTAGGGCGGGTCACACGGGTGCCCGGCCAAAAGTTTTTCGGACCCGCCGTGGTTGCACGGAAGCCGGTGGGTTACGGCGGGTACGAAAAACTTTTGTCCCGGCACCGGTGTGACCCGCCCTACGTCCGCTGTTCAACCCCTCTCCCGCAGGCGGGAGAGGGGTAGGGGTGAGGGGAGTTGAGTAATAATCACGTTTTGATGCATCACATCGTCCCTCATCCCCGACCCTTCCCCCGCTTGCGGGGGAGCAAGGCGCGCCGTTTAATTGTGTACGGAAGGATTCGCACCTGCAAATTAGTCCTTGGTGACCCGCAACAATTCTGCCTGTGTCGTCGTGCCATCGGCCAGCCAGCGCTCGCCATCCTCGCGCATCGTGCGCATCCCGTCACGCTGCGCGGTGGCGCGGATGTCGGCTTCCGAGGCGCGGTTATGTATCTGCGCGCGGATCTGTTCGGTGGTCAGCAATAATTCATACACGCCGACACGTCCCTGATAGCCGGTGTGGCCGCACTTGTCGCAACCGGTGTCATGCCAGAACTGTCCCTCATGCCGTTTGCAGTGCGGGCATAATTTGCGCACCAAACGCTGCGCGACTACGCCGAGCAGCGACGACGACAACAGGAACGGCTCGATGCCCATGTCGAGCAGGCGCGTCACCGCCGCCGCCGAGTCATTGGTATGCAAAGTCGCCAGCACCAGATGGCCGGTCAACGAAGCCTGCACCGCGATCTGCGCGGTTTCCAGGTCGCGTATCTCGCCGATCATGATGATGTCCGGATCCTGCCGCAAAATCGCCCGCAAGGCTTTGGCGAACGTCATATCGATGCGCGGATTGACCTGGGTCTGGCCGACGCCGTTCAGTTCGTATTCGATCGGGTCTTCCACCGTCAGGATATTGGTGCTGGTTGTATTCAGCCGGGTCAGCGCGGCATACAGCGTAGTGGTCTTGCCGGAACCGGTCGGTCCGGTCACCAGCACGATGCCGTGCGGCTGTGCGATCAGCTTGTCGAATTGCGCCAGCACTTCCTTGCTCATGCCCAGATGCTGCAAGTCCAGCTTGCCGGATTCCTTTTCCAGAAGGCGCAGCACCGCGCGTTCGCCATGACCGGTGGGCAATGTGGAAACCCGCACATCAACCGGCTTGCCGCCGACGCGCAACGTGATGCGGCCATCCTGCGGCAGTCTTTTTTCGGCGATGTCGAGCTGCGCCATGATCTTGATGCGCGAGATCAGCGAGGCATGGATCGCCTTCTTCGGCTTGACCACATCGCGCAGGCTGCCGTCGATGCGAAAGCGCACCACGGAATTCTGTTCGAACGGTTCGATATGGATATCGGATGCGCCCTCGCGCAATGCCTGAGTCAGCAGCGCGTTGATCATGCGGATTACCGGCGCGTCGTCGGTCGAGGCCAGCAGGTCTTCGACCGCCGGGATGTCCTGCATCAGTTTCGTCAGGTCGAGATCGGACTCATACTCGTCAATGACCTGCGCCGCGTCGCCGCCCGAACCGGCATAGGCTTTGGCGATTGCCGCTTCGAGCTCTGCATGCGGCAGGGATTTCAGCCTGACGCGCCCGAAACAGCGGCTCACTTCCGCGATTGCACTGGTCCTGGTCGCATCCGAAACCAGGATTTCGACCGCGCTGTCCGAAGCGTTATTGCGCTGCGCCAGCAGCGCAAAGTCGCGGGCGTAGGCATAGGGGAGGAGGCGGGTATCAGTCATGGCATGGTCTTTATTGTTACGCTGTAATGATCTGCAGCGCTTCGGATGCAGTCACGATGCGGATGCCTTGATAGGTTTTCAGGCCGAGTAAGTGACGATCGCCGGAAACAATCAAATCTGCTTGAGCAGTCAGCGCACAGGCCAGCACATGATCATCATCAGGGTCGTCAAGAATCATTGGTGCGATCGGAACAGGTGTTACGAGCGTAGCGAGTTCGGCATATCCTAGCAGCCTGTCTGACTTAAAGGAAATCGGCTGCAAATCCGCCTGAGCGGTCCATATTTCACCACTTTTTTGGTCAATAGAACGGCTATTGACCTGCAAAACCGGCAAAATCTGTCCTCGCTCAGCCGAATTTTCGCTTCGATTCTTCAAGTCAGACAGGCTGCTAGCACCAAAGCATCAAGTGTTAAACCGCTGGCTGCAATCACTTTGCCGAACTTCTCGCGACGCAATATCCGGGTCAACTCTGCCAGCAGTATGAGGCTGGTAAAAAGCGCCACTTCATCTGTTTGTGCCGCATCCAGCAAACGTGCCGGCGTACCATTCCATAAAAGCCCGGATGCAACGATATTGGTATCGAGCACCCACAACATCAGTTGGGAGCCGGTTTGCGCCGCTCGGCGCGGTCTGTTTCAATCTCTGCCTGAATCTCCTCCATTGTCATGGGGGCGATACCCGCAGCGGCAATCTTGCGGCGTGCTTCGGCAAGCGACGTAATATGACGGCTGCGAACTGCTTCGCGCAACATGGCTTGCAGACTGTCAGGGCTAAGCAAACCCATACGCGTTGCCTCTTTCGCCAGGCTGTCGGGCAAATTCAATTTTACTTCCAAAGTCGTCATGGTCTTTCTCCATAATACCTGCATCAAAAGTGTTACCGCACGTTCCTGTTGGCAAGGCATCATCCGGTGCCAATAAGTTCATTGTGTTCAGGCATGTTATAACGTTCTTCAGTCATCCTGCAAATTCAGCCTGGTAGGGTGCGCCTGCGCACCAGATCACCCGCCAAAACTCTTGCCATCATTTGTCTCAACAATACCGCCCCAATCTTCCGGGTACGTTTCTTCCTTCACATAACGATGAAAGGTAGAGTAAGGCCAATCGGCCGCATTAGAAACGTAATCATGTTTGACCGGGTTGTAATGTATGTAATCCAGATGCCGTGATAAATCTGTTTCATCGCGAATGAGATGTTCCCGGAATCGCCGCTGCCACAAGTTGCCTTCACCCCGCTTATCGCGCGAAGCCGAGAGGTTTTGCCGTGGGAGCCACGCCGCACAATCGCGTGTGACGTGTTGCTTGATGAGAGAGCAGCGCAGCGAAAAATCCCTGTCGTTTTGCGGAAGTTGCCATACGGCATGCAGGTGATCGGGCATTAACACCCATGCAACAATCTCGAAAGGCATTTTCAAACGCACTTTGTCGATAGCGTTGCGCAAAGACTCGCGGCAGTGCGGGTCGGTCAGCAGCGCCTGACGACGGTATGTGATAACGGTGAAGAAGTAAGTGGCGCCGGGAATGTTGGCGCGTCGGTATTCTGGCATGGGGTCATTTTATTCCAATTATTGAGTATTCCTTAATTTATTACAGAGTTCACCCTGATGCACTTGGAGCCCCTCTCCCGCAAGCGGGAGAGGGGTTGGGGTGAGGGGTGTCGAGCGGAAATAAGGTTCTTATGTGCCCACAGCCCCTCATCCCCTGCCCTTCTCCCGCCCGCGGGAGAAGGGAGTATTCGTATGTCGCCGTTCAGCAGTATATTTGTCGTAAATTATGGAAAGCTCAAT
>JANLIB010000160.1 GCA_024653675.1 Gallionella sp. | reverse complement strand
AACTCCGTCGCGATACGGCGTTGCTCAGGAAATTTTAACGCTTACATATCAAACATATGCGGCGCGCTAAAATTTCTTTCGCGCCTTGTCTCGCTTAGGGTTTCGAATTAATAGAGGTGCCCTATACGCAATGCAGCAGATGAGAAAAAGTGTGGTATGCAGGCAAGCCGTGTAGCGGATACTCGCAAAACCGGATTTCCAGAAGTTTACATCGTCATTGTATCAGCATGCGATATCGCACAGTCCCCCAGCAGGACTGGCACACAGCAAAATGCGTCCACTCGCGCGAACTGCTCTCACTTTGGCGGCCAAAATATTCAGGGTGCACAAAACCAGTCGCAAACCGGGAGGTTTGCAAAAAGGGTAAAGAATCGCACCAACAAGATGCTGGTGATGAAAAAGGCGCACGCACCGGATAGTGCGCCCAAAAACCGGCGGTACTGTGGTAAGCCCCTTACTGTCCAGACATCGAAACCACAAGGACGTCAGGGGCTGACACCACAGCGATACGCCCGATCAGTTCGGCTTGCCGATTCCCGGTGTAGGAAAAGGCCATGTTGCGGCCGGACGAACAGGTGCCATAGCGGAAGGAGCCGGTGACGAAGGCCTGGCTACTGCTGCCGGCTTCTTCGCCGCTGCTTTCTTCTTTGCAGCAGGCTTCTTCTTGGCAGCGACCTTCTTTGCTGCCGGCTTCTTCGCCGCTACTTTCTTCTTTGCAGCAGGCTTCTTCTTGGCAGCGACCTTCTTTGCTGCCGGCTTCTTCGCCGCTGCCTTCTTCTTCGCTGCTGGCTTCTTCGCCGCTACTTTCTTCTTTGCTGCTGGTTTAGCTTTCTTCTTTGCTGCCATTTTATTTCTCCTTCAGTAATGAAAGTTAAAAAATACAACAACTGCGATTACTACACCTACACCTCCAGCCTGCGCCCAACTTCGAGCACACGCCAAAGCCGATGCCTTAAGCCCCGTCCATCCTCAACCTGCCGGCAATTTTCCGGCATGGCCGATGGATCATGAAACGCAAAACCGGGACAACGCGCCACCAGTCTGGTATCTGGCGACACGGGTTTCAAAAAAGATTTTTTTCTTATGGCCGATCTTCCCTGCCACCCGCAGGAATGGATTGCAACTTCAACATGCCGGCGCGCCACAGCAGCATCGTCAACAATGCTGATGGCCTTGTTCGGATACCTGCTCCCGGCGCGGGCGCGAGCCGATGCCACACCCTGACCGCAATTCACCGTGGTGAATGCCTTGGTCAGCGTCCTGGCAGACTCAGGGAGCACCAGCGAGCCGGTGTGGCGGCTTGCTTTGTATTGATCGAAGGAATTGGGGGAAGAAAAGAAGGGATTGGGGGAAGAAAATTTGACAGAATCGTAAATGTCATTGGCGTACTTTATAGGTGGCAGAACGCTATCGGTAGCGGCACGCGACATATACTTGACTCCCTTGAATACTCTATCGGCCATAAGCTCCAAAAAACCAAAACTACTACATCTAGTATTTTTTTTATGCAACGGGGCTAATTGTAGTAGTTAACAAAAATATTGCAAGCGAAAAGTTGCACGATTTTTTTCTGGCCGGATTCATGAGCCCGGCTTCATGGACAAAATCCTATGCCTTGCACAGGCCGGACAGGTAGCGCCCCCAATCAAAACTGGGGCCAGGATCGGTCTTGCGGTGAGGTGAAACATCACAATGCCCGGCGATGCCCCGTATCGGATAGGCTGCGCGCAATGCCGTGGTTAACCCGTCAAGCGCCGCGTATTGCGCCACGGTGTACGGAATGTCGTCGCTGCCCTCAAGTTCAATACCGATGGAAAAATCGTTGCAGCGGAATTTCCCCTGCCAGAAAGACTCTCCGGCATGCCATGCACGCTTGATACAGGGAACAAACTGAATAACCTGCCCGTCGCGGCGCACGAAAAAATGCGCCGACACCTCCAGCCCGGCAATGGTCTGGTAATACGGGTGGGCTGACATATCCAGGGTGTTGGTGAATAGCCGCTGCACGCCATCGCCGCCAAACTCGCCGGGCGGCAGGCTGATGTTGTGTATCACCACCAGTTCGATTGCCCCTGGGGGGCGGTCATCACAGTTCGGGGACGGGATATATTCGCCCCCGGCCAGCAAGCCCTTCAGGTCAATCCGCATCGTCTTTCGTGCGCCCGGACAAAGGGTTTTCGTCGTCATGCGGATCCGTGATGCCGAGCCGCTCCATGCGGTAGCGCATGGTCCGGAACGTCAGCCCCAACAGTCTTGCGGCTGCGGTACGATTGAAATTAGTCTGATGCAGCGCCTCCAGCAAGGCCTGCTTTTCGACATGATCCAGGAATTCAGGCAGAGGAGATTTCCCTCCCAGGGTGTAACGCCCGTCCTGCCGCGGCTCATCCGGCAGCAGCCGCAGATCGTGCACGGTGATCACACCATCCGAGCATAATGCCAATGCGCGCTCGATGATATTCTCTAATTCGCGCACATTGCCCGGAAAGCCATAGCCTTGCAGGGCGCTCAACGCCTCCCCGGAAAAATGCACTTGGCTATCACCGCGCAACCGCTCCAGCAATTGTCGTGCGATGGCGGCTATATCCTCACGCAGTTCGCGCAGCGCCGGCATCTGTATCTGGATCACATTCAGCCGGTAGTACAAGTCCTGGCGAAACTTGCCATGTTGCACTCGCTCTGCCAAATCGTTGTGCGTGGCGCTGATGATGCGCACGTCCACGGGCTCTTCGACAGTCGCTCCCACCTTCCGGACACATTTCTCCTGGATCACGCGCAACAGCTTGACTTGCATGGCCAGCGGCAGATCGGCCACTTCATCCAGAAACAGTGTTCCGCCGTTCGCTGCCTGGAAAAAACCATCACGGTCCTTTTCCGCGCCGGTGAACGCGCCTTTTTTGTAGCCGAAAAATTCGCTTTCCATCAGGTTTTCAGGTATCGCCCCACAGTTCACCGATATCATCGCCTGGTCGTGGCGGGCGCCGCTTTGCACGATGAGGCGCGCAGCCAGTTCCTTGCCGCTGCCCGATTCGCCGCTGATATGCACCGGCGCCTGGCTGCGCGCCACGCGCCCGATCAACTCGCGAACTTTTTGCATGGCGGGTGCGGTACCCAGCAAACCCTTTCCGGGCACTGGCGCGACGTGCGGCAAATTCAGCGCGGATTTCACCATCACGCGCAATTGGTCCAGAGAAACCGGTTTGCTCAGATAATCGAACGCGCCTGCCTTGAGCGCGGCGACAGCATTTTCCATGTTGCCATGCGCAGTGATCACCGCCACCGGCACATCCAGATTATGCTGCGTGATGTACCGGACTACCTGCAGGCCGTCACCGCCGGGCATCCGCATATCGGTCAAACACAGGTCATAGCGCCGCGCCGCCAGCTTCTTCAACGCCTCCTGCATATTGCCGGCCTTGTCCACCTCCAGACCCATCTTGCGCAGCGCCAGCTCAAGCAGTTCCAGGATATCCGGCTCATCATCCACCAGCAACACGGTGTGGGCTTTCGCCCGATTGTTATCCGCCATGTTCATGCCCCTCGCCTTTTCTCTCCGGTTCTCCGAATGTTATACGGAAACAGGCGCCTGTTTGCGCCTTATCCGCATGATATTCCAGCCGGGCGCCATTTGCCTCGCACAATTCCCTGGCGATATACAAGCCCAGGCCGGTGCCGTCTGCCGCAGTGGTAAAGAAGGGCTCGAACAACTTGCCCAGGTTTTCACCGGAAATACCGGGGCCGTCATCCTGCACATCCAATACCGTCCTGCCATCCTCCATACCCATCGTCAACTTCAGGCTGCCCGGCAACTTGCGGCAATAACGCAACCCATTGCGGCACAAATCCCACAGCACCTGACGCAAGTGGCCGCGATCAAAAACCACCTCCACATCCGGCACCCCATCCGGCGCCAATACCCCCGCCTCAAGCCGCTCCGCCAGGTTAAACTCTTCGATAAAAGCGCGCAGCATAACGCCCAAGTCAAACACTTCAGGTTGCGCACGATCGCGCCGGTTCAGCTGCATGACATCCTGCACGATCTGATTGATGCGCTGGGTGTTATCCAGCACGATCTGCAACAGCCTCTGCCGCCCGGCATCGTCCTTCTCTTCTCCCAGCAATTCAGCCGCATAACTGATCGCCGACAGGGGATTGCGCACTTCATGTGCGATATTCGCGGTCAGGCGCCCCAGCGCTGCAAGTTTGATCTGCTGCGCTTCCGCCCGCACACGCTGCATGTCCTCGAGGAAAATCACCGCGCCGTGCGCCGCATCACGTTCGATCGGAACAAATCGCAGCCTGGCCTGCACTCCCACATCCAATTGCAGGATATCCCGGCTCGCGCTGCCGGTTTGTTTCCACAACGCATATTGCCCGTACAGAATCGGGAAAGTCTCTGATAAAAAGCTCTCCGCGCCTATGGTTTTGCGCAACAATCTCTCGGCACGAAGGTTCATTTGCTTGATCATGCCCTGCCCGTCCACCACCAGCACTCCATCCTGCATGTCGCGCATCACCAGACGGTTCGCCTCTGACAGGCTGACCAGATCGCGTCCCCTGCGTTGCGCCAGCTGCTGGCTGTCCACGGCGTATTTCGCCAGCGTGTGCGCCAGCCAGGCCACCGCGAAATAGGACATGCACAGCAATCCGACCTGGACATACTGTGCCGCCTCGCCACCGGCATACAGCACTTCATACGAATGCTCCAGCAGCGCGGCAATACTGGCCAGCGCGGCAAAGAACAAGGTGATCCTGCCGTGGCTGATCAACCCGGCCGCCGCCAGCGAAACCAGCAGCAGTTGGCCGATGTTGCTCTGTATCCCGCCGCTCGCGTAGGAAAGCACGGTCAGACCGGCTATGTCACCGCCTATCTGGCCGGCCAGATGCAGGTTGAAGCGCGGCCAGCGCATACGCAACAACGCGAATGACACAATTACCGCCGCCAGATACACCACGCTCGCCGCAAAGAACAGCTTCAGGTGAGAGGCGTCCAGCGATAGCGATTTGCCGAACACACCGGAGAGCAACACGAACAAACCGGCCAGTATCAGCCGGTACAGATTGAAGAAATGCAGGGATCGCCAGAAATCAGCGGGGGGGGAATCTGCAATAAGCTTGTCGGTCATCACACCCGGCGCGAATCCGGCCGGCGCCCGATTGCGTCATTTTGTTTATTTGAGACTGGCATCACGATGCTCCGCGCCGCAAAAGAATTTCCCATCCGCCTGAACGCTCTCGCCCTTGGGCAGATGCACGCCGCAATGTGCGCAACGCACCATGTCCTCGGCAATCGTTTCATCCTGCCCAGGCATATTTTTTCCGGACGCATTCCTGCGAAAAGACCTGACCAGCAGATAAACCGCCACTGCGATGGCAAACAACAAAAACAAACGGCTCATTCAACATACCCCGCGTTACAGCATGGCAAGTAATAACTATACCCGACTCATGCGATGGTATCGATAGCAAATTCAGGGGCGCCATGTACCCGCCAAGCATGGCAGGTGCGATGCCTGATTTCCATCAATTCTGATTTGCACCGAATATAGCCGCTATTATTATTGTTGGTGGCAATAAAAACGGGCATCCCCCAATAGTTCAGGGGATGCCCGTCAAGTATTCCAAATTTGCGTAGATTCAATGTCGGGTTACGCGATGAAGCCGCTAACCCGACCTACCTGTCTTCACCATCAATGTTCAGCGTAAGCATGATTTATTCCAATTCCAGAAAAAAAGTGCATTTGTAGGGCGGGCTACGCCCGCCATGGCGGGTGGAACCCGCCCTACGCAAAAAGCAATTCTAAATCAGAAATGGAATTACTTCTGTTTAATGATTCCGCTGGTTTTGGCAATAAAAACGGGCATCCGAAAATGCCCGTCAAGTATTCCGGATTTGCGTAGGTTGGGTTAGCTTTGCATGGCCATTCGACTAGGCTGGTAAAAGACACCAGCCAAGTCGCTGGTCAGCGCAGCGTAACCCAACAGATTCAATGTCGGGTTACGCGATGAAGCCGCTAACCCGACCTACATGTCTTACGCTGCCAGCAGTTCGCGAACCGGCAGGTGCGATAGTGAGAGCGAATGAATATCCGTTTTCAAACTTGCGTGCTGCACATCTATCCCAACCAGAGAACCATCGGCGGCGAAGTCCAGCACCACACCATTGGAGACCTCATCCGAATCGGCGGCAACGGTATCGCTCAAATGGATATATAACGAATCTGTTGCCGCATCATAGTTTAATTTCATGGCTTGAATCTCCGGTCGGGGAAAGCGTTATGTATGGTAACCCCATCTTCCAGCGTTACCACCCGCAAGTATTTGCCCAATTCAGTTACAAACACCCAATGCCGAATGCGCCCGTCTTCTGGTTGAATCTCGCGCCGTAGTGGATTAACCAGAGCTTCGGTACACCACTCAAGACGAATATACGAACGCTTGGGTAGTACGTTATCACGAAAGTAATCGGTCAGCTTGGGTGCTTCCATGCGAGCCATTATGACATATGGACAGTCAAGCGCGCCAATGAAATGAGGTGGGCATTCTTTCTGAAACCGTAGTGCAAAAAAACGGGCAGATTTGCGTAGATTCAATGTCGGGTTACGCGATGAAGCCGCTAACCCGACCTACCTGTCTTCACAATCAATGTTTAGCGTAACCATGATTATTCCAATTCCAGAAAAAAAGTGCATTTGTAGGGCGGGTTCCACCCGCCATGGCGGGTGGAACCCGCCCTACGCAGGAAGCGCTTCTAAATTAGAAATGGAATTACTCCTGTTTAATGATTCAAATGGTTTTGGCAACAAAAACGGGCATTCGAAGATGCCCGTCAAGTATTCCGGATTTGCGTAGATTCGATGTCGGGTTACGCGATGAAGCCGCTAACCCGACCTACATGTCTGCAATTTCCAGGCGTTTCTCAATCCGCTGCAATCGTTCTTTTATCGAGTCGATCACGCTCTGTTGGCGATATACATCTTCTTGCGTCCCTACGTTTTCGCCACGCATACTCGCGATACTGGATTCAACCCGGGTTAACCGGTGTTTGACTTCTCCGAACTCGCTTTGATTCTCCGATCTGAATGCGAGAATCTCGTTTCTAAGCAATCTCAGTTGCTCAAGAACTAAATTTTCTACATCTTCCATGATGTTTCCTTATCAGGCGATAGCCCAGACTAAATGATTCCGCCGGTTTTGGCAATAAAAAACGGGCATCCGAAGATGCCCGTTAGATGTTGCATACGTTGCTGCGACCTGATGGCCGCAGTTACGTTAGAACGCGTACTTCATGCCGAACGACAGCGCCGAAGGATCAGCATCTGTTGTTCCCACGTCCTGTGTTACCTTGGAGTACAAGGCATACACCGTGGTGGCCTTGCTCATAGCGTGGTCATAGCCGACAGCGATTGACGTCGCCTTATCTTGACCTTTGACGCCAGCCGACTCGGTCTCGCCCCTGCTGGTATATGCAAACTTGACTGCATCGGTGCTGCTGACGTTGAACTTGCCGGAGAGGTACAGGTTGGTACTCTTCACGTCACCGCCAGCTGCAGCCTTGAATGTCATGTTTTCAATTACAGCACCGAGCATAAATGCATCCATCTTGTAGCTGCCGCCCAACTTGGTGGTTGTCAACTTGTCATCAGCAGACAACACTATAGTATTGGCGGGGTAGGCCAAAGCAGTGTTCAAAGTCGCGGTCCAAGTGTTTGCAGCCAGATCACCAGTACTATTATTACCAAACTTGATGGTTTGATAACCCAAAGCTGCGTAGATCGGACCATTATCGTACATACCGGCCAGGGACATAGCCGTGCCCTTCTTGTTGTTTGGAGCTGCTGGCTGTGGCAATGTTTCTGCGCCAAACACTGAAGCGGCCGCGATGGTCAAGCCACTCAGCGACGGGCTGACGTAGGCGATCACATTGCCCAAACGCGCGTCGGCAACACCCCATCCCATCATGCCGACACCCAACGAATTGCGGTTATCGGCAGCGATCGTATCGCCAAATACGTCCAGCTTGCGGGTAGCGATCTTGTAAGGCGTGTCATGCCGGCCCAATATCAAGGTACCCATGTCGTTGCTCTTCAAGCCGAGGAAGGTGTTGCGATTGAACAGCGAGGTTCCGGTCGTACCGACATCCAGGCCGACCGTGCCTTCCATTTGCAATATTGTGGACAGACCGCCGCCCAGGTCTTCAGAACTCTTGAAGCCGATGCGTGAGTTGTTGCTGACCAGTTGGTTGGCGGAGGTGCTGTTGGTAGCAGCGCCATCCTTGGCCATGTCGATAGACAAAGCCGCCAGACCGTACACGGTGGCATCAGCCAAAGCCATTGCCGGCGCGGTCAGGGCAGAAGCGATTGCCAGAGCGATAATTTTCTTTTGCATTTAAAACTCCTTATAAGTTTCCCGGTTATATCGGCAACCTGAGTCACCGACCCTTTGAAAATCCCCAAGACTCGGAGAATTCAAGGATGCATTATGCATAAGCGAAATGACAGGGCAAGGAAAATAGCGTGTTTTCTGCAAAGTGTTGTTTTTTTGCAACAGGGCGTAGGGCGGGATATGGATGTAGGGCGGGTCACACCCGCCGGATGGCGCACTTGGCGGGTGTAACCCGCCCTACGATTTGGCGGGTCCGAAAAACTTTTGGCCGGGCACCCGTGTGACCCGCCCAACAATTGCCTGGTCGGGGTGAGAGGATTCGAACCTCCGACTCCTGCGTCCCGAACGCAGTACTCTACCAGGCTGAGCTACACCCCGCTAAACGAAAAATCTGTAAAAAACCGTCATTCCGGCCTTCGCCGGAATGACGTGGTTGAACCCAAAAAATCCATTAGGCCGTCATTCCGGCGCAGGCCGGAATCCAGTAATAAAAAACACTCCGCGAAGCGGACAAAGCCGT
>JANLIB010000152.1 GCA_024653675.1 Gallionella sp. | reverse complement strand
AGGGCACCTCTATTAATCCAAACTCCGTCGCGATACGGCGTTGCTCAAGAAATTTTAACGCTTACATATCAAACATATGCGTCGCGCTAAAATTTCTTTTGCGCCTTGTCTCGCTTAGGATTTTGAATTAATAGAGGCGCACATAATCCATGTGCGCACGGTAATCGCGCTCATCCCGAATCAAGTGTTCCCAATATCGCCGCTGCCAGATGCCCCGCTCTCCGCGCCGGGTGCGCACCGCCGATAATCTTTCGGTGCGCGGCAATGCTTTTGAAAATTCCATTTTGATCAGCCGCCAGCGCGTTGCGTAATTCGCGTCATCCGGTGGCAATTCGATGACGCAATGCAGGTGTTCTGGCAATACCACCCAGCCATGAATCGCAAAGGGGTGACGTTGCCGTACCGATTTGACCACTGCGCGCAACAATTCGATGTGACGAGTCAGCAGATCATTGCCTTGCCGTTGCAGCAAGTTGACAGTGAAGAAGTAAGTTCCGCCCGGATGCCAGGCGCGACGGTAATCAGGCATGGAGGTAGTATCGCGGAGGAAATCATCCGGCGCAATGCGCTACGCTTATTGACGCCCTACGGCGATTTTGTTTAATGCGTGTTATTCACCTGTCATGGCAGGTCAGGCACAGTGCGCTGCCAGTGGCGCCGCCGTTGGCCACCCGCAGGAAAGTCGGTTTGAAAATATTGCCGTTGGCCGGATCGGGCACGCCATGCGGATCGTGGCAGGAGGCGCATTCGACCTGGCCGCTAAAGGTGCGTATCTCATCCTTATCCATCCTGGTGTTCGAATTGACATCGAAATACAGCGATGTGCCTTTCACGCCACCCGGAGTATTCCAGCCGGTGCCCGCGCCGGTGGCCGCCGGGAAGGTGACGCCCACCGGATGATCGTTGCTCAGGTCGGTGCCGACATCCATCAGCACGCGCATATCGTTGGCACAAGCGGCGCCCAGGTCAAAGCACATATAACCCTCGGGGGAATGGCAGACCATACAGCCGATAGTATCGCTGCCCGTGCCATTGCCCAGCGTACCATTGGTGCTGTTGATACCCCGATGACTAGTCGTGTCCAGGGCGCCGCCAGAGTTATTCCACGCATTCAGGAACGCAGTGTCCTGGGTGGTTATCTGGCCGGCCTGATATTTTCCGGAACCGGGCATGTTGACGATCGAATCGATCGCCGTCTGGCCGTCATGACAAGTCAGACAGGCCAGGGAGTTGTTGCCCGGCTGCGAAACCGTCTGCGTCAGGCTGGAGCTGTTGTAGACGGTATAGGTAGTGGCCTTGACGGTGCGGTTCCACAGCGGCATCTGCTGTAACGTGTTCCCGCCGTGCGGGGTGTGGCAGTAAACGCAAACCTCTTCATACTGGTTGCGGGCGCCATTATGCAGAACGGCCGAGACCCCTGCTAACCCAAGCATGCTCAGGTTATGGCGCGTGTTGAGTATACTGCCGGTGTTGGTGAAATTGGTAGGGAATGTCGCCGCCCAAGCGAACGTCGTCAACGAACCAGCAACGGCCAAGGCAAAAAGGGCGAACCATTTATGATGCGTGAGGATATTCATGGTGTTCACTCCAACTTGTCTTGCAGGCTAACGGCCTGCAAAGTCGCGCGAACCGCCGTGGCGGATATTTACTTGTTATGGCAGGTCAGGCACAGCGCGCTGCCGGTGTTGGCTACCCGCAGGAAGGTCGGTTTGAACTGGTTGCCGTTGGCCGGATCGGGCACGCCATGCGGATCGTGGCAGGAGGCGCATTCGACCTGTCCGCTATAGATGCGTATCTCATCCTTATCCATCTTGGTATTCGTGTTGACATCGAAATACAGCGACGTGCCTTTCGTTCCACCCGGTGTATTCCAGTCGGTGCCCGCGCCGGTGGTCGTTGGGAAGGTGATGCCTACCGGGTGATCGTTGGTCAGGTCGGTGCCGATGTTGAATAACGTGAAATCGGGAATGGTGGCTGAAAGTATTGTTCTATGACAAATTGTGCAACCCTGGGTGCCTGTGCCATCGCCAAGAGTATTGTTGTTGCTGTTCAAGCCAAAGTGACTGGTTGGCCCCGTGGCGCCGTCCCATGCATCAAGGAATGCGGTGTTCTGGCTGGTGGTCTGGCTGGCCAGATAGTTCCCGGAACCGGGCATGTTGATGATCGAATCGATGGCCGTCTGGCCATCGTGGCAGCTCAGGCAAGTCAGGGAAGGGTTGCCCGGCTGCGAAACCGTCCCGGTCAGGGTAGAAGTTCCAAGCTGGTCGTAAGTGGTGTAGGTGGTAGCCTTGATAGTGCGGTTCCACAGCGGCATCTGCTGCAACGTCTGGCTGCCGTGAGGAGTATGGCAATACACGCAGACTTCGCCGTAATTATTGCGAAAGAGATCCATGACAGCGCTGATACCCCCAGTCGCTGTGCTTTGAGTCAGGTTGTGGCGGGTGTTGGCAACGCTGCCATTGTTGGTGAATCGGGTTGGCGGGTCCGCCCAAACGTATGTCGCCAGCACGCTGGAGACGGTCATGGCGATGAGGGCGAACCACCTGCGGTATGATCGGATATCCATAATTCCCTAATTCCCTGTTCCAAATTTATCTGGCTGACTGTCTTTTCCTGCCCTCTATAAATCATAAGCACATTTCGCGCCAATATTAACTTGTTCTTTGTTTCAGGCACTTCTCGCCAAGCCGCCCGCCAGCATTCCCACATTCAAGAATAACTGCCCCAATATTTCCCGTTATTTGGATGCCGGCATATTTCGTTCTGAACCGGGTTGTAAGCGTATCGTCATGAAAAACGGGATTATTTTTTCGTTCCCCTGAGCATCTGCTGCCCTTCGCTGTCACTCAAGCGCCGGATGACTTCAACCTTTTTGAACATCTGATCCACCACATACACGCGTCCGGTCTCGTCCACGGCGATGCCGTTTATCAAGCCATATTGCCCCGGTTTATTTTCCTTTCCATACCGGCCGACAGCCAGCAATAACTGGCCTTGCGGATTGAAAATCTGGAAGTTATTGAACCCGGCGTCACTGATGTAAATATTTCCCTCATCGTCAGTAGCAATGCCGCGCGGACGCGCCAGGCTGCCAAAACTCGTGCCGAGATAGCCGATGGCTCGCAGAAAATTGCCGTCTCTGTCGAAGGCCTGGACACGAAAGTTGCCCGAGTCAAGCACGTACAGCGTTCCGTCCGCGCTGACCGTGCCCTGCAGTGGAACATTGAACTGCCCCTCGCCGCTGCCGCGTGTTCCGATCACCTTCAGCTTTTTTCCTGCCTTGTCGTAGATGACCACGCGGTGCTGATCACTTTCGTTGCTTGCACGATCGATGACGTAGATGCGCTCGCCATCGCGGCTGACAGCCACACCGGTTGGCCGCTCTATATCTTCCGGCCCTCCCACCGCGCGCAGGAACAGTCCGAGGCTGTCGAAAACCAGCACTTTGCGCAGCAAGGAATCGGCAACATAGACATTCATCTCGTCATCCAGCGCGAGCCCGGACGGTTTTTTCAGGTCGTTTGGTTCGCGCACACCGAAACGGAACACTTTGCGCCGGGGTATATCGAACACGACGATGGTGTGTGTGCCGGTGTCGGCAATATAAATGCGTCCTTTCCGCGCCACGATGGCGGCCGGTTTATTCAATACCGGCTCGGTGGATACGGTTGACCCCGTCACCATCTGAAACAAGCGGCTTTCGGAAGTTTCGGCAATGATGTCCGCAAACGACCGCAGTGTGGCTTCATAAATGAAACGGGGCTGGTCTGGCGGAAGAGGCCAGAACGGGATGGAAACCTTTTCTTCCTGATGCGTAACGGTGGTGCAGGCGGCAAGCAGCAGGATAAAAGAAAACCGGAACAGACGAATAGGTTGAAACATAATATCAATCACAATAATCCATTAGCGCGTCATTTCTGGTCTGTGCTAGTACCGTGTAACACCTGTTTTTTCGTAGGTTGGGTTAGCAGTTTCATCGCGTAACCCAACAGCTTTGAATGTCACCGGCTTGGTAATGTTGGGTTA
>JANLIB010000134.1 GCA_024653675.1 Gallionella sp. | reverse complement strand
ATTGAGTGGGAGTAGGGAGTTTTGCAATTACCTCATTATTAAACAATAAATTTTAGCTCATTGATATTTTGTCCCAAATTATCAATGAGCTAAAAATACGTTGTAGGCTCAGTAAGTACGTTGATTGTGGGGTAGCATTCACTTGGCGATGGTTTTTTTGATGGTATCAAAATGATTTCCATTTCGCATTCCGTCCAATACCACGTAACAAATTATTCATTTCAGCGCCCGATATTCGTTTCATGTGATGCTAACACGAAGCGGGAACCGTATTGCGGACTGACCTTCGCAAATTTTCGATATAGTGGCCTGTTGCCGGATTGTATGCAATATTGAAGTTGTGGTTCATATATGCAAGAATTAGCCCATCATGTTTGAACGACATCTTCTTCCCGTCCTGCAAGCCCGCGCCCGGCAGATGCCTGTGGTGACGGTCACCGGCCCCCGGCAATCGGGGAAGACGACACTTTGCCGCATGGCGTTTCCGGATAAGCCTTATGCCAATCTGGAGCAGCCGGATGTGCGGGAGTTTGCCCGTGCCGATCCGCAAGGCTTCCTGGCGCAGTTTCCCGATGGCGCGGTGATAGACGAGGTGCAGCGGGTTCCTGATCTGCTGTCGTGGATTCAGGTTGACGTGGACAAGCATAAGATTGCCGGGCGCTATATTTTAACCGGCAGCCATCAGTTCGAACTCAGCCGCCACGTCGCGCAATCGCTCGCCGGGCGCACGGCGCTGCTCAAGTTGCTGCCGCTTTCCATCGCTGAGCTGGCCGCAGTTTCGCGCCTGGACACCGACGATCTGTTGCATCGCGGGGGCTATCCGCGCATCCATGCGGACGGACTCGACCCCGCCATGGCGCTTGGGGATTATTTTGAAACCTATGTCCAGCGCGATTTGCGCGAGGTGGCGCAGTTGCGCAATATCGTCCAGTTCGAGCGCTTTGTGCGGTTGGCGGCGGGGCGTGTCGGGCAGGTGCTCAATCTGCAAAGTCTGGCGGCGGATGTGGGCGTGTCCGGGCATACCGCGCGCGAGTGGATCACGCTGCTGGAGGCGTCTTTTATCGTGTTTCGTTTGCCGCCCTGGTTCGCCAACATCGGCAAGCGTCTCATCAAGTCGCCCAAGCTGTATTTTTACGATGTCGGCCTGGCAGCCTGGCTGATTGGGATCAAGAAGCGGGAACATCTCGCTGCACATCCTCTGCGCGGCTTGTTGTTTGAGAATCTGGCGGTGCTCGAAGTGCTGAAAACATTCCACAATGCGGGCGAGCATCCCGATATGCATTATTACCGGGACAGCGCGGGCAACGAGGCGGATATGGTGCTGGAATACGGCGCGTCGCTGACGCTGGCGGAGATCAAATCCGCCCAAACGGTGAGCGGCGATGCCATGCGTTCCATCGCGAATATCCGGCGCGGATTGGGGAAGCGCGTTGCGGGAGCGGCGTTGATCTACGGCGGCAGCGAGGCGCAGCGGCGCAGCGATTACGATGTGGTGCCTTATGCCGAAATACGGCGCTGGTTAGGTGGGGTTTAACCTCTTGTGAGTATCTCTAAAAATTCAGATTTTGTCATTCCGGCCTTCGCCTGGATGAAGGCTGCTGAAAATGCATGTGTAATGAATTACGGAAAGATCAATAGTGCACCTCTATTAATCCAAACTCCGTCGCGATACGGCGTTGCTCAAAAAATTTTAACGCTTGCATATCAGACATATGCGGCGCGCTAAAATTTCTTTCGCGCCTTGTCTCGCTTAGGATTTTGAATTAATAGAGGCGCCCAATAGTAGAATCTTTCCTGAAAGGGACACATCACGATGAAACCAAAACGCAATACCACCAAGCAAATCAAGGAACCCAAGTTATCCCGAACCCATGCTCCGGCTGATGTTTCGCCGGTTGACTGGCAGCGCGCGTTGCGGCGTCAGTTTGGGCGCGAGCAATCGTTCGATCTGGAATGTCTTGGAGCAGAACCATTTTTTTCGGATTTTCGCGTCGGCAACCCGCAGTCGAAAAGCAGCTACCGCGTGGCGATTCGCGGTTTGCGTCCGGGCGACAATTTCTGCTCCTGTCCGGACTACGCGACCAATGAGCTGGGCACCTGCAAGCACATCGAATTCACTCTGGCGCGGCTGGAGAAGAAGCGCGGCGCTAAGGCGGCGTTCGCGCGCGGTTATCACCCGCCGTTTTCCGAGCTGTATCTGAGAAACGACGGTGGCAGGGCTATCCATTTCCGCGCCGGGACGGATTGCCCATCGGCAGTGAGCAAGGCTGCTGCGCTGCTGTTCGACGAGTCACGCGGCTGGGTATTGCGCGATAGCCGCTTCGGCGAGTTGGAGCGCTTTGTCGCAGCGGTGGCGAAAAGTGGGCACGAGTTGCGCGCTTACGACGATGCGCTCGACTTTGTCGCCGGTCAGCGCGATGCGGAAAGGCGGGCAGCAGCGTTGGACGGAATATTCCCGCGTGGCGCGGACGATCCCTTGCTGAAGAAGCTGCTGAAAGCGCCTCTCTATACTTATCAGGCCGAAGGCGCATTGTTTGCCGTGCGGGCCGGGCGCGCGCTGATCGGCGATGAGATGGGGTTGGGCAAGACCATCCAGGCCATCGCTGCAGCGGAGATTCTGGCGCGGCATTTCGGCGTGTCCAAGGTGCTGGTGATTTGCCCGACTTCGCTCAAGTACCAGTGGCAGAGCGAGATCGCGCGCTTTGCCGGGCGCGAGTCGCGGGTGCTGTCCGGCGGAAGAACACAGCGCCAGAAGGACTATAGCTTGGATGATTTTTGCAAAATCACCAACTACGAGAAGCTCAAGCCCGATCTGGATTTGATTGCAGATTGGACGCCGGAGCTGGTGATCGTGGACGAGGCGCAGCGGGTGAAAAATTGGAACACCATCGCGGCGAAGGCGCTCAAGCGCATCGACAGCCCCTATGCCATTGTGCTGACCGGCACGCCGCTGGAGAACAAGCTTGAAGATTTGATCTCCATCGTCCAGTTCGTCGACCAGCACCGGCTCGGGCCGACCTGGAAGCTGCTGCACGAGCATCAGGTCAAGGACGAAGCGGGGCGCGTGACCGGCTACACCGGCCTGGAGAAAATCGGCGCGACACTCGCGCCTGTCATGATCCGCCGCCGTAAATCCGAGGTGCTGCAACAGTTGCCGGAACGCACCGACCAGAACCTGCTGGTGCCGATGACCGAGATGCAGATGTTTTATCACAAGGAGAACGCCGAAGTCGTGACGAAAATCGTACAGCGCTGGCGCAAGATGAAGTTTCTGTCGGACACGGATCAGCGGCGGCTTACCTGCGCCTTGCAGAACATGCGCATGTCGTGCAACAGCACTTATCTGCTCGATCAGGAAACCGATCATGGCG
>JANLIB010000092.1 GCA_024653675.1 Gallionella sp. | reverse complement strand
CGCTAAAATTTCTTTGCGAGCAGCCGCTGCGCGGCTTGCCTGCTTACCCCACTTCGCGCCTTGTCTCGCTTAGGATTTTGAATTAATAGAGGCGCCCTTAAGTTTGTTTATACCCTTGTCCATTCTTGCGAAACTTTATTTATTATGGTTCAGTGCGTATTGCACCGCGAATTCATAACCTGCCGCGCCCAGGCCGCTGATCACGCCTATGGCCAGGTCGGAAAAGAACGATTCCTTGCGGAACGCCTCGCGGGCGAAAACGTTGGAAAGATGCACTTCGATAAACGGGATGCCGACCGCTGCAAGCGCATCGCGTAATGCCACGCTGGTGTGGGTGAAAGCAGCCGGGTTGATGATGATGAACTGCGTACCATCGGCATGCGCCTGCTGAATGCGCTCGACCAACGCCGCTTCAGCATTGCTCTGGAAACAGGATAAAGTCGCGCCCTGTGTTTTCGCTAATTTCGCCAAACGTGCGTTAATTTCATCTAACGTCACACGGCCATATACCTCCGGCTCACGGCTGCCCAGCAGATTCAGGTTGGGACCATGCAACACAAGAAGGTTTTTCATGCCCGCAGTTTGCCGTAAATTAGGCTGAATTGTCAATATTTTTGGCGAAGATGGTCAGATTTACTGTGCAAGTGTAGGGATAAAGGTGCCCTAAAAAAGAAAGATCGAGTCATGACGGATACAGAAAAAACCGTAGGAATGGCAAAATTCCTCTTAAGATCATGAGGTGTTTCGATATGATTGCAATATTCAGGAGGGAGCTCATTGAACGAGATTTTGACTGCTGTCCTGTGTATGCGCCTGACCGGTAATTTTCGAGGAGTTATGATGAACAATCCAAGCCTGACAAGATATTATTAAATCGGACATGTTTACTTTACCAAGCATATTCGAAGAAAAGCCGGACCACCCAATGTCCGACTTGAAGGAGGCGCAGAGGCTTCTGGCTGATTTGCCCGGCGACAACACGCTCAAGGCGCTGGCGGAAATCACTTCCTGGCTGACCTCGGTGACAGAAACGCCGGGTTTTCGACTGGAGCTTCGCACGGAAATCATCAAGTTGCTGGACGTGACCGGGCAACCGTTGCAGGCGGAGTTGCTGCATCAGTATCTGGGGGCACCGCATTTGCAGGATTTCAAGGGGATTCAATTGTGGCAAGCCATCCATGGCTTTGCGAAGGCGTTAGCCGACGCTTATGCGCTATGTGTGGACGAATATCAGAAGACGGAAAAAAAGTCTTTTGATCTCAAGGAAGCCATTCCGGTCATCTGTGTCAGATTGTTGCGCGCCGGCGCCGAGCAGATGAAACTGGAATTGATGCGCTACATAGAGGTTGAACAGCAGGTCTGGTTCCGGTTATTCAATTGCTACAGCTTCGCAGAAGCCAACCAACTGGCTGACACCATGATTTACGCTTATCCCGGGCATGTCATTCATATCAGTCCGCAAAGGGAATTGCTGCGGGCGCTGATGCTGTATGAGTCTTCCCCCGGCACGCTGGCGCCGGATCAGATCGAGGTAAGCTACCGCATCGCTGGCCGGCTGGTAAGCTTTTTCGATTTCAAAACCTCACCTGATCCTGACTGTGGGCATTTCATCGATCTATCCACACCCGGCGCGCCTATGAAGGCGGAAGGCAATCTGCAGGTTACCCCGGCAATGCGCTTTTTTGGGGGGGTCAGGGCGCTGCCCGCGATAGAAAAGATTATCGACCAGAATGAACAAAGCCTGATCCAGCAGGAACAGCGCTTTGGTAACGAATTCACTCCCGACGGCAAGCTTACTGTGCTTAAACACCTGCAGATGTACTGGGCAAAGGAGCCGCCGCACCGGCATCAGGAGCGCAGGGATATTAGCGCCTCCATCGAAGTGGTGCACAGCTTCAGGACTATCAGCAGGCTGGTAACACGCATGGATCTGGGCAATGTGGTGAATCTTTCCGAAAAAGATGCGGCCACATTGAAAGAGATGTCCAATATCAATCTTACTGCCGATGAAGGCATTGATTACACCACGGAGGCATGGACCATCACGGATCTGAGCACCAGGGGAATTGGCGGCGTGCTCCCCGGCACTGCGGGCGCCTGGGTAAAGATAGGCGATCTGTGCGGCATCAAGGCAACAAACAATCCTTTATGGTGGATCGGCCTGATTCGCCGGCTGAGAACCGACCACAAAGGCACAGTTCATGTGGGCATCGAAATTCTCGCCAGGAAACCACTGTCAGTGTGGCTGCGTATTCTCGGCAAGGGCGCGGAGAAGGTGTCCAACTGGGAGAGCAGTTCCGGTTCCTTCGAATACGACTACCTGCCCGTCATCCTGTTGCCCGGTGCTGACGATTCCTATGCGAATGCCACGATGCTCATGGAATCGGGTAAATATGTTTTGGACGCCATCTATCAGGCGATGATGGGAGAAAAAAGCCGCGATATCAAGCTCACCGGCTTGCTGGAGGAGGGGGAGGATTTTGAACAGGTGAGTTTCCTGTGGCTCAAGCCTAATGTTTAGGGCGCCTCTATAGGGCACCTCTATTAATCCAAACTCCGTCGCTATACGGCGTTGCTCAAGAAATTTTAACGCTTACATATCAGACATATGCGGCGCGCAAAATTTCTTTCGCGCCTTGTCTCGCTTAGGATTTTGAATTAATAGAGGCGCCCTATAGACGTGTTGGTTAAAGCCCAACCCTTTGCAGGGTTGCCAAAAACTGTGCTGCATCCTGATGGCCCGTTACGCGGAAATCTTCCATCTCTTTGCCTTGGGCGTCAAAGAACAATATACCCGGGGGACCATACAGGCCAAAACGCTTCAACAGGGCTTTGTCTTCCTCGTTATTGGCGGTGACATCTGCCTGCAGCAGCAACACCGGTTTTAGCCTGGCTTGTACGGCAGCATCGGAAAAGGTAAAGCGTTCCATTTCCTTGCAGGAGATGCACCAGTCGGCATAGAAGTCCAGCATCACTGTCTGTCCGCGTGCCTGGGAAATACGTTGATCAAGTTCTGCAACATTCTTGATGCGGGAAAACCGCACCGTGGCAGGGGCTTGCACTTCGGCGCGGCCAATGTTGCCGAGCGGGCGCAGGATGTCTTGCGCGCCCGACAGTGCGCCGATCAGATAAGCTACGCCCAGCAACAACGCGAACAGGCCGGTGCCCTTGAACAGTTTGTGCCAGCCGCTGGCATTGTGCGGCAGAGCATCCAGCGCGTGCAGGTAGATCCCCGAGAAGATCAGCAATGCCGCCCACAGCAGCATATGCACGCCGATGGGCAACAGCGGTTGAATGATCCAGATCGCCAGCGCCAGCAGCATCACACCGAAGAAACGCTTCACCGCTTCCATCCACGCGCCGGCCTTGGGAAGCAACACGCCTGCCGAACTGCCGATCAGCAGCAGCGGCGCCCCCATGCCCATTGCCAGCGTGAACAGCGCGACGCCGCCCAGCATCGCGTCGTGGGTCTGGCTGATATACAGCAGCGCGCCAGCCAGCGGCGCAGCCACGCATGGCCCCATGATGATGGCCGACAGCGCGCCCATCACGAACACGCCGGAAAGATGTCCTCCATGCAGCTTGTTGCTGGTGTCGGTGAGTTTGCTTTGCAGCGCGGACGGCAATTGCAGCTCATAAAAGCCGAACATGGACAATGACAGCAGCACAAACACTGCGGAGAAACTGCCCAATACCCAGGGCGTTTGCAGCGCGTTGGAAATCAGTTGGCCGGAATATCCTGCCGCCACACCCGCAGCAGCGTAGGTGATCGCCATGCCCAGCACGTAAGCCAGCGACAGCATGAAAGCATGCATATGGGTGATCTTGTGGCCGCGTCCGACGATAATGCCGGACAGGATCGGGATCATCGGGAACACGCAGGGGGTGAGGGAGAGCAGCAATCCCGCGCCGAAGAAGAAGGAAACGATCAGCCAGAAATCGCCGCCCTTGAAGAGTTTGGCGATTTGCGATCCTTCTGTTTGCTGCCTCTTGTCAACTTCCCCCAAATTGTTCTTATCAGTAGAGGGGATGTTTTCTGTCCTCTGTCCTCCGTCATCTGTCTTCTGTTGGGGCAGGTTGATGCGCAGAGTCTTGGTGATGGGCGGATAACACAACCCTTGTTCACTGCAACCTTGGTACACAGCATCCAGCATGATATTCCCGGCTGAAGCTGCATCGCGTTGCAGCGTGATTTCGGCCTGAAATGATTGATGAAAGACTTCAGTGTCGCCAAAATTGGGGTCACGCTTCATCTCGCCTTTTGGCAAATTTACCGCCGTGATCCTGACCGCCCCGTCCTTGATCGCAAAGGCGACTTTGTCGCGATACAAATAATAACCGGGCGTTATCCTGAAACTGGCCTGCAAAGTATGCGCATCGCGCACCACGACCTGCGAGCCGAACGCTTCGTCCGCTGGCAGGAAGACAGGCTGTTTGGTGCTGCCGAGGCTGGATATTTTATCCAGAATTCCTTCAGCCATTGATGCAGGGGAGGCAAAACATAGCAACAGCAGTAAAGCCAGGCGCATAATTATTCCTTGTTGATGGTTGTTTCGCTATCTATCCAGCCCAGAAAAGCGGGCAAACCTGTTGTTACCGAGACAGCAACGATCTCTGGAAGTTCGTAAGGATGCGCCTCGCAGATCAATTTTTCAAGGCGCGGGTATGCATCCAGAGTGGTCTTGATCAACAGCGGCACCTCGGTGGCGGATTCGATATTGCCTTTCCAGCGATAAGTGGAAATGCAGGGCGCGAGTTGATTCACACAAGCGGCGGCACGCGCCTCGATCAAGTGGCGGGCAAGCTTTTCCGCCGAAGGCGCATCGGGCAGATTGGTTATCACTAACAATATTTCATTCATTCTTGAAATCGCAGTTCAAGCCACAGGGTAAAGAGAATGCGTAGCGTGCGCTATGCGCACGACTTTCATAAAGTCGGTTAAACTCGCTTGCATGGCATATGCCTTCGTGCTGTTGGGTCGTGCGCATAGCGCACGCTACGCTGGCTAATAGAATCTCATTCATTTGGCGAAACGCAAGCCGAGCTGCAGCAACTCGTCCCATACGTCACCCTGGCGCAACCCCTTGATGATCTTGTCCAGTCGCGCGGCCTGTTGCATGGCGCGTTCGATGTGCGGGAACCTCAGGCGCCGCGAGGCGCTTTCGATCAAACCCGTGCGCGGCCCCCATACCCGTGCATCGCGCATAGCATTGCTGATGTTGCCGCCGCGCTGCGCGGCGAGCAGCACTTTGCCCAGCGTGCGGATCTCCTCGCTGATCGCCCACAGTATCAGCACGGTTGCGGTTCCCTCCGCGCGCAGGCCGTCAAGGATATGCGCGTAGCGTGCGGCGTTTCCGCTCAGCATGGCTTCCGAAAGTTTGAAGATATCGTAACGCGCCACATCCATTACCGCATCCCTGACCTGATCGAGAGACAGCGAGCCGGCAGGAAACAGCAGAGCGAGCTTCTGTATTTCCTGGAACGCGGCGAGCAGGTTGCCCTCGCAGCGATCGGCAAGAAACTCCAGGATTGCATCGTCAGCGGTTTGATCCTGCCGCTTGAGGCGGGCGGCGATCCAGCGCGGCAGCGCGTTGCGCGGAATGTCGTCCGCGGAAATCATCACGCCATGCTGTTGCAACGCGGTAAACCACTGGCTTTTCTGCGCGGTCTTGTCCAGCCTGGGCAGAGAGATCAACGTAAGCACGTCTTCGCTCATGTTCGCGCAATAATCCTGCAAAGCCTGCCCGCCTTCCACGCCGGGCTTGCCGGACGGAATGCGCAGATCCACCAGTTTGCGGGAAGCGAACAGGGAAAGACTTTGCGCGCTGCTGCGCAACTCGTTCCATTTGAAGTGCCGCTCAACGATGTAAATCTCGCGCTCGCCGTATCCTGCCGAACGCGCCGCCGCGCGGATACTGTCCGCCGCTTCGATCGCCAGCAACGGCGCGTCGCCGTATATCACATACAGCGGCTTGAGGCCGGAAGCAAGATGGCGAGGAAGCTCTTCGCAGGTGATAGCCATGGTTTGTTCTGTCAGTAATTGGCCGGCGGCAATTTGGCCGCGCATTGTGCGCAAGAAAGCGGCCAGTTCTTCATCTGTCTTCTGTTTTCTGTTTTCTGTCCTCTGATTGCGGACTGGCGCGGCCCAAACGGCGCACGATTTGCTGCACCATGTCCGAGCGCATGCTCTGGAAGAGCAAGGCCTCTTCGGATTCCTTGGCAAGGATACTGGTGTCATCGAATGAAAAATCGCGGCGCAGCGCAATCTCTTCGGCGGGGATCCAGTCTTGCTGCTGGATGTCATAGGCGCGCAACGATACGCGGTAAGCCAGGCGGAACTCGTTTACGCGCCCGCTTCCGCCCAGGGTCAGGATTTGCTTGTCAGTGAGTTCATGGACGATCTTGAGCACCAGGTCTGCCTGCTCCGGGGAATCGGCCAGCCGCACGCGGTTGGCTACAAGATTGCGCCGCAGATCGACGATAAAAGGCGTATTGGGATTCGCCGCATCCAGATACAATGTTTTGAATGGCATGTTCGCCTGTCCGCGAAGGTGAAAGCCGCATCCAGCCAGCAGCAGCGCGGCCAGCATCAGGGTGAACAATCGTGTGGATACGCGCATCGCCATGCTCCTAGACAACCACGTTGATCAAGCGGCCCGGTACGATCACGATCTTTTTCGGCGCGGCGCCCGCCAGATGCCTCTGCACCGCATCGTGTGAAAGCGCAAGCTGCTCCAGCGTTGCCTTGCCGGCATCCTTCGCGACGCGCAAGTTGCCGCGCAGCTTGCCGTTCACTTGCAGCACGATCTCGATCTCGTCCTGCACCAGCGCGGCTTCATCTGCCTCCGGCCAGGGGGCAGTAAGTATGTCGTCGCCGTAGCCGAGTTCTTTCCACAAGGTTTGTGAGATGTGGGGTGTGATGGGCGAAAGCAGGCGCAACAAAATCGAAAGCCCTTCCTTGACAACTTCATCGTTCACGCCGGCCAGCCGATCCAGCGCATTCAATATTTTCATCGCTGCCGAGGCCACGGTGTTGAACTGGTGCTTGCTCATATCGTAGTTCGCTTGTTTGAGCACTGAATGGATTTCGAGACGCGTGGCTTTCTGCAAATGAGCATCAATCGAGGAGCCGCCGTCGGTATTGACTTTCACGCCGTAATTCCACAGCCTCCGCAGGAATCGCGATGCCCCTTCCACACCCGAATCATTCCACTCCAACTGCTGGTCGGGCGGCGCGGCGAACATCATGAACAGGCGCGCGGTGTCGGCGCCGAATTTGTCGATGATGGCCTGCGGGTCTACACCGTTGTTCTTGGACTTGGACATCTTCTCGGTGCCGCCGATGATGACGGGCTTGCCATCGGCCTTCAGCTTTGCGCCGATGGGACGCGCCTTTGCATCCATCTCCACTTCTACATCGGCAGGGTTGATCCAAAGTTTCTTGCCGCTCTCGCCTTCGCGGTAGAAGGTCGGCGCGATCACCATGCCTTGTGTCAAAAGGTTTTTGAAAGGCTCGTCAAGGGTTTGAGCTGCGCGCAGCGCATCGTTTGCCCCCTCTCCAAAAAATTGAAGATTGCCTTTCACGTTTGTTCTTTCTCCCGCTTGCGGGATAACCAGCGACTTGGCTGCGGTTTTTGGCAGCCTGGTCGAATGGCTAGTAGTTCCATCAGGTTTGGGGTGGGGGTCTGTGAGCGAAGAAAACACTCCTTCATCCCGCATCAACTTGTGGAAGAAGCGCGCATACAGCAGATGCAGGATCGCGTGTTCGATGCCGCCGATGTACTGATCCACCGGCAACCAGTGTTGCGCCCGCGCCTTGTCCACCATGCCGGTGCTGCAATCCGGGCTGGCGTAGCGCGCGTAATACCAGGACGATTCGACGAAGGTGTCCATCGTGTCGGTTTCACGCCTGGCTTTGCCACCGCACTTCGGGCAGGCGCATTCGTAGAATTCCGGCATTTTCGCCAGCGGAGAACCCGCACCGTCCGGCACCACGTTCTCAGGCAATACCACAGGCAATTGATCGTCCGGCACCGGCACATCGCCGCACTTTGCGCAATGAATGATCGGGATCGGGCAGCCCCAGTAGCGCTGGCGCGAGATGCCCCAGTCGCGCAGGCGGAACTGCACCTTCTTTTCGCCCAGGCCTTTCGCGGTCAGGTCGGCAGCGATGGCATCCACAGCTTGTTTATAGTTGAGGCCGTCGTATTTGCCGGAGTTGACGCAAAGGCCAAGCTCTTTGTCAGCGTACCACTCTGCCCATACATCTGTAGTGAAAGGCGCAATCCTCCCTTCGCACCCCTTGTGCAAAGTGGGGTTGCCCGCTGCACCGCCTTTCTCTCCCCCCTTTGCAAAAGGGGGGTTGGGGGGGATTTGAATGACCTGCTTGATCGGCAGGCCATATTTCTTTGCAAAGTGGAAATCCCGCTCGTCATGCGCCGGCACCGCCATCACCGCGCCTTCACCGTAGCCCATCAGCACATAGTTGCCGACCCACACCGGCACTTGTCCGCCGGTCAATGGGTGAGTAACGTTGATGCCCGCCGGCATCCCCTTCTTTTCCATTGTGGCGATATCCGCTTCGGCCACGCCGCCACGTTTGCATTCCTCGATGAACGCCGCGAGTGCCGGATTGCCCCGCGCGGCACGGGTCGCCAGCGGATGCTCGGCCGCGACCGCGACGAAAGTCACGCCCATGATGGTGTCGGCGCGGGTGGTATACACCCACAGCTTGCCTTTCTCAATGGCGCTCCCCCCTTCCAACTTCCCCCCGGAGGGAGGAAGAGCAACCTTCCCCTCTCCCATCGGGGGAGGGTTAGGGAGGGGGTGGCTGTTCGGGGGAATTTCATATTCAAACGCGAAGCGAACACCGTAGCTCTTGCCTATCCAGTTGCGCTGCATAGTCTTGACCTGCTCCGGCCAGCCCGGCAGGTTATCCAGCCCTGCCAGCAGTTCTTCGGCATATTGCGTGATGCGGAAAAAATACATCGGGATATCGCGTTTCTCCACCGGCGCGCCGGAACGCCAGCCGCGACCGTCGATCACTTGCTCGTTGGCCAGCACGGTGTTATCTACCGGGTCCCAGTTCACCGAGGAAGTCTTCTTGTAGATGATGCCTTTCCTGAACAAACGGGTGAACAGCCATTGCTCCCATCGGTAATAGTCCGGCTTGCAGGTGGTCACCTCGCGCGACCAGTCCAGCCCCAGCCCCAGGCTCTTGAGCTGCTTGCGCATGTAAGCGATGTTGTCATAGGTCCAGGCGGCTGGCGGGACGTTGTTGGCCATCGCGGCATTCTCGGCGGGCAGGCCGAACGCATCCCAGCCCATCGGCTGCATCACGTTGTAGCCTTTCATGCGGTGGTAGCGGCTCAATACGTCGCCGATGGTGTAGTTGCGCACGTGCCCCATGTGCAGCTTGCCGGACGGGTAAGGGAACATCGACAGGCAATAATACTTGGGCTTGCCGGCTTGTTCGTCGGCGCGAAACGCATGGCGCTCGTCCCAATGCTGTTGCGCTTGTCGTTCGAGGGATTCAGGATGGTAGTCGGGTTGCATGATTGCTGCGTGATTGCAGGAATTTCAGGTGCTGCATTATAGCGGCATCCCTCACACTACGCTCAAAAGCCATTCTGTTATAGAATCGCCGCTCAAAATTCAAAATACTGTTCAGGAGATTCCATCCATGTCCCGCAAGCACCCCGTCATCGCCGTCACCGGCTCTTCAGGTGCAGGAACCACCACAGTCAAACGCGCGTTTGAGAACCTGTTTCGCCGTGAAAAAAAAATGAAGCACGGCAATCTTTCATCCATTGTCGAGCGGCAAAGCCCTGACCGCGACGATGAAGGAATACGTGCGGCGATCATAGAAGGCGACAGCCTGCACAGCCTGGATCGCATGGCGTTTCGCACCGCCGCAGCAGAAGCCGCAAAAGCCGGCAACAACACCTTCAGTCACTTCGGCCCGGAAGCAAATCATTTCGACAAGATCGAAGCGATGTTCAAGACCTACGGCGAAACCGGCATGTGCAAACGCCGTTACTACGTGCATAGCGAGGAAGAAGCCGAACTGCACAACAGGCACTTTGGCCTGACCGGCTTGAAGCCGGGTGTTTTCACACCGTGGGAAGATATCGAAGAAAATACAGACCTGCTGTTCTATGAAGGCCTGCATGGTTTGGCAACCGATGGCAAATACGATGCAGCCAGATATGTAGATCTGGGTATCGGCGTCGTGCCGATAGTCAACCTGGAATGGATCCAGAAAATCCACCGCGACGGTGCGGAACGCGGCTATTCGGCAGAGGCGACAGTTGACACCATCCTGCGCCGCATGCCTGACTACATCAAATACATCACCCCCCAATTTTCGCGGACCGACATCAACTTCCAGCGTGTCGCGACGGTTGACACCTCCAATCCGTTCATCGCGCGCGACATCCCTACGCCGGACGAAAGTTTTGTAGTGATCCGTTTCCGCGATCCCAAAGGCGTGGATTTCCCATACATGCTCGCAATGATCCCGGAATCTTTCATGTCGCGCGCCAACACGCTGGTGGTACCCGGCGGAAAAATGAGCTATGCGCTGGAAATCATACTTGCGCCGATCGTGCACGACATGATCGAGAACAAGAAGAAGTAAGGGGCGCCTCTAAAAATTCAAAATCCTAAGCGAGACAAGGCGCGAAAGAAATTTTAGCGCGCCGCATATGTATGATATGTAAGCGTTAAAATTTCTTGAG
>JANLIB010000090.1 GCA_024653675.1 Gallionella sp. | reverse complement strand
CGCTAAAATTTCTTTGCGAGCAGCCGCTGCGCGGCTTGCCTGCTTACCCCACTTCGCGCCTTGTCTCGCTTAGGATTTTGAATTAATAGAGGCGCCCTTCAGCACAAGAAACCACAAAAGCAGCTTCGGCTGCTTTTTCTTTGGCATCAGAGAGGCTGGTTTGCAGGAAAGATTCCTGCTGTTCTGAATCGGGAATGGAACAACTATCGAGCGGTAAGAATATTGATCAGGCGCGCAAAGATGAACCAGATCGCCAGAAACACCAGCCATAACAGGGCTCCAGCGGCAGATGCGAATACAACACTCTCAGCGGTCAGATTAAATGCCGGGGAAAAGATTTCCCACGTTGAACGCGCAATGAGCGGGTCAGCGTTTGTGAGCAGATAAATAAACTGGTGGAACAAATCTGTATCAAGCGCCTGCAAGGCTTGTCTTAACTGTTCGGCAGACTCCAGCATCGCCTGTAACGCCGCCCCCTCCTTGCGGAATGTCGCATCAGCGCTGTCAAAATGATGCTGGATGAGTTCTTTAAGGCTGCCGTGATGGAATTGATTGGCGATTGCCTGGAACGGCGCAATGTCCTGAAGCACCTGATCAAGCCTGCCTCCGGCGCGCTGCCGGTATTGCGCGATGAAACTGGGAACGCAGCCGGCCGTAATGATGCCAGTCACCAAAATGATACGATCAACAATTCCGCGTATGAATGTCATGATCACCCGACAAACGATTAAGATGACAACATGCTGAGCGGTGGGAGTCTAGCACAACAACCCCGCTAATGATTCGATGCTGGCGCCAAACACTGCACCGAAATGACCTTTAGGTGCCCTATAACAATTGTCGCCTGCGCCGAATGGACTAACGCTTCACGGCCGGTTTGGAAGTTTGCGTCATGGCTTTTGCCGGGCTTGTTTGCGCTGTGGCTGCGGCCTTGGCCGCAATGGCCGCACTTAACAGCGCAACATTGCCGCCGCTGGCAGAACCGAAATCCAGCGCAATGGAAGGCGTGGCATAGGGGCCGCTGACCCGGATCGGCACGGTGATACCCTTGAACTCGGCCAGCTCACCAGCCGTGCGCCGGTTGATCGTGGAAGAGACCGTGGTATCGAGGCGATAACTGATGTCGCCGGAATCGAAAGCAATGTCGCCTTCTCCTGTCGTTTGGAACTGCGGAGACTTCATTTTGAAGCTGTTGCCGATGGCGCTGCCATCCTTGAAATTGAAGGTGGCATTTAATTCAGAAAATCCGGTTCTCTCGGTGAACTTTGTCTCGTGTATCCGTGCGGCGTTCGTGGTTCCCAAATCGCTCTTGCCCTCAAGCAACGCCGCGCGCAGATCAATCCCGGCAAGCGAACCGTGCAATAACATGAGTGAGGCACGGCCGTTCAGCGACTTGCGCAGCGCCCCGACGCTATCGCCTGTGGCGCTGATATCAAGCGCAAAGTCACCCTTGCCGGCGAGCCTGTCAACGCTTGCCGTATCTGCAAGCAACGAACTCATCTGAAAGCCTTTTAAATCCTGCTTGACTGTTATCTGCGGCGTACCCTGCATCGCCACGCTGATACTGCCGGAAAGCGCGCCGCCATGAAGTTTGGCCGCAAGCGGCGCAATGGTGAGCGTGGACTGTTCGACCTTGATACCCGCTGTCAGCTTGCTTGCCTTGATCTTTGCCATATTGACCACACCGGCACGCAGGTTGCCGTGCAGGGTCACGTCCTTGAGTCCGGTGGGGGCGAACGGCGTGGCATCGTCCCGGAACCGCCTGATCCAGTCAGCCGCAATATAGCGATCCATATCGAGCCGGCTGGCGCTGATCTCAAACGTGTATGCGGGATGGTCAAAATCCTTCAGCGAAACGCCGCCTGTGATCTTGTTATCGTCCATCAATGCAACAAGGTCGAGCTTCGCATTTTGCGCGGCATAGTCCACGTCCATATTGCCCGTAACGTTTGCGGATACTTCACCGGACAATACCGGATGCTTGCCGGTGAGCGCGAGTGCATAGCCTCCAAGTTGAAATTTTGGAGCAGCCTCGAAATTGATACTGAGCGGGCTGGTCAGCCTGGCGTGCAGCATGCGCGCATCGCCCTTGAAATCGAAATCGGCGCTGAGTTTCGCAGCGCTGAATATCCTGTTGGCGGCTTCGAATGCAGGCAGTTGCAGTGTCAACGATGATATTTCATTTGGCTGGGACAGGCTCGCATCGAGCTCAAGCTGTTCGCCGCTGTAAGTGTTGTTGTTGATCTTCAGGCTGGGCAGAGCAAGCTTGACTGCAAGATCGCGCTGACCAAGCTTTCCGGTCCCCGAAACAAGGATATCCTCCGCCGCAAACAATCTCTGAGCGGGATATGTGTCGAGGCTGGTTTTGAAATCAAGCGCCAGATTGCTGACCGGTCCCGCAACGCCTTGCAGCTTGCCCTCGATATTGGCAAATTCGTAACGTCCTGCCTTGCGGTCGAAGAACAAGCGGCTCTTCAACTGCACCCTGGCGCTGAGGCGCGCTCTTTCGGAATCGAGACGAAAGCTCGCCGTCAGGTTGCTGGGCGCAGTATTGGCGAGTCGGCCGGTTTCAAGCTGCAAGTCATGCAGCGAAAGCCGCTGCGACTCCAGTTCGTCCTGCCAATTGATCGAAGAGCCAGTGATACGAACGCCATCTATATCGAAGGTCAACGGCGACAGATGTTCATCGCTGATCAGCAAATCGTCGAAGTTGGTAGTGCCGTCCCTGAGGCGCACCACATTGGCGTGTACCCCGTCGATCTCCATATGGTCGAACACCAGTTGCCTCTTGAACAATGGAAACCAGGCGATATAAAACCGGGCGTTGTTGACGGATGCGAATTCTTTGGCGCTGTTGCGCTGGCTCAGCGTTGCCCGGCCGGAGTCCAGACCGAGTCTGGGGAAAAAAGTCACCTTGATACTGCCCTCGATCACCAGATCGCGCTGCGTGCGCGCCTTGACGAACTGGATGATCTCCGATTTGAAGTTGTTGGCGTCAAACGTGACGATGAACAAACCGGCGGTTACCAGAATCAACAGGAAAATAAGCAGCACTGCGCCCAGCGCATAGCGGTAATAAGTCTTTGCCAGTCCCTCGGCAAAAGGCACCTTGACCGGACCGAACATGGACACCAGCATGCCGATCACACCGGCCAATCCGAGCAGCGCGTATTTGATAGCTTTCATTCGTTGTTCCTTGCAGACTGGTCCGCAAATAATGTCGTGCAGATTGTAACCGCACAGAACAAAGTGCTGTGGTGTTCAGGTCTATTGACTAATCGCAAAAGCTTGTGACTCAGGGACTTGGTTCATGAGGCAATACAAACACTCCCGCAGACCGGTTCTGAGACACGATAAACGAGGAGATCGGCGGCAGATACTCGACCACCGCAAGATTTGTGTTTACCTGGAACGCGCTTGACTTGCCGGTGGCAAGCGAAATGACTTCAACAGAGCCGGCGCCCGTCCCGACCTTTTCTTTGGTTCCTGCCAGGCCAAGCAAATTGCCATCCGGGGAGAACGCGGTTGAATATACATACTTCAAGAGGGTAGGCACCGATCTCCTTTTTTCCAGAGTGCTGGATGACCATTCATCAATCGAGCCAAACCGGGCCACTGAATACAGCGCTTTACCGCTGGCAGAGAACTGCAGGCCAACCACCCAGTTGCCCGTCTCATAAGGCTTGAAGCTGGAGACTTTTTTAATGGCGGGCAAACCCTTGTTCTCCGAATATTTCCATAGCTCCAGGGTTCCGGATTCAGTGCCTATGGCTATCAATCCTGTCGATGCTTCGGCAGCTATCGCGGTTACCACCCCTTCAGATGTATATTTTTCGGGTAGCAGCAGCCCTTGTTGATTGTCAAACAAACGAAACTGCCCGGAGTTGGCGATCACATAGAATCGGTTATTCGAAGTGGCGCCGACAGGGCCTGTCATGTCACGGATCCAGTGCACCAGCTTGCCGGTTTCGGCGTTCCACAGCTTGGTCGAGTTTTCAAAGCTGGAGCTGGAGAAAAAAGCTTTTCCGTCGGAGGTGAACGTGATCGAATTCGCGCGATACTTGTGCGCCTTGATTTCGCGCTTCGATTTCGGCTTGCCGGTATTCCAGATATCAATGCTGCCTGAATCGTGACTGACGACAAGATAATTCTCCAGCTCGTTGTATTTCAGTTTAACCACGAGACTTGAAAACGAACCGTCAGAGCGCTGGCTATCCTTGACGAAATCCTGCATAAAGCCCTGGTGAACCGGCGTTGAGCATGCCGAAATTAACGACAACAGCACCGCAAGAATTACTGATCGAATTATCCGCATGATTTGATATGCCAAGTTTGGTTGATGTCCGGAAAAATGAAGGCGCGTTGGTTTTGCATGAAGGGTGTTCGGAATTGTAATTTGAACCCGTTTCGATTGAAAGACGCTAATGCTCCATGGCGTCCCTTGAGAACCTGTAGCTTCGCATTATGATCATGACATCAGCCCGGCCGCCAAACCGGCACCAGCCAGAGCAATGCCTGCACCGGCGATACGCTGCCACCACAGGCTGCGTGATTTGAGCAGCAAACCCGCTGCGATGCCCAGACAATGCAGCAGCGCAGTCGCCAGCACCATGCCGGCCAGTGAGGATGGAGCGTCCAATTCCTGGCCATGCGCCGCACCGTGAAACAACGCAAAGCCCGCCGCCACGGCCACGGCGGCAGCTTCAGGCAAACGGCTGCGCGCCATCACCAGCAAACCCGCCAGCAAGACAGAAGCGGCAATTACCGGCTCGACCGCAGGCAAGGCGAGCCCGCTTTGCGCAAGCAAAGCGCCGATCAGCAATGTTGCCGCGAAGCCTGCCGGCGCCAGCCAGATGCGCCTTGCCGTCGCGGCGCTCCACAGCCCGACGGCGAACATCGCCAGCACATGATCAAGCCCCGTGAACGGATGAACAAACCCCACCATGAAGCTGATGGCTTGTTCCGCGTGACCGGAGTGGGCGAATGCCGGCAGAGCGGCGAACATGAGCAAGGGTGCAATAAATTTGCGCATATTTCCTCCCTGGTTGTAAAGGGCACCTCTAAAAATCCACAGGGCACCTCTATTAATCCAAACTCCGTTGCGATACGGCGTTGCTCAAGAAATTTTAACGCTTACATATCAAACATATGCGGCGCGCTAAAATTTCTTTCGCGCCTTGTCTCGCTTAGAATTTTGAATTAATAGAGGCGCCC
>JANLIB010000056.1 GCA_024653675.1 Gallionella sp. | reverse complement strand
TCGGCAGCGGAGTTCGAATTGGCGACCCGCACCGCGCGGCGCAAAGGGATCGACATAGAAGAAGTGCTGATAGATGAATTCCAGGTCAGCACTGCCGCTCTGGGCAAGGCGTTGTCCACTTTTTTTGGCGTACCTTATGAGCCATACCGGGCGGATCGCATCAAGCCGGCGGACTTGTTGAAAAACCTCAGGCGCGAGTATGTCGAAAGCAGCCACTGGCTTCCGATCGAGGAAACCCAGGAAGGATTGATGATATTGACTACCGATCCGGAGCGGATCCAGGCGTCGCGGGTAGTCAACAACATTTTTCCAAAGAATCGCCTGGTCTATCAGGTCTGTTCGCAACGCGAATTCAAGCAATACCTGGACTTGTTCTACGGCGGCGCCGCATCAGATGGCAGTGGCGCCCTTGCGGCTGATGAATCGTCCATGGACGACTTGCTTTCCGCCATGGGCGGAGAAGATGAGGAAGGCGCCGTTGTCAGCCAGGAAGATGTCAGTGCCGCTGCCGACAACGAACTGGTCAAGCTGGTCAACAAAATTATCGTGGACGCTTACCGGATGGGCGCTTCAGACATACACGTCGAACCGGGACCTGGGAAAACCAAGACCCAGATCCGGGTGCGCAAGGACGGTTCGCTGCTCAACTACATCGAAGTGCCGTCCACCTACCGCAATGCGCTGGTGACGCGCATCAAGATCATGTGCGACCTGGATATCTCCGAGAAGCGCAAGCCGCAGGACGGCAAGATCAAGTTCAGGAAATTCGGTCCGCTGGACATTGAGCTGCGCGTGGCGACCATCCCCTCGCAGGGCGGTGTCGAGGATGTGGTGATGCGTATTCTTGCTTCCGGTGAGCCGTTGCCTCTGGAAAAAATGGGCTTCTCGGCTCGCAATTCCGACCTGGTCAAGGCTACCGTCAGCAAACCGTATGGGCTGTTTTTCGTATGCGGCCCGACCGGTTCAGGTAAAACCACCACGCTGCATTCCATCCTGAAATACATCAACAAAACGGACACCAAGATATGGACCGTCGAAGATCCGGTGGAAATCACCCAAAAGGGACTGCGCCAGGTGCAGATCAACAAAAAGGCCGGGCTGGATTTTCCCACCATCATGCGCGCATTTCTGCGTGCCGATCCGGATGTGATCATGGTCGGCGAAATGCGCGACAAGGAAACCGTTTCGATCGGCATCGAAGCTTCGCTGACCGGCCACCTGGTGTTCGCCACCCTGCACACCAACAGTGCGCCGGAATCCATTATCCGCCTGCTCGACATGGGCATGGACCCGTTCAACTTTGCCGATGCGCTGCTGGGCATACTCGCGCAACGTCTCGCTAAACGCCTGTGCGGCGATTGCAAGAAATCGCATATCGCGACCGGCGACGAAATCAAGGCGATGCTCACCGAGTACAGCGCCGAATTGACCAATACCGCGACATGGAAGAAAGATCCGGCTGCCGCGACCAAGGCGCTGTATGCCGATTGGGTGAAACTATTTGCCGATGAAAAAGGGCAATTTACCCTATATGGGCCGGTTGGCTGTGAAAAATGTTCCGGTACCGGCTATCGCGGGCGTGTCGGCCTGCATGAATTGCTGATAGGTACCGATCCGGTGAAAAAGGCCATTCAGGAGCATGCGCGCGTCGCCGAATTGCTGGCTATCGCCCTGGACGAAGGGATGCATACTTTAAAGCAGGACGGCATGGAGAAAGTGCTGCAAGGCATTACTGATATGCATCAAGTGCGATCTGTTTGCATCAAGTAGTGGTTCGTAGGATGGGTTGAGCGCAGCGATACCCATCAATCCGCTAACGTAAAACGATGGGTATCGCTGCGCTCAACCCATCCTACCGACTGACAACTAATAACTGCCTCATGCATCCTTCAGATAATCTTTTGCATCGCCTTAAAGAGCTCAACGAGATTGGCATTGCGCTGTCTCAGCAGCGCGATCTTAACAGCCTTCTGGAAACCATCCTGATTGCCGCCAAGCGCATTACGAATGCGGATGCCGGCACGCTCTATCTGCACGAATCCGAACAGAAGATGTTGCGTTTTGAAATCCTGCGCAACGACACGCTGGCCAGGCAAAAATCGCCGATGGGGGCGATGGGCGGAACCAGCGGCGTGCCGATTACCCTTTATCCGATCCAGCTTTACGATGATGCGGGCAATCCCAATCACGCCATGGTGGTGAGCCACTCGGCGCTCAGCGGCGAGACGGTGAATATTCCCGATGCTTATGCGGCGGAGGGCTACGATTTTTCCGGCACCAAAAAATTTGACGCCAAGACCGGCTATCGTTCCAAGTCCTTCCTGACCGTTCCGATGCGCAACCATGAGGATGAAGTCATCGGCGTGCTGCAACTCATCAACGCGCAGGATCGTGAAAGCGGCGCGATCGTCCCGTTCTCAACGGACGACCAGCAGTTGCTGGAATCGCTCGCCTCGCAGGCGGCCATCGCATTGACCAACCGGCATCTCATCGAGCAACTGGAAGAATTGTTCGAGGCATTCATCCAGCTCATCAACACTGCGATCGACGACAAATCTCCCTACACCGGAGGCCACTGCGCGCGCGTGCCGGCGCTCACCATGATGCTGGCCGAGGCGGTCAATCGCAATACACGCGGTCCGCTCAAGGATTTCGTGATGACCGACAAGGACCGGCGCGAATTAAGGATTGCCGGTTTGCTGCATGACTGCGGCAAGATCACTACGCCGGTGCATGTGGTGGACAAGGCGACCAAGCTGGAAACCCTGTTCGATCGTATCCATCTGGTGGATACCCGTTTCGAGGTGCTCAAGCGCGATGCCGAGATCAGAAGACTGAAGACAGAAGCCAGAGGACTGAAGACGGAGGGTGGGGAGAAATACAGCGCGGCACAGCCGCACAACAATCTGTCCTCTGTCTTCTGTCCTCTGTCTTCTGATGAGTACGAGGCGCGCATCCGCCAACTCGATGCTGACCGTGAATTCCTGCGGCACTGCAATGTCGGCGGAGAGTCGATGTCTGCCGAAGCGCAGGAACGTGTTCGCCAGATCGCCGTTTATCAATGGCATGATGCAGATGGGAAAGCGGCCAATTTTCTCAGCGACGACGAAATCGAGAACCTGACTATACGCTCCGGCACACTGACGGCGGCAGAGCGTGAAATCATCAATCATCATATCGACCTTACCATCAAAATGCTGGAATCATTGCCCTGGCCCAGACACCTGAAAAACGTCGCGGAGTATGCGGGGGGGCATCACGAACGCATGGATGGGAAAGGCTATCCGCGCGGGCTGACGCGCGAGCAGATGTCGGTGCAGGCGCGAGTCATGGGCATTGCCGATATTTTTGAGGCGCTTACCGCCAAAGACAGACCATACAAAAAGGGCAAGACCCTCACCGAATCGCTGACCATCCTGGGCAAACTCAAGCTGGGCGGACATATCGACCCCGATCTGTTCGATATCTTTATCAGCGAAAAAATCTATCTCGACTATGCCAGGCAGTTTCTTACACCTGAACAGATAGATGAGGTGGACTTGAGCAAGATACCGGGAGTCAATCCGGACGCTTATTAATTGATCTGGCTACGGCGCATATGGCTCTGTCTGCTGCCTTGCGCACCACTCCTGCCAAAGTTTACGGTATTCCTGTTCCACGGCACGCGCATAAGCCACCTGGTCACCCATTACCGATGAAGTAAAAATACCCCGCAGTTGCTGCCGAAGCGCGGCCAGGGACTGCAAATCGCCCACCTTTTGAACGGCAAGCGCAACGTATTCTTCCCGGGATTCCGCAATCCAGCCGGTCAGCCCCAGCGCTGTCATGATCGCAGCCGACGTGCTCCCGGTCACGGTAGGCCAGCGCAGGACAATGGCCGGCACCCCCATCATCAGCCCTTCCAGCGCCGTCACCCCGCCACCGTGAGGAAACGGATCGAGCGCGAAATCAATTTGATTGTAGGCCTGCATATGCTGATGCCACGAAGTCTTCCCCTGCATGATGACCCGGTCTGCGGCGACCCCGGCTTTGGTAAAATGCCCGATCACCCGTTCCCGGTTTGACGCATCATCCAGCTCCGCCGTCTTCAGCAGCAGCCTGCTCTGGGGAATCGCCAGCAACACCTCCGCCCATGCGCGAAAGCTCATATCCGACACCTTCACCAAGCGGTTGAAAGAACCGAAGGTAATGATCCCGTCCGATAAGGCGGGCAGCTCATTCACATCAGGGAGCGGCTCATTGAAGAATGCGCCCACCACGCACGGCAGATACCTGATTTCCTCTGTGAAATATTGTTTGTCTTCCGGCGGCACCACGACCGGATCAGCAAAGAACACATCCATAGCCCGCATCCCCGTGCTCGTCGCGTAACCCCATGCGGTTATCTGGATTGGCGCCGGCTTGCGCGCAAAGACCAGCAGGCGGTTGCCTTCAGAGTGCCCGGACAAGTCAACCAGAATGTCGATCCGGTCCTCGAGGATCATCTTTTCAACTGCGTCATCCGTCATCCTGCTGATGTTTCGCCAGGCCGTCACGCTGCGCTTGAACAGATCGGTGAACCTGTCTTCTCTCCTCTTGGAATTGGCATAGGCAAAGATGTCGAACTGCGCGCGATCGTACTTGGTCAGCATGCCGCCGAAGACCTTTATTGCGGAATGCTCCCTGAAGTCTGCGGAAACGTAGCCTACCCGCAGGCGGCGATCGGGATCAGGAATATTGGAGTGTGTCTGCCGCTGATACAGAGGGGCTGCGTGCGCGGCGTCAAATCGTTTGCGCTCCTCCTGCAAGGCGGCGGTGTCCTTGTCGAACATCAGGTCCATGGCAAAGATCAGGTTGCTGTGCGC
>JANLIB010000022.1 GCA_024653675.1 Gallionella sp. | reverse complement strand
AAGGGCACCTCTAAAAATTCAGAGTTCGCCCAAATGCAAGGCGCGCAAAAAATTTCGCAGCGCCGCATATGGATGATATGTAAGCAAGAAATTTTTTGCGCAACGCAGCAGTTGGGATGAAATGTGGATTTTTGAGATGCCCTTAAGGCACTATGGGACTCAGGTGACAGTTAACACCGACAATCTTGCCGAGCTGATGAAACAGTCACAGGCCGGAGACCAGCGCGCCTACACGGCTCTGCTGCAGGAAACGTCGCGCCTGCTCAGGCCGTACCTGACTAAGCGCCTCAGTCTCGCCAGCGAAGTGGATGACCTGTTGCAGGAGATACTGATCTCCATCCACAAGGCGCGCCACACCTATGACGGCAACCGCCCTTACAAGCCATGGATGTATGCCATCGCCAAATTTCGCCTGCAGGATCATTTGCGCGCGCATTATTCTGACCATCTGCACCATGCCGCCGATATGTCCGAAATGGAAGATTTCTTGCATGAAGATGTAACCGAATCTGCCATTTCATACGAATCCATCAGCGGGGAAGTGGATAAACTTCCCGATAAGCAGGCGACCATCCTGCGGCTGATGCACCAGGAAGGATATACGGCCAAAGAGGTCGCCGGGAAAATCGGCATGACAGAGTCGGCGGTCAAAGTCGCGGCGCATCGCGCCTACAAGATATTGCGCCAGAAATTGAAAAGATAGAAACTGGAAAAATAGAGACTGGAAAAATGATGGGGAAAATCGACGAACTGATAGACAAGCTTGCGCAGGATGCGCCAACGGTGAAGCCGGCGCCCCATCCTGTCGTGCTGAGTTTAGAATGGACGATGGTCGCAGCGGTTTATCTGGGCGTATCGCTGATAATTTCCGGCCTGCGTCCGGACCTGATGCTGAAACTCCAGGAACCCCTGTTCCTTGCCGAAATCGCAGCGCTGACTGGTATCGTTGTTACCACCTGCCTGAGCGCCGCATTGCTGTCGTTTCCGGACTTGCACCAGATGCGCCGCGCCGCGTTTGCTCCGGCGATAGTGTTCGCACTGTTTGTGCTGGTTATCTTAATTGCCTGGCGCGCCGATAGCCCGCCTGCACCGCCACCTGTTCACAGTTTCGAATGCACCTTCAGCATCACCATGCTTGCAGTATTGCCGGCAGTATGGACATTTCATGTGATGCGCAAATTTGCCAGCACGCATCATTACTGGGCGGGCAGCATCGCGCTGCTTTTTGCCTTCAGTATCGGCGCATTGTGGTTAAGGCTTTATGAATTGAACGACTCCGTCATGCATGTCATCGAGTGGCATTACCTGCCCATGATATTCGTCGGCTTGGCCGGCATGTGGCTGGGAAGGGCAATTTTGAAATGGTGAGCGGCTTCAATTGGAACCAAGGACTGGTATGGCGCTCCCCCGCGCCATCATCTGGGGTTGATTTATAAATTTCCCCATAGGGCCTCGATAGATTTTTCCGGGGCGGGCAGCGTTTCCCTGCTCACCTTGCCGCGCACACCAAAGGAAACCCTTGCTACACCCACATACTTTGTTGGACTATAGGCATCTGCACGGTTCTACGAGGGCACCATGGGCAATGAATCCGGCAAGCAAGGCATGCTACGCACGAAGGCAGATGCACAACTTGGCCACCGCACACCGGTAAAGGCGGCGCCGCATGGCTCCGTTGAGAATCTGCTGCATGAACTTCAGGTGCATCAGATCGAACTGGAGATGCAGAACGAGACCCTACGTGAATCCCTGCTCGCCCTGGAAAAATCCCGCGACCGCTACGCGGACCTCTATCAATTCGCCCCGGCCGGGTATCTCACCCTCACCCGCGACGCCTTGATCGGCGAAATCAACCTTGCCGGCGCCGCGCTGCTGGGAGAGGATCGCAATAAGCTGATCAATCGCCGTTTCGCGACCCTGGTGTCCTCCGCGGATCGCGGCCTCTGGCATCAGGTTTTCATGCGCGCGCTGCAGTCCGGCGAACGGCAGAGCTGCGAACTGATGTTGCAGCGCAACGACGGCTCCTGCTTCCACGCACAACTGGGTGGGGTGCACCGGGCCGAAGAAAACGCTGCTGATATGGTGCGTCTCACCTTCACCAACATTACCAGGTTCAAAGAGGCCGATGAACTATACCGCATGGTTTTCGAACAATCCGCAGACGCGATCGTTATCACCGACGCCGAAACCGGCGTTATCCTCGAACTCAACCAGACTTTGGCGGACATGATCGGCAACGACAAATCGGAACTCATCGGCAAGCCGCGAAGCAGCATCTTCCCGCAATTAACCGGCAACGCCGTATCAAGTGCTGTTTGGCAGCGCCGTCCAGACAGGCATGAAACAGAACTCAGAACGGGTATCCTCGCCAGGAGCGGAAAAATTCAAGAGGCAGGAATCAGGATATCGTCATGACCATGAATGGACAAAAGGCGGAGTTTGGAATAATCAGGGATGTTTCAGACCGCCGCCAGGCACAGGCAAACGAGCATCGTCTGCGCCATATCCTGGACAATACACTGGACATGATCTTCATCTTCTCGCCCGGCACGCTGATGTTTGAGTACATGAACAAGGGGGCGCTCAGAACCATCGGTTATAGCAGGGAAGAAATGTTCGGGATGTCGCCGCCGGATGTCATACCGCTGATATCCGAGCCCGAGTGCCGCGCATTCATCGCGCCGCTTATAAACGGCAAAAAGACAACGCGGCGCTTTGAAACCGTGCTTAAACGCAAGGACGGTAAAACCTTTCCCGTGGAGGCGCAATTGCAACTCGTGAGGGAGGACGGCGACAGCGGCCTGTTCGTGGCCATCGTGCGGGACATCACCGGGCGCAAGTTTGCCGAAAACGAATTGCGCAGACAGAAAAACCTGATGTGGCAGGTTATCGACATGGACCCCAGCATGATATTCGTCAGGGATCAGGCCGGCAGATTTATACTGGCGAACCGGGCGATGGCGGATTTTTACGGCGTGACGATACGAGAGTTGATCGGCAGGACAAACAGTGAGATCAATCCTAATCCGCAGAATCTTTCCAGGTTTCTCGTCCCGGACCGCGAGGTGATCAAAGGCGGCAAAGAAGTGGCATCCACTGAATCCGTAATGGGCACGGATGGCAAGCAGCAATGGTACCTTACGGTCAAGCGTCCCATGTTACAGGCCGACGGATCAATCAATATACTGGGTATCGCGTCGGACATTTCAGAACTGAAGCTGTCAGGAATCAAGCTTGACGAGTCCTATAAGGAACTGCAACGGCTTGCGTTGTACCTGGAAAATGTCAGGGCGGAAGAACGTGCGCAGATCGCACGCAATCTTCACGACGAGATGGGTGCGACACTGGCCGCGCTGAAAATGCGGGTCGCCTGGCTGGCGTCCAAGTTGCCTGCCGGGATGCCGCAACTTTCCGCAGAGGCAGGTCATATTTCCGAACTGGTGACTGATGGGATCAAGACCGTGCGCCAGGTTGTCTCCGATTTACGGCCCAACCTGCTCGATGATGTCGGTCTGGTCGCGGCGGTCAAGGATTACGCAAAAAAGTTCCAGCATGATACCGAGATCGGGTGCACCGTTGTATTGCCGGAGCAGGACTTCTCCCTCAATGAAGACCAGTCCGTCACGGTCTTCCGGATCATCCAGGAATCCCTGAGCAACGTGGCCAAACACGCCAAGGCAGGCAAGGTGGAGATCATCTTTGTGGTGAACGGCAACTGGCTGCTGCTGAAAATAAGGGACAATGGCACCGGCTTTGATCCAGCTGACAAGAAGCAAACCTACGGCTTGCTCGGCATCAAGGAGCGCGCGTTGATGATAGGCGGGAGAGCCACGCTATCCAGCACACCGGGACAGGGTACCCTGGTGTCAATCAGCATTCCCTGTTCTTCCCAGATTCCTTAAAACCACCGTCAGCTTTAGAAGGGGAAAACAGTGATCCGGGTATTTATTGTTGACGACCATGCAGTTGTGCGCCAGGGTCTGCGCAGAATACTGGAAGAGTCAGAGGGTATTGAGGTCGCGGGGGAAGCCGGCGACGGAGCCGAGGCGCTGAGCAAAATCCATAAACTGAAGTGGGATGTCATGCTGCTCGATATTTCGATGCCCGGAAAAGGCGGGAGCGACACGCTGAAACAGATCATCGACGGGAACAAGGATGCCAGGGTATTGATCATGAGCATGTACGCGGAAGACCAGTACGCGGTTCGCCTGATGAAGGCGGGCGCTTCAGGCTACCTGACCAAGGATGTTGCGCCGGAACAACTGGTCGAAGCGATCCGGGAAGTAGCCGATGGCAGAAAATATATCAGCCCCACACTTGCCGAACTATTGCTGCAGGAATGCAGTACCGATTTGAGCAAGCCATTGCACACGATCCTGAGCGACAGGGAATTTGAGGTTCTGAAGCTGATCGGCGCCGGAAACACGGTGACCGGGATCGCCGTGATACTGTCGCTGAGCGTCAAAACAATCAGCACTTACCGGGCGCACATCCTTGCAAAAATGAAATTAAGAAACAACGCCGAACTTACCCGTTATGTGATTCAGAATGGCCTGTTGAAGTAAATATCCACGCTTAACCCCATGCTTGCCACGCCCGGACATGCCCTGCCTGCGCGCCCGCCTGCAATCAATTCCCCTGAGTCCCCCGAAGCCGCATCCTGAACGCCGGCTTCCGGCTTCCCTGATTGCGATGTTTCCGGCTCGATCCATGCCTCGGTAACGCATCGGCATGAGCGGCATGCCTTGTTTCAACCCGTTGAATGCCTGTGCAGAATTCCGTGTGAGACCGATGGTATAGGACAAACACTGATGGAAGAATCCGTGTTTGTCTTAATGAAAATTCAGCAAAGCGCCGATATTCCAGCCACGGTCTTATGGACACAATGTTCGTCCAAAGTGGTTTTCTATATTTTCAGGCAATGGAGACCAGTGATGCTGGAAGACACTTATTCTGCAACGGATTCATCGCCTGAAGATCGCGCGCCTGAACAGAACCTCGCGGTCACCAAATGTTTTTCAGGGTCTGCGGGAACGTTCGTGTTGCGACGCAGGCGCTATTTTAACGAAACACGGTTTAACGGAATTGAGCAGAGAGTATTACGTGCAGGCTTCGCGAAAGCGGGCGGTGATGCTCATCCGGATGGTTGTATTCACGATCACTGTGACCGGCGCGTTCGACGTAGTTGAATCGCCGTTGCAGCCGGGCAACACAATCCGTGCCGGGACTCGACAGCGGAATGCAGGAATTCAGACTTTTACCGGGAGGACATTATGAAAATTGAAGAGGTGCGCAGCATGGCCAAGTCGCAAGGTATTCATCCGGGCAAGCTTTCCAAAACCGGGCTGATCAGAATGATACAAACCGAAGAAGGCAATTTCGATTGTTTTGGCAGCGCATATGACGGCGCATGCGATCAAGCCAACTGCGTATGGCGTGAGGACTGTTTTGATGCTGCCCGGAAAGGAGAACTATCATGAGGCGCCCATGAGCTTGATTAAATGGGATCCCTTAAGAAACCCGCAGGGGGGATTCCCTGTTTTTTAGCAAGGAGCATTCACATGGCAACCGGTACCGTTAAATGGTTCAACGACCCCAAGGGTTTTGGTTTCATCACCCCGGATGATGGCAGCGAACAACTGTTTGCGCACTATTCAGCGATCAACATGAGCGGACACAAGACCCTCAAAGAGGGCCAGAAGATCTGCTTTGAAGTAATCCAGGGGGCCAAGAGCAAGCAGGCCGCCAACATCCATGCCACCTGAGTTTTTTGATGTTCCATGCGTCACTTACATCACCAAGGAGAAATATCATGAACAATATCACTCGTTTTGACCCGCTCAACGATCTCACACGTTTTGAACCGTTGTTGACACGCTTCGACCCGTTTCTGGACAGGGATGACATGTTCAACAGATTGATGATGCGTCCGGCATTGCGCGGAGGAACGGAAATCGAACCGCAGATCAAGATGGACGTGAAGGAAGCGAATGGGGATTACAAAATCAAGGCGGAGATACCGGGCGTGAAGAAGGGTGACATCCATGTGACGGTTGACGGCAACCGGGTCTCGATCAGCGCCGAGATCAAGCAGGAAAAAGAGGAAAAGGAAGGCGAGCGTGTAATCCGCTGCGAGCGCAGCTACGGTATGGCCTCACGCACATTCAGCCTGGCTGACGAAGTGGATCAAAGCAAGATTCAGGCTAAATATACCGATGGCGTGCTCGAACTGACCCTGCCCAAAAAACCCGGATCAATGCGCAAGGAAATTTCCATATCATAAATGGCGCTTTGCTGCTTTGCTTACAACGCCGCCACCGGAGAATATGGCAACCTGATTCTCTCAACAGACGCGCAGGCCATGGATGAGATGGGAATGAAAAGCGCGACAGTGCGACGAAATTGAGCCAGCCATCCGGCCTGCAGCCATGTGATCAACATAAGGAGTAACCATCATGGGGCACACTACAATTCCAGAAGGCTACCGGCAAATTTCCCGGCACGACGGTGTTTTCAAGGAACAAGTGCACGATGCCTACAAAGCCAGGGGCAAGTTGCTGGAGCCGTCCGTCTGCACGCAATGCGGCGCGGTATTTCATCAGGGACGCTGGCAGTGGCTGCAAGCTCCGGCAAACGCACACAGGGCAATATGCCCCGCCTGCCACCGCATCCATGACCACTACCCGGCTGGATTCCTGACGATGAAGGGCGAGTTCTTCCGCGCCCATCGCGACGAAATCATGCGTCTGGTGCACAACCATGAGCAACATGAACGGAAGGAACACCCGCTCAAACGCATCATGGCGGTGGAGGAAAAAGACGGCACGACTCTGGTGACCACTACCGATATCCACCTGGTTCGCGGCTTCGGCGAGGCGTTGCACCATGCTTATCAGGGCGAGCTGGAATACCACTATAACCCTGAGCAGAATCTGTTGCGCGTGAGCTGGACCCACTGAAGGAACAAAGCGATGCACCCCGTGAACCCGCCTGCATCCACAATCTTCCCGGCGAGGATGCTTATGATGGTGACGCTTGCGCTGAAATTGTCCAGCGTGTCTTCAGCATCAGGCAAGTGCGCACAGAATTGCCTCTAAGGATGAGTATACGTGGATAGCGCAATGTCAACTGCAGAAGCCGGCACGTACGAAACCGTCGTCATCGAGCGCGACGATACTGCCCTGAACGCGGCCAAGCTCATGCGGCGGCATCGTGTGGCGAATGTTCTGATCATCGGGGAATACAACGGCGCGCGGATTCCGGTTGGCATTATCACCGAGCGTGATCTCGTGGTAGAGATCATGGCGCCGGAACTTGATTACACGGTCATCACGGCTGGCGACATTATTGACCTGCACACAATTTAGAGGCGCCCTGAAGTGCTTTTCTGACTGAAATGCGCCAATGAAAGGAAACGCCATGCCTGTCAGCGAAATTTGCAACTGCGATGTTGTTATTGCCAAACGCGGCGATACTATCCTTGAAGCCAGCCCAGCTGGCCGGCATTCTTGCGCTGGATGACCTGCTGGAGCTTCTGGCGGATGAATTGTCCTTTCTCGCCAAACTGGTGAAACATGAACAGAAATAAAGAAACCATGAACCGCCGTTAATCCGGTTCGATATCAGGAGACCATCATGCAGATCCCGTTGCAGATCACGATCCGTGGCACAGACCATTCAGAGGCGCTGGAAACGCACATACGCGACAAGGTGAACAAGCTCGAAGAATTCTTCGATCACATCACGTCCTGCCGTGTGGTGGTTGAGGTGCCGCACAAGCACCATCATCAGGGCAGGCAGTTCAATGTGCGCATCGATATCGGCATGCCGGGCGGCGAGATCGCCGTTAATCGCGATCATGCCGAAGATGTTTATGTGGCCTTGCGCGACGCCTTCGATGCCGCCAAACGCAAGATCGAAGACTACGCACGCAAGATTCGCGGTGACGTCAAGAAGCATGAGACCAGGCGCACGGACGAAAGCGAAAACATGGATGAAGGGCAAGAAGACGCTGATGCCGGAGCGGCATGAAGCGCTCCGCTATATGTTGTTATTGATCATGAAACAGGGAGCATGATTATGTTCGTGCTTTTTTGTGCTTTTCGTGGACAACTGGGTTTCCAGGATGAATAACACATCCCGGCGCATACGCATGATATGGGCTGCAGCGCATGTAGGATGGGTGGAGCGTAGCGATACCCATCGTTCAATGGAAATATATTGATGGGTATCGCTACGCTCCACCCATCCTACGAGCCACCGGGAGCAAATTATGAAACGCCACTTCGCCCTGGGGGCATTTCTTTGTTTCTGTTTTGCCTTCCCGTCGCAGGGCGGGGAGTTTGATGCGGCGCGCCACAAAATGGTGGAGGAGGTGTCGGCCGATACTGCCGCCACCTCCTCATACAGCGGCAGTTCCGCTCTCAGTCCGCGCGTAATCGCGGCGATGGAAAGAGTGGAGCGGCACCGTTTCGTTCCCGCCGATCTGGCCACAGTTGCCTATCTCAACCGTCCCCTCCCGATCGGCTACGGGCAGACGATCTCGCAGCCTTTCATCGTCGCGCTGATGACCAATCTGATGAAGGTCAAGGCTGGCGACAGGGTGCTTGAAATCGGCACCGGTTCGGGCTACCAGGCGGCGATTCTGGCTGAAATCGCCGGCTCGGTTTACAGCATCGAGATCATAGCCCCGCTGGGAAATGAGGCGGGCGACCGGCTGAGTTCGCTCGGTTACCGCAACGTGCAAACAAGGGTAGGTGACGGCTACTATGGCTGGCCGGAAGCAGCGCCGTTCGACGCGATCATCGTGACGGCTGCCACAAGCCATGTGCCTCCTCCTCTGCTCAAACAGCTTAAACCGGGTGGCCGCATGGTGATCCCGCTCGGAACGCAATTCATGACCCAGTTTTTGATGCTGGTAGAAAAAAAGATGGATGGTTCGGCGACGACACGCCAGATTTTGCCGGTGCGTTTCGTCCCGCTTACCGGCGGGCATTAACGTGAAACACGTTCCATTTCCAAATCAATGGCAAATATCGCAGGGGCGCGATTCATCGCGCCCTTTTGCGCAGCCAGCGTAGGGCGGGTCACACCCGCCGTAATTCACAGGATGCCGGGCAACCACGGCGGGTGTGACCCGCCCTACGTCCTATTGATCGGGAAAATGAAATCATGCCCCGCCCTCCATTCATCGCCATAAGCCTGCTCTCAGCTTGCGTGCTGGTCTACGAAGTGCTGCTGACGCGCCTGTTCAGCATCGTGCTGTGGCATCACTTCGCCTATATGATCATCAGCGCGGCGATGCTGGGTTACGGTGCGAGCGGCACAGCGCTGACGCTGCTGAAGGAAAAAATCGCTCCGCACTTCGGCGCGGCATATGTGCTGACCGCAGCGGCACTGGCTTTCATGATGCCTGCTGCGTTCTTTTTGGCGCAACAAGCCCCCTTTAATCCGCTCGAACTGCTGTGGGACAAGACCCAGCCGGCCAAACTGCTCACTGTTTATCTGCTGATGATGTTGCCGTTCTTTTGCGGGGGACTTGGCATCGGCCTCGTCTTTTCACACTTTGGCAAACAGGCATCGCGCATCTATGCCTTCGACATTCTTGGCGCGGGTGCGGGCAGCCTGGGCGTGATAGTCGCGCTGTTCATCGTGCCGCCCAGCCAGGTGCTGACCGCTCTCACGGCATTGGCGTTGCTGGCTGCCGCGATCGCCGTTGTCGAGCTGAAGATGCAGACGAAATGGCTGATGGAATTCCTTGTCGTGCTGGCCGCGCTGGTGGCTGTAGCAATGCCCGCGATGCGGGTGCATCCCTCCGCATACAAGGATTTGAGCCAGGCGCTGAATATCGCCGGAGCGCGCGTGGTTGAGGAGCGCTCCAGTCCTCTGGGGCAGATTACGGTGGTGGAAAATACCCGTGTCCCGTTGCGCGATGCGCCGGGGATGAGCCTCAACGCCACGATGGAGCCGCCGCCCCAGTTGGGCGTGTTCGTGGACGGAAACGGTCCGTCGGCGCTGACAAGGTTCGATGGCAATTTCGTACCGCTGGGCTATCTAGACCAGCTTACGTCGGCGCTGCCCTACCATGTGCTTGCCGCGCAAGACCATGCCAAGCCGCGCGTGCTGGTGCTGGGAGCGGGGGCAGGCAGCGATATATTGCAGGCGCTCTACCACGGCAGCGCCAACGTTGATGCGGTGGAGCTGGACCGCAACGTCACCGGTCTGGTGCGGCAACGTTTTCGTGACTACGCAGGCAATCTATACGCCCGGCCCGATGTGCATATATACGAAGCCGAAGCGCGCGGCTTCGTCAACACCAGCCGCGAGCGCTATGATCTGATCCAGGTGGCGCTGCTGGATTCATTCGGCACCGCCTCGGCGGGGCTATACGGCCTGAGCGAGAACTATCTGTACACGGTGGAAGCGCTCCAGACCTACCTGAGCCGCCTCGCGCCGGGCGGCATGCTGGCTGTCACCCGCTGGCTCACGCTGCCGCCGCGCGATGCGCTGAAACTGTTTGCAACGGCAGTGACCGCGCTGGAACGGGGCGGCGTGGAAAATCCCGGCACGCGCCTTGCAATGATACGGGGCTGGAAAACCGTCACGCTGCTGGTGAAGAACAGCGATTTCACCGCGCCGGAAATCGCGGCGATCAAGGAATTCAGCCGCGCGCGTTCTTTCGATCTGGCCTATTACCCGGAAATGCGCGCCGATGAGGCAAACCGTTACAACATTTTGTCTCAGCCGTATTTCTTCGAAGGGGCCGTTGCACTATTGAGCCCGCAGCGGCAGGATTTCATCGGCCAGTATAAATTTTATATCGAGCCGGCGACCGATGACCGTCCGCATTTTTTCCGTTTCTTCAAATGGAATTCAGCGGCGGAATTATTCGCGCTGCGCGAGCAGGGCGGCATGCCGCTGCTCGACTGGAGCTACCCGCTGCTGGTGGCGACGCTGGTACAGGCGTTTGCGGCAAGCGTGCTGCTGATACTCGCGCCGCTGGCCTTGTCGCGTTGCCGCCGCACCTTGCCAGGCGCGCCGGTGGCGTTGTACTTTCTCGCGATCGGCTTTGCCTTCATGTTCATGGAAATCGCCTTCATTCAGAAATTCGTGCTGTTTCTGTCACACCCGTTGTACGCCGTGGCGGTCGTACTGTGCGCCTTCCTGGTGTTCGCTGCTGCGGGAAGCTGGCTGGCGGATCATTGGCAAGGCGGGCGCTGGCAGGCCGCGAACAAGGTGACGCTGGCAGTTGTGGCGATGGGTGTCCTGGCGCTGCTCTATCTCGCCATCATGCCGGGCCTGTTTCAATCGCTGATTCATTTGCCTGATGCGGCAAAAATAATCATTTCCGTGGCGCTGATCGCGCCGCTGGCGATGTGCATGGGAGTGCCTTTCCCCACCGCGATGACGCGGCTGGCGGGCACGTCCGAGCAAGCCATTCCCTGGGCGTGGGCGATCAACGGATTCGCCTCGGTGGTAGGAGCCGTGCTCGCCACGCTGCTGGCGATCCATCTGGGTTTTGCCGTGGTGATTTTGCTGGCGGTGCTGATCTACGCTCTGGCCTGTGCCGCCTTGAGGGGGTTCGCCTGATGAGCCGATATTGCACGGTGGCGGGATGCGCATGATATGGAACATATTGGGTGTTCTGGCCGCGGCCTATGGCGGGCTCGCGCTGCTGCTGACTATTTTTCAGTCGCGTCTGGTTTTCTATCCGGAGGTCGATCGCGAGGTTGCCGCAACACCTGGCCAAACCGGCTTGCAATACGAAGATATCCACCTGAAAACTTCCGACGGCATCGGTCTGCATGGCTGGTATATCCCGGCTGCGCAGCCGCGCGGCACGGTGCTGTTCCTGCATGGCAACGCGGGGAATATTTCGCACCGTCTCGATTCGGTGCAGATGTTTCATCGCTTGGGATACAGCACGCTGATTTTCGATTATCGCGGCTACGGGAACAGCGGCGGCTCGCCCACCGAGCAGGGCACTTATCGCGACGCCGAGGCCGCATGGCGCTACCTGACGGAGCAGCGGCAGATTCCCTACTGCCGCATCGTGCTGTTCGGCGAATCGCTGGGCGGCGCCGTTGCCGCATGGCTGGCCGCCCGGCAAAGACCGGCTGCCCTGGTGATCGCGTCTGGCTTTACTTCCGTGCCCGATCTGGGGCAGCAACTCTATCCGTATCTGCCGGTGCGGTGGCTGGCGCGCATCCGTTACGATACGCGCGAATATTTGCGCTCTGCCACCGCGCCGGTGCTGATCGCGCACAGTCCGGAAGACGACATCATTCCGTTCGAACATGGGCGCGCGCTGTTCGCTGCGGCCAATCCGCCCAGGCAGTTCCTCGAACTTGCCGGCGGACACAACGACGGTTTCATTTTCATGCGCGAAGCATGGGTCAGGGTGCTGGGGGATTTTCTCGGCAAGCAAATGGATGCGGCGGCTTTGACAATGTGTTGAACCTGTTCCGGATCGTGCCTCGGGTGCGATTCAAACTGATGTGGAAGAATTAAAGGGCACCTCTATTAATCCAAACTCCGTCGCGATACTGCGTTGCTCAAGAAATTTTAACGCTTACATATCAAACATATGCGGCGCGCTAAAATTTC
>JANLIB010000020.1 GCA_024653675.1 Gallionella sp. | reverse complement strand
TCGGGCTGATCACCGCTTACACCATGGGCGGTTTTATCCACATTCTGCTGGTGATCGCTGTCGTGGTTGTCTTGCTGAGAGTGATTAACGGGTGACGCTCATGCGGCCATTTTGTAATTTTCAAACCTTGAAATTACTTGCCCGATGTAAAAAACAAACCTCCTCTGAAAAATTCGCATGAATGAAATGGCCAAACGAGCCAACCCCGTCAGAAATATGGTCCTGGGGCTGCTGCAGGAATGGCCGCTGTTGGTCAATCTGGCTACCACGCTGGTATTCCTTGGCTTCGGCCAAAGCCTGCTGGCCGATCTTTCACACCCGGTATGGTTCGCGCTGATACTGACCTGGCTATTGCTCACCATCCTTTTTTCGCTGTTTGCGGTGGTGAGGCACGCGGAAAGCCTGGCGGAAAAATTCGGTGAACCGCTGGGCACATTGGTATTGACCTTGGCCGTTACCGGCATCGAGGTGATGATTATCGTCGCCACGATGTCGACCGGAAAGGGCAGCCCGACCCTGGCACGCGATGCGATGTTTGCGGTAATCATGATCATGCTGAACGGTATGGCCGGGCTGACGCTGCTGATCGGCGGGTTAAAGTACAAGGAGCAGGACTACAATCTTCAGGGCGCCAATTCCTTCCTGGCGGTCATTCTGCCGCTGGCCGTGATCGGGCTTGTGCTACCCAACTACACCAGCTCGTCACCTGACCAGACCTTTTCTCCGATTCAGACAGCGTTTCTGATAGTCGTGTCATTGGCCTTGTATGGTATTTTTCTAACCATTCAGAACGGGCGCCATCGTGCGTACTTTCGAGTTGCGCGTCAGACAGCGGAAACGAAGGATGCGAAACGGAAATGGAGGATAGTGCACGAGGTCCGCTCGGTTCCCTATCATATGCTGTTGTTGCTGGCATATATGGGGCCGCTGGTGATCCTTACCCAGCACCTCGCCGTACCGATTGGCTTTACGATTCGCGTGTTGGGCGCGCCGGTTGCGCTGGCCGGATTCCTGATCGCCACACTGGTGCTTGCCCCCGAGTCGCTCGGGGCAGTGCGTGCCGCATTAGCCAACGACTTGCAGAGATCCGTCAATATCCTGCTCGGGTCGGTGCTTGCCACAATCGGATTGACGATTCCTGCGGTTCTTACGTTCGGACTGTTGTCCCACAAACCGATTATTCTCGGCCTGGAACCCGTCGATATCACGATGCTGTCTTTGACGCTGGTATTGAGCACCATGACCTTTTCCAGCAGTCGCACCAACGTGCTCCTCGGCGCAGTCCACTTATTGTTGTTTTTCGCCTACCTGCTGCTTATTTTCCAGCGATGATCGGAAATACCGGTCCTGCTCCATTTTTTCAAATACAACAGTGGTGAGTGCCGGTATGTGCTTAAGGGCTTGACCGTCGTGCTGTTGGAAAATGAAATTCAGTAATGCTCGCCATACCATGCTGCGCGTGATGATTGTCGGCCAATCCGCCTGGTGTAGTGTTGTTGAGAGACAACGTGCACTATTCAAATCCTGCTGCAGCAATTCTGTCATTTGTGCGCCAGCGTACAGTCTCGACAAAATCTCCACGCTACACTGTTTGGCGATCGATGCTGAAGAATACCCAGTCGCGATAATCAACTCATATAAGGTAAGGAACAACAATGAACAAACCATACATTACCGCATTCCTGGCCATAATTAGCCTCGCATTCAGCACTGGCGCGATGGCGCAAAACATGTCGAAGAGCGAATACAAGGCTGCCGGGAAAAACATCCTGGCCGAGTACAAGTCCGCCAAGGCGAATTGTGCTTCATTCGCCGGTAACGCCAAGGATATCTGCATAGCCGAAGCAAAAGGCAAGGAAAATGTCGCGAAAACCGAACTCAAAACGCGCTACAAGCCTTCGAGAGAGTCGGACTACCAAATCAGTGTTGCCAAGGCGCAAGCAGATTATGCGGTGGCCAGAGAAAAGTGCGATGACAGAGCTGGCAAAATCAAGGTCGCATGTGTGAAAGAAGCGAAAGCCGCCTTGGTGAGCGCAAAATCCAACGCTAAGGAACAGTTATCTCTATCACTGCACAGCGGCATCCATTCCATGGAGAGCGCAAAATTTGTCGCCAAGGAACAGTTGAAAATCTCGGAGGCAAACACAACGGCTAACGATGCGTCCTCTGCTGCGCGCATGAAGGCAAAAGAAAAGTGAGATGCCGTGTCGGGCGGTACCAAGGGACTTTGTGTGAACGAAGTACCGTGTTCGGCGTGCCGGTACCGGCACGGTGGGCGGCGCTTTTGGAAGTATAAACCATTAAAGGGCGCCTCTATTAATTCAAAATCCTAAGCGAGACAAGGCGCGAAGTGGGGTAAGCAGGCAAGCCGCATAGCGGCTGCTCGCAAAGAAATTATAGCGCGCCGCATTTGTTTGATACGTAAGCGTTAAAATTTCCTGAGCAACGCCGTATCGCGACGGAGTTTGGATTAATAGAGGCGCCCTAAATAGAAAGGTCGATATCATGCTCTATACCATTGCCGTTGTTATGATCATCCTGTGGCTGCTCGGGCTGATCACCGCTTACACCATGGGCGGTTTTATCCACATTCTGCTG
>JANLIB010000013.1 GCA_024653675.1 Gallionella sp. | reverse complement strand
GAGGGCATCGCGGTCGACATGCGTTCCAGCAGCGTTGCCAGCTCATCGACTTCGGCGCTGGTCAGTGGCGGGCCCTCCTGCATGGCCTGCATGGTTTTCGCCATGTCCGGCATGGCGCCCGGCGACCCGAGGCCTTCTTTGTCCTGAACGTCGGCACCGTGCTTGGCCTGTTCTTTCGCCATCATCGCTTGAGCCTGCGCCATCTGGTCTTTCATCAGTCCTTCCATGCCCGGTGGCATCGCCATGCCGCCACCCATGCCAGGCATGGAGGGGAACGCGCCTTGGGCCGCGCCGGCAACACCCGAGAGAGGCGTCTTGCCTCCACCCGGTATCGATTGAAGGCCGGGCATTGCCCCGCGCCCACTCAACATGCCCGCTATGCTGGTCCCGCCAGGACCTGTAATCGGCAAGCCGCACGGCCCGGCACTCGCGAGCATCTTGTCAATCTGTCCTTCGACGAAGCTTTTAACGATACTCTTCACGAGGTCCTTGGCCAGGAACGCGAGCGGCCCGACAGCCTGGACCGGAAGGGAAAGCAAGATGACCAACAGGAAGTATCCGGCAATGCGCTTCATGGTTTCTCCTCAGCGGGCTTTGTGCAGGACGCGGCACTACTGGTGTAGTCAGGAAGGCGCGTCGAATTTCCCAGTATACCTAGCGACGCGAAAAATAGCGGTGTACGGCCAAACCGCCGGGAAACAACCTGCCATATCAACGAAAATAATAGGGTTAGACTTAACTTAATACGGGTATCAATGGGTCTGAGCGACCTCCCTCGATTATTTCGGAGAGAAATTAACCCATCTCGCCTTTTTTGACTTTCAATCGAAGTGCCTTGATGCCCATTTTCTGTAACTGGACGGCGGTGGTGTCGAGCTTATCGATATTCTCGAAAGGTCCGAGACGGACGCGATGGTACTCGCCCTTGCCCTCGATGATGACTTTCTGGATATGCGCCACGAGCCCGGTGAGCGCGAGTCTGGCCTTCATGTTGTCCGCCTCTTCAAAACCCGCGAACGAGCCCGCCTGTAGAATGTAACTGACCCCCTCCTCCAGTTTTGCTTTGGCGGGTTTGGTTTTGCTACGTCGCTCAGGCAGCACGGTCTCGGTCTCCGGCAGGATGGTGTAGAAATCAAACTTCGGCTTCGGGGGCTTCGCTGGTTCCGCTTCCTTTTTGACGGGTTTTTCCGCCGGCCGACTCAGGCTGGTGAAGAGATTAGTCAGCCCGCTGCGGCCGTCGCCACGGTGCGCGTACATCTGCCACAGCATCACGCCGGTGACGCCGATGCCGATGCCCAGCAGCAGGAACAGCCAACCGGGCTTGCGGAAACGACGCACGGAGAAACTTCTGCGCCGGCGTGCCATAGCCCTATTGACCCGGCAAGACTGTTTTTGACCGAGGATGAGCCGCTGCTGGAGTTACTCGGCGTGCGTGGTGCTGCAAGCGTGCGGGGTCAATAGAGAAAATCATAATGAATTTCCATATTATTGCGGCGGTCTGATGGTTTTCGGTCACAGGCAGGGAGAATAGTAACCCTCTGATACGTACAAGTGAAATCAAGCCGTCGCAATAATTTACATCGACTCGGGGGCCGACACACCCAGCAGCTGGAGTCCGTTGGCGATCACCTGGCGTGTCGCCACGATCAGGTTGAGCCGCGCATCGCGCAGCGCGGCCTCCTCGACCAGGAAGGTGTGGGCGCCGTAA
>JANLIB010000087.1 GCA_024653675.1 Gallionella sp. | reverse complement strand
ATTTGTAGGGCGGGCTACGCCCGCCATGGCGGGTGGAACCCGCCCTACGCAAAAAGCACTTCTAAATTAGAAATGGAATAAGCGTTAAAATTTCTTGAGCAACGCCGTATCGCGACGGAGTTTGGATTAATAGAGGTGTCCTTTAACCCAAATTATCCATTAGCCTGTTCGTGCTTTGTCCGAAAAACTTCTGGCCGGACACCCGTAGGAGCACGCCCTGCGTGCGAATCGCGGCTAGGAGCCGCTCCTACAACGGTGTCAAACATTAGCGCTTGCGGTGATCGCCAACCTTGACGATCTTCATCGTGTTGGTGTGCCCGGCTTTACCCACCGCCTCGCCGATGGTCATTACCACCAGGTCGCCGTCCTTTACCAATCCCAGCCCGACCAGCGCCGCCTCGGCGTTCTGCATCTCTTCCGACTGCTCTTTTGCATGGGAATGAAATGCGATCGGATGCACGCCGCTGAACAAAGTCACTTTGGTCAGCGTTTCCGGCACCGGGGTCAGCGCAAAGATCGGCACTCCCACATTTATGCGCGACATCCATAACGCGGTCGAGCCGGACTGGGTCAATGCGACAATCGCCTTTACCTTGAGATGGGATGCCGCAAACAATGCCGACAAGGCGATGGACTGATCGATGCGTGTGAACTTCTGCGCAGCGGTGCGGCGGTCTATCGTCTGTTTTTCGTCTTCGCTTTCCGCCTTGAGGCAAATACGCGCCATGGCTTCGATGGTTTCCACCGGATAGTCGCCTACCGCAGTTTCCGCCGACAACATCACCGCATCGGTGCCGTCCAGCACCGCGTTCGCCACATCGGATACTTCCGCGCGGGTTGGGATGGGATTGGTGATCATCGACTCCATCATCTGCGTGGCAGTAATGACCAGGCGATTCTTGGCGCGCGCCATTTTGATCATGCGTTTCTGCAAACCCGGCACGGCGGCATCGCCGACTTCCACGCTCAGATCGCCGCGCGCCACCATGATGGCATCCGACGCATCAATGATATCGGCCAGCGCCGGAATCGCTTCGGCACGCTCGATCTTGGCCATCAGCATACTTTTGCCGCCCGCCGCGTGCATCAGCTCGCGCGCCAGGCGCATGTCGTCGCCATTGCGCGGAAACGAAACGGCCAGATAGTCTGCCTTGATCAGCGCCGCAGTCTTGATGTCTTCCTTGTCCTTGCCGGTCAGCGCCGGGGCGGTCAGGCCGCCGCCCTTGCGGTTGATGCCCTTGTTGTTGGACAACACTCCGCCGCGCACCACCTTGCAGACGACTTGCGGGCCTTTGACGTCGGTGACGACAAATTCCAGCATCCCGTCGTTGAGCAACAGCACCGAACCTTTATCGACATCCTTGGGCAAATCCTTGTAGTCCAGCCCGACGCGCTGTTGATTGCCCAGCCCGTCCAGTGCCGCGTCAAGAATGAACGTGTCACCGCCGTTCAGCACGATCTTGCCGTTCTCGAATTTGCTCACCCTGATCTTGGGTCCCTGCAGGTCGGCCAGGATGCCCACGGTGCGTCCCACTGCCGCCGCAGCCGCGCGCACAGTCTCGGCGCGTTTCTGGTGGTCTTGCGCGGTGCCGTGCGAAAAATTCATCCGCACCAGATCGACTCCGGCACGTATCATTTCCTCAAGAATTCTCCGGTCACTGGAAGCCGGTCCCAGCGTTGCGACTATCTTGGTTCTGCGCAGCATGTGTTCCTTATTTACTATTAACCCAGATAATCCATTTGGGCGTAGGTCGGGCTTCAGCCCGACATGTCGGGTTAAAACCCGGCCTACAACTCTTTGATTCTGCAATGTCTCAATAGCTAATGAACTATCTGGGATTAACTATACCTGTCCACGAAAAACACGAAAGACACGAAAAAAACCAGGGGTGCGCTGCGCCCTTACAGAAAGAATTTTGTTTTGTAGTTTTTCGTGCTTTTCGTGTCTTTCGTGGACAATGTTTTTATTATTGACCGGCTCGTTGTTCCAGAATTTCAACCGCAGGCAGTTTTTTACCCTCCAGGAATTCCAGAAACGCCCCGCCGGCGGTGGAGATGTAGGACACCTTGTCATAGATGCCATATTTCTGGATCGCGGCTATCGTGTCTCCGCCGCCCGCCAGGGTAAAGGCGCTGGTTTCGGCGATCGCCATCGCAATCTTTTTCGTGCCCTCGCCGAACTGATCGTACTCGAACACCCCGACCGGGCCGTTCCACACTACCGTTCCGGCATTCATGATGATGTCGGCTATCTGTTGTGCCGACTGGGGGCCAATATCGAAAATCATTTCATCATCGGCAACATCATTTGCGTCTTTCAGGATAGCCGGGGTGTTTTCATTGCCCGCCACAAACGGCGTTTCTTTGCCGACCACCACATCGGTTGCGATCGGGATGCTCGCGCCGCGCGCGGTCATTTTTTCCAGCAACGCCTGTGCGGTGGGCACCAGATCGTTTTCGCACAGCGACTTGCCGACCGGATGGCCGGTCGCTTTGAGGAAGGTGTTGGCGATGCCGCCGCCGACCACCATTTGATCGACTTTTTCCGACAGACTTTCCAGCACGGTCAGTTTGGTGGAAACCTTGGAGCCGCCGACGATGGCGACCATCGGCCGCGCCGGATTGAGCAGGGCTTTGGTCAACGCTTCCAGTTCCTGGGTGAGCAGAATGCCTGCGGCTGCCACGGGCGCGTATTTTGCCACGCCGTGAGTTGAAGCTTCGGCGCGGTGCGCCGTGCCAAAGGCATCCATCACGAACACGTCGCACAGGGCGGCATATTTTCTCGCAGTCTCTTCCGCGCTCTTCTTCTCGCCCTTGTTGAAGCGGCAATTCTCCAGCAGCACCAGTTCGCCCTCGGCGACATTGAAGCCGCCATCGATCCAATCCCTGATCAGGCGCACCGGTTTGCCCAGCTTGTTGGCGATGACGTAGGCAACCGGCTTGAGCGAGTTCTCTTCGGAATAGACTCCTTCCTCGGGACGCCCCAGGTGTGATGTCACCATCACGCGCGCGCCGGCCTTCAGCGCAAAATCAATGGTCGCCATCGAAGCGGTGATGCGCGCATCGGAAGTCACCTTGCCATCTTTGACAGGCACGTTCAGATCCGAACGGATCAGGACGCGCTTGCCCTTGAGATACAGGTCGGTCATTTTGATTACGGACATTTTTTACTCCAGTGAAAATGTAGGATGGGTTGAGCGTAGCGATACCCATCAATCAAATATGCCCGCCCTTATGAGTGATGGGTATCGCGTTGCTCAACCCATCCTACGAATTGCGTATTATTTAGCTACGTGGATCACCATGCGCATCAGGTTGCAGGTATAGCCATACTCGTTGTCGTACCAGGCCACCACTTTGACGAAAGTCGGATCCAGTGCGATGCCGGCTCCAGCATCGAACACGGATGGAGTGGTCTGGCCGCGGAAATCGGTGGAAACCACGGATTCCTGGGTATAGCCGAGCACGCCTTTCAACGGGCCGCTTTCCGAGGCTGCCTTCATGGCCTTGCAGATTTCCTCGTAGGAGGCAGCCTTGTTGAGTTCCACGGTCAGATCGACCACCGACACGTCGGAGGTGGGCACGCGGAAAGCCATGCCGGTCAGCTTGCCCTTGAGTTCCGGCATTACCACACCGACGGCCTTGGCCGCACCGGTCGAGGACGGGATGATGTTTTCCAGGATGCCGCGGCCGCCGCGCCAATCCTTGCTGGATGGGCCATCAACCGTTTTTTGTGTCGCGGTTGCGGCATGCACCGTGGTCATCAGGCCGCGCTTGATGCCAAAATTGTCGTGCAGCACCTTGGCGACGGGCGCCAATGCATTGGTGGTGCAGGACGCGGCGGAGACGATGTTCTCGCCCTTGTAGCCAGTGTGGTTTACGCCGTACACGAACATCGGAGTGTCGTCCTTGCTTGGCGCGGACTGGACGACCTTCTTTGCGCCAGCGTCTATGTGCTTCTGGCATGTTTCCTTGGTCAGGAAGAAACCGGTGCACTCGATCACGATGTCTACTTTGGCTTCATTCCATTTCAGATTGGCCGGATCACGTTCGGCGGTCAGGCGGATGTTCTTGCCATTGACCACCAGATTTTTGCCGCTTACGGCGACATCGCCATTGAAACGTCCATGCACAGAGTCGAACTTGAGCATGTAGGCCAGGTAGTCCGGCTCCAGCAAGTCGTTGATGGCGACAACCTCGATTTCAGGAAAATCCTTTGTCGCAGCGCGAAACACCATGCGTCCTATACGGCCAAACCCATTGATACCGACACGAATTGCCATTGTATTCTCCCGTTTAGTAAATTAAATTCGCAGGGCGGGTTATAGCCGCCATTTCAACCGGTGAGGCGGCGGGTGAGCTCTGCATAGCCATCTGACTAAGTTGGCAAACAACGCCAACCAAGTCATTGGTTAACCCGCCCTACAGCACGCTTTTAACAGCCTTCACCACATTCTCCACTGTAAACCCGAAGTGCTTGAACAACTCGGGCGCCGGTGCGGATTCGCCGAAGCAATCCATGCCGACCACCGCGCCATCCAGTCCCACGTATTTGTACCAGCCGCCGGTCACGCCCGCTTCGACCGCAACGCGCTTCACGCCCCTGGGCAATACGCTGTCCTTGTAAGCTTGATCCTGTTTGTCGAATACGTTGGTGGAGGGCATCGACACCACGCGCGCGGCGATGCCTTCTGCTGCCAGCGTCTTCTGCGCTTCCATCGCCAGCGACACTTCAGAGCCGGTGGCGATGATCACGACTTTGGGCTTGCCGCCCGCGGCTTCGGACAATACATATGCGCCCTTGCGGATGTTGGCGATCTGCGCCGCATCGCGTTTCTGGAATGCCAGGTTCTGGCGGGTGAACACCAGGCTGGACGGACCATCCCTGCGCTCGACCGCAGCCACCCATGCGGCAATGGATTCGACCGTGTCGCAGGGGCGCCACAGTTCCATGTTGGGAATGTAGCGCAGCGTCGCGGTCTGCTCGACCGGCTGGTGGGTCGGACCGTCCTCACCTAATCCAATAGAGTCGTGGGTGAACACGAAGATCACCCGCTGCTTCATCAAGGCCGACATGCGCAACGCATTGCGCGCATATTCGGAGAACATCAGGAAAGTGCCGCCGAACGGCAGGAAGCCGCCGTGCAAGGCCATGCCGTTCATGATGTGCGACATGCCGAATTCGCGCACGCCGTAGCTGATGTAGTTGCCGGTGCTCTTGCCGCGGATGTGCTTGCAGCCGGTCCAGTTGGTCAGGTTGGAACCGGTAAGGTCGGCGGAGCCGCCGAGGAATTCGGGCAGTGCCGGGGACAGCGCATTGATGGCATTCTGCGAAGCCTTGCGGGTCGCGATGGTTTCGGCTTTTTCGTTGGTCTTCGCGATCGCATCGGCTGCATGTGCCTTCCAGTTGGCCGGCAGCTCACCTTTGACACGGCGCTCGAATTCGGACGCCTCTTTCGGGAAAGCAGCCTTGTATTCGGCGAACTTGTTGTTCCACAGTTTCTCCAGTCCCGCGCCCTTGGTGCGCGCATCCCAGGCTTCGTAGACATGCTTGGGGATCTCGAACGGCGGATATTTCCAGCCAATGTGTTCGCGTGTCGCGGCCACTTCGTCATTTCCCAGCGCGGCGCCATGCACGTCATGGGTGTCGGCTTTGTTGGGCGAGCCCATGCCGATGATGGTCTTGCAGCAGATCAGCGTGGGTTTGTCGGTGACCTTCTTGCCGGCGTTGATCGCGGCATCGACCGCTTCGGGATCATGACCGTTCACCGCAACCACGTGCCAGCCGTAGGCCTCGAAACGCTTGGCGGTGTCGTCGGTGAACCAGCCGTCCACATGGCCGTCGATGGAGATGTTGTTGTCGTCCCAGAACGCGATCAGTTTGCCCAGGCCCCAGGTGCCGGCCAGTGCGCAGGCTTCGTGGGAGATGCCTTCCATCAAGCAGCCGTCGCCCATGAACACATAGGTGTGATGGTTGACGATTTCGTGGTCGGGCTTGTTGAATTCCGCCGCCAGCAATTTTTCCGCCATCGCCATGCCCACCGCGTTGGTGATGCCCTGGCCGAGCGGGCCGCCGGTAGTTTCCACTCCGGGCGTGTAACCGTATTCGGGGTGGCCGGGAGTTTTGGAATGCATCTGACGGAAACGCTTCAGTTCTTCGATCGGCAAGTCGTAGCCGGACAAGTGCAGCAGCGCATAGATCAGCATCGAGCCGTGGCCGTTGGACAGGATGAAGCGATCGCGGTCAGGCCACTTGGGGTTGGCCGGGTTGTGGCGCAGATGGCGGTTCCACAACACGTCAGCGATTTCCGCCATGCCCATCGGGGCTCCCGGGTGGCCGGAGTTCGCCTTTTGCACGGCATCCACTGCCAGCATCCGGATCGCGCCGGTAATGTCATTGAATTTGGGTGGGGTGATGATTCGCGTTGCTGACATTTATTGCTTCCTCATGAACATCCCCTTGAGAATTGAGCATTCCTGGGAGGACAAGTTATATTTTACGCGCCGAAAGTCGCAGATTATGACGCAGCCGCCCGATTAGGGCAATCGCCCCATACCCACCGGGTGCGATTCAAACTGATGTGGAAGTATCCAGAGATCAGAGAGATCAGCCAGCCGACCCTTTGGAACAGCACCGGGAGCGCCGGCGTCCGCGCCGACATTCTTGTGTGCTTTACCGTTTGTTGCCGACGGGGACGTCGGCGCTCCCGGTTGAATCGGGCGATCAACCTATTCTGCGTAATTACTATATTGATCTGGCAAGCAGCATAAGTTCCACATCAGTTTGAATCGCACCC
>JANLIB010000232.1 GCA_024653675.1 Gallionella sp. | reverse complement strand
AGTTGCGGCATAACCTGAAGGTGAGCCTTCACTGAAACTTCGTTTTCAATAGGCTGGACACCGGCCTTCGCCGGTGTGACGAATTTTTAGAGGTGCCCTTAAACCGGCGTATCTTGCGGATATCCGGATATGGCGGGGAGTGAGCTGGAACGCTAACAAAAAAATTCCGGCTTTACAGGCGACTGCTCGCCACGCAGGGACGTTATGAGATCGAGCTTGTGGCATGCAGTCTGGTTATGAGGAGGGTGGCAAACATGCTCGACGAATTTATCCACGCACCGCGCGTTGCATACTTCTCGATGGAGATCGCGCTGCGCAATGAAATGCCGACTTATGCCGGAGGACTTGGCGTACTCGCCGGTGACACCATGCACTCGGCCACCGATCTCGAACTGCCGATGGTGGCGGTGAGCCTGGTCAGCCGTGCCGGGTACTTCCGGCAGGAGATCGACGCTCAAGGCCGGCAACGGGAACATCCTGCGACATGGGATCCCAATCACTGGGCTAAACCGCTCGACGCCAAGATCGCCGTGCCGATCGATGGCCGCACGGTCTGGATAGGCGCATGGCTGTATGTGCTGGAAGGCAGCATGGGCGGGCGCCAACCGGTGCTGCTGCTCGATACCGACCTGAATGAGAACAGCAGCGAAGACCGCGAGATTACCCATTATCTTTACGGCGGCGACAATGTCTACCGGCTCAAGCAGGAAATCGTGCTGGGCATAGGCGGGGTGCGTCTGTTGCAGGCAGTCGGCTTCAACATCCGGCATTTTCATATGAACGAGGGGCACTCCGCGCTGCTCGGGCTGGAACTGATGCGGCGCTACACTTACTCAGCTGAAGAAGTGCGTCCCGGCGAATCGCGCTACGACCTTCCGCGCGTGCGTGACCTTTGCAGCTTTACCACCCACACCCCGATCGAGGCAGGACATGACCGTTTTCCATACGACATGGTGCGGCGCGTGCTCGACAACGACTTCGACATTGAAGCGATCAAGCGCCTGGCCGGTGAGGACAGCCTGAACATGACGCGCCTCGCGTTGAACCTGAGCGAGTATGTGAACGGGGTCGCCAAGAAACATGCCGAAGTTTCGAATGCGATGTTCCCCGGCTACAAGGTTCATGCCATCACCAACGGCGTGCATCCGTTCATCTGGACGAATGAAAACTTCCGTCAACTTTACGATCATTACCTGCCGGGTTGGTGCCATGAGCCGCAACTGCTGATGCGAGCCGACTGCTGCGTTCCGGACGCCGCGATCCGGGAAGCGCACGTTCAGGCGAAACAGCATCTGATCGAAAAAGTGCAGACTCTCACCGGGGTTACGCTAAGGCCGGATATCCCGGTCTTCGGTTTCGCGCGGCGCATGACCGCCTACAAGCGTCCGGATCTTCTGTTTGCCGATCTCGAACGGTTGAAATCGATCGCGCGCAACCAGCCGTTCCAGATCGTACTCGCCGGCAAGGCGCATCCGCGCGATGAAAACGGCAAGCGATTGATCGAACAGTTGTGCGCGCATGCACGCGATCTTGCCGGCACGATCACAATCGTCTACCTGCCGGATTACGACATGGCGCTGGCGCAGGCGCTGACCGCCGGAGTGGATGTGTGGCTCAACACGCCATTGCCGCCACTCGAGGCTTCGGGCACCAGCGGGATGAAAGCCGCGTTCAACGGCGTGCCCAATCTGTCGGTGCTTGACGGCTGGTGGGTTGAAGGCTGCATTGAGGGCGTAACCGGATGGGCTATCGGCGACACGGCGGGAATAGCCGACGGAAATGCACGCGTGCTTTACGACAAGCTCGAACAGGTGGTGCTGCCGCTGTATTTCAATAGCGATCACAGCGGCTGGATCAGGGTGATGAAGGGCGCGATCAGCAAGAACGCCTCCTACTTCAACAGTCACCGCATGATGCGCCGTTATGCGACAGAGGCTTACGCGCGATGACTCGCTGGGGGGTCATTTCTGGGAAGCAAAATTCCGATACACACGATTGAAAGGAACAGGTCATGAGCACTGATACAGATACTGTTTGCGGAATGAAGGTCGACACCGGGACTGGGCGAAGCTTTGAACATGCGGGCGAGCGTTATTACTTCTGCTCGCAACACTGCGTGGATAAGTTCAAGGCGGATCCAGATAAATACCTTAACCCGGTCGCGCCGGCTCCCGCAACTTCAGCGCCATCTGCCTCAATACTATCTGCCCAAATACCATCCGCTGGGGGCTATACCTGTCCGATGCATCCCGATGTGCGCCAGGCCACGCCGGGCTCATGCCAGAAGTGCGGCATGGCGCTGGAGCCGGTTAACCCCATGCCAGCCAAGTCTAGTGCCACCGAATACACCTGCCCGATGCATCCGCAGATCGTGCGCAGCGAGCCGGGCAATTGCCCGATCTGCGGCATGGCTTTGGAACCCCGCAACGCCCCAGCGGAAGACAATACCGAATTGCGCGACATGACGCGGCGTTTCTGGATCAGTACGGCGCTGGCCGCACCGGTGTTCGTCATCGCGATGGTCACCGACCTGTTTCCGCAACTCATGCCGAAATCTGTTTCGATGACGGCGCTGCAATGGTTCGAATTCGCGCTGGCGACACCGGCAGTGTTGTGGGGCGGCTGGCCGATCTTTCAGCGCGGCTGGGCATCGCTGGTCAACCGCCATCTCAACATGTTCACCTTGATCGCGCTCGGTGTGGGCGTAGCATGGACATACAGCGTGGTGGCGATGCTGCTGCCGGGTGTCTTCCCGCCCGCGATGCGCAGCATGATGGGTACGGTGCCGGTGTATTTCGAGGCGGCGGCGGTGATCATGGCGCTGGTGCTGCTCGGGCAGGTGATGGAGTTGCGCGCGCGCAGCCAGACCAGCGCCGCGATTAAATTGCTGCTCGGTCTCGCGCCGAAGACTGCGCGCATCGTGCGCTCCGATGTCGATGGGAAAGGGGGCAACGAGGAAGACATCCCGCTGGAACAGGTGCAGCCGGGCAACGTGTTGCGCGTGCGTCCCGGCGAGAAGGTGCCGGTGGACGGCTTGGTGCTGGCAGGAACCAGCGCGCTGGATGAATCGATGGTCACCGGCGAATCCATCCCGGTGGAGAAGACGACGGGCGCGCGCCTGATCGGCGCGACGGTGAACGGCACGGGAAGTTTATTGATGCGCGCCGAGCGTGTTGGTGCCGACACCTTGCTCGCGCAAATCGTGCACATGGTGAGCGAGGCGCAGCGTTCGCGCGCGCCGATCCAGCGGCTCGCCGATGTCACTGCCGGTTATTTCGTTCCGGCAGTGGTGGGGGTCGCGCTAATCACGCTGGCGGTATGGGGCCTCTGGGGACCGGAGCCGCGCCTGGCGCACGCCATCGTCAACGCGGTGGCGGTGCTGATCATCGCCTGTCCTTGTGCATTGGGATTGGCCACGCCGATGTCGATCATGGTGGGCACCGGGCGCGGCGCGTTGGGCGGCGTGCTGATCAAAAATGCTGAGGCGCTGGAAACCATGGAGAAGGTGAATACGCTGGTGGTGGACAAGACCGGCACGCTGACCGAGGGCAAGCCCAGGCTGATGTCCGTGGTTGCCTTAGCGGGCTTCGATGAAAGCGCAGTGCTGCAGCTGGGCGCCAGCCTGGAGCGCGCCAGCGAACATCCGCTGGCCGCAGCCATCGTGAATGGCGCACAGGAAAAAGGATTAGCGTTTGCGGCGGTCAGCGATTTCCGTTCATTCACCGGCAAGGGTGTGGCGGGCACTGTGGACGCTCGCGCAGTCGTGTTGGGCAACCTTAAGTTGTTTGAAGAACTGAAAATTGACGCGGGTGAGCTGCCCGCGCGCGCCGAGGCGCTGCGCAGTGATGGACAGACCGTGATGCTGCTGGCGATCGACGGCAGGGCGGCGGGGCTGATTGGCGTGGCCGATCCGGTCAAAGAGTCAACGCCGGAAGCGATCCGCGCCCTGCATGAAGAAGGCGTTCAGGTCATCATGCTGACCGGCGACAACCGCACCACGGCGGATGCGGTGGCGCGCAAGCTGGGCATAGACCGTATCGAGGCGGAAGTGCTGCCCGATCAGAAGGCATCCATCGTCAAGCAACTGCAGGCGCAGGGACGCATCGTCGCGATGGCGGGCGACGGCATCAACGATGCGCCCGCATTGGCTCAAGCGCAAGTGGGCATCGCGATGGGTACAGGCACCGACGTGGCGATGGAAAGCGCGGGCGTCACGCTGGTCAAGGGCGACCTGAACGGCATCGTGCGCGCAGTGCGCCTGAGCCGCGCCACGATGCGCAACATCCGCCAGAATCTGTTCTTTGCGTTTATCTACAACGTGCTGGGCATCCCGATTGCGGCGGGCGTGCTGTACCCGTTCTTCGGGCTGTTGCTTTCGCCGATCATCGCCGCCGCTGCGATGAGCTTCAGTTCGGTATCGGTGATTACGAATGCGTTGCGGTTGCGCCGAGTGCAGCTATGAACCTAAAAACCTCAGTTCAATCCGCAGATTACGCAGATTAACGCAGATTTTCAGAGGGTTGCTGGCAAGTTTCACTTCACCCAAAAGGTGGGTCGGCAAT
>JANLIB010000230.1 GCA_024653675.1 Gallionella sp. | reverse complement strand
GACAGCGGTTCCGGCAGCCTGCCAGGTTACCGCCGCCATAGCCTCGCCGGAACAGGCCAATGCCAGAAGCAACGCACCCATCCAGGAGACAATTCCGCCGTGACAACTCCCCGTCCGGCTTGCTGGACGATGAATTGCCTGCATTTTGGCCAGCCTTTGGCTGGAGGCGGATTGCCTGACTTTGATGCAATCAGATTGTTTCATTTTTCGGACGTTAATAATTCCGGCTGCGGCACAACGCACTTATTACGCGCATTATTGATTCGGCACGAATAGAAATTACATTCCGTTCGGCCTGAGCCTGTCGAAGGCCATTAGCCATTCATGTTTCGACAATCTCAACACGAACGGCTTCATACTTTATTCGTGCCGGATTTATAGCTTGCCTTGAAATTATTGAGTGGTTCTACATCAATAGTTTTCACGCAGGTAGATGAATTCGTTTGCGCCTTTGTACACGCCGAAGGTGGCGCGTGCAACAGCGCTGGTAGGCAGATAACCGGGCACGCTGATGGTCATATCCACGCTGCCGTTGTTGTTGGCACCCGGTGCTGATAGCCGGTAGCTGGCGACCCCGTTGACGAACACCACTGATGCAGGCGGTGTGATGACGCTGGTTTCGCCTGAATTCAGGTTCTTCTGGTAATTGCTGTCCGATACACCCGTCACGCCAAGTGTCGCCGCAAAGATGCTGATACTGTCCGTTGCGCTCGTGACAAAAGCCGCGCCATCCCAGTACTGGGCAGTAGCAGCGATAGTCAGAGGCAACAATTCCGAACCGTGCGCATTGGATAATTTCGTGCGGCCATAGCGCACCTCGGTTGTGCCGATCAGGGCGTGGTCATTCCCTGCGGTCGCATCCGTATCCAGATCGAATGCGCCCATTATCACCCCGTCCGAATCCACTGGGGCGATGCCGATATCCAGCGCGGCGTAGGGGCCGTCTGCAGCAGCCAGCCGGGTAATCGAAAGTGGTGCGGTAACTGCCGCGTTGCCCGTGAGGAAACTGCCGCTCGCGGGCAGCGAGGTATCCAGTCTGGCGCTCAGGTAGGTTGGAACGGCGCTATCCACCGCGCCCAGACCCAATGGGTTGGCAGCCGCTGTTGGGTCCAGCTTGGCGAATGCGCCCGCATAATTTTGTGTCGTGGTGTTGCTCAATGATTGTGCGGTGAGCGTGAAATTCGCATCCATCTGTTCGCCCATGTAGGTGAAGTCAGGCACGCAGGGTGTCACCCCGTCCGATATCAGTACGCCGCCGCTGCACAGGTCGGCGCGATTATCTATGGGTGGGGCGTCGGGCGTAACGGCGAAATGATGCGCATAAAAACGCCCGACATTGCCGGTGACCGTTCCAGCGGTATCGCCGGCGCCGAGGTAGTCTGCATCCAGCACGCTGGGCGTAAGGGTGATGATACCCACCTCGTCCCACGCGAAGGCGGTGCCAGTCGCGGCACCGCCGGCGAATGAACCGAATGTTCCAGTTATGGCCGGGTTATTGGTCAGCCCCAGCGCGGGCACCAGGTCGGATGTCAGCTTCACGCTTTCCGGCGTGACTTCCTTGCCGTAATTCGGTGTCGCTGCTGCTGCCGAGTTGACCGCCGTCACGGTCACTGTGAACGCATCCCCTGCCTTGACAAAGGCTGAACCGGCGGCATTGGCTGCGCCCGGATTGGCGAAGCTATCACTGGTGCGCTGGATGCCACTGAGTACGAATCCGGCAGGCTTGACCACAAGCAAGCCGCTGGAACCCAATTCCGAGGTCGCGGCGCTGTTGCGCATCCAGAATTCCACTTTGCCCACGTCGTCATAATTGAAACTGTACGGGCCGACTGAGGGACTGCCGCCCGGGAAGGAGAGCGTCGCCGCAGCGGTCCATGTCGCCGGTGTCGCCCCATTCGCCTGACACAGCGGCAACGCAACAGCTGCGGCCGAGAAGGTTGCCTGCACGCCCGCATTGGCAATTGGATCGTGACAGGATAATCCGAACTGCATGTCTCGCGTCCTCACCTGTGTGGGATGCAGACGGGCGGGGACACCAGCGGCATTCACCGAGGTGACATAGATATTGGCCAGAGCCTGGCCGGCAATGTGCGGAGACCACGTCACCAGCGCGCATTGTCCCGCCGTGCCGAAAGTGACGTTATGGGTGCATGCGCTGCCGGTGAACACGAATGACGCCGCGCTGAAAGTGATGGTATTGGCTACCTCTCCCACCGGCGCACTCAGCAGCATGTCTGTGCCAAAGGAATCGGCTACGTTCAGGGTCACTGTTCCTGCCGACTGGGAAGTGAAGCCCAGCGTAGCCGAACTCTCTGCGGCCCCGAACGTGTAGGTCGCCAAGCCGCTGTTGGCCGCGCCCGGCGTCAATGTGCCGGTGCCCGAACCTATCGTCCAGTCTCCCGTGCCGGTGCTGGTGGAAAGATTCAGCGTACCCGCCGCCGTAAGTGCAACATGCGCCGCAGTATGCGGCGCGATGGCGACCGGGATTTCGGTCAGCGACATTGCGGTGGCGGGCGCATTGATGCTGACATGGTGCAGCGTATTGGTGGTATAGGTCACCCTGATCGGCATGTTATCGACGCTGACCGTGCGCGCCCAGCCGGCGGTACCCGGTTTCTGGGACGCGAAAGCCGCGCCGAAGTTGGCCAGGTTGATATCGGCGGGAGTCCATATGCCTCCCCACAGATCGGCAGCCCCGCCGTGCGCCTCAATGACATCCAAGGTAGTGTAATTGGTGGGCGTCGAGCGATCCGTCGCTTGTATGGCGGGGGTACCGGCCACATCCCTGACCAGTCGCATCGCCGCATCGCGGATGCCGGTATTCGAAGCCCGGCGTTCGACGTTTACGGTTACCCCGAGGATCGTCGCACCCGCCGGGATTGCAAAACCATAGCCGGTGCAGCGCAGATAATTACTCACCTGAAAATCATTGAGCGATACCGTCGCATATGCGTTGTTGCTTGAAACAGCATTGGCGGGGGTTGCCCAGGCCAGCGTGCCGATGCCGGCCACATTCACACAGTTCAAAGGATTGAGCGTCACCGAAACCGGGCCTCCCACCGGACAGGGATCGCTGCCTAGCACGGTAACGCCATGCGGACAGGCGCCCGGGAAGATCGTGCCTGCCAGGTTCCAATATCCCGCCGCGCTCGGCGTAATCACCGTCGAGGTGCCGTTGTAGGTGACGGTGTTGCCCGCAGCCGAAGCATTGAATGTGCATGGGCTGGCGGCAACGCATGATGCGATGCTGAGGGTCAGGTTTGAATTGGCGCCCTGTGTAAACACGGGGGCGGGCGTGCCGGTCCGCCCGCGCAATTCTCGCACCGTGATATTGCCATTGTTGAGCAACGAAGCATTCGTTCTTATATCCAGTCTGGAATTGGGTGCATTGACCACCCCGCTTGTTCCGATAGTCAACGCGCCGCCGCTGGAAACGCGAATGACGCGATCCCCCGCCGTCTGCGTCGCCGCGGTCACGGTACCGTCGATGATGAGGCTGCCCGCCATGTTGGCGCCGACGTCGATCTCCGCGTTCGGATCGAAGTCCAGCGTCGATCCCGCCGCCAGCGTAATGTTCGCCGCATCGATCTCGATGGTAATATCCTTGACGATACCGGTGCCGGATAAAGTGGCGCCCGCCGTTCTCATTCTGAGCGCGCCGCCCTGATTGGTGCCGAGTTGTCCGTTGATGACGACATTGCCATTCACGGTCAGGTCGTTCCCGTCGTCGTTCAACACCGCGCCCGCATTAATGGTGATCCCGGCGACCGTGTAGTTGCCGCGCATGCGAATCGCATTGTGCGCAATCACCACGGTGTCGGTCGAGACCGGAATATGCCCGCAGTCCCAGCGTGCAATAACATTCCAGTCGCCCGCGCTCTGGCTGGTGCATACCGCCGCCATCGCCTCGCCGGACCAGAACAATGCCAGCAGCAACACTCCCATCCAGAAATTAGCCCGCTTCATTCTGCTGCCCTCCGGAACCTACTGCGCAATCGATACGCTCATCTGCCGCTCCACACTACCCGGCGTTACTACTGCACTTGCAGTCGAAGTCAATTGATACCTGGTGACCGATGCGCCGGCCTCGCTGCTTGCATTTGCGGCGCACCCCACGTTCACGTTAAACCCTGCCAGGGTATTCGGCAAGCGGCAACGGGTTGGGAGGCGCCTACTGCCCGACGATTGGCGGCAAATCCGCATGCCACCGCAGAATTCTGCAACACTTGATATGCGCCCCAGTTGAATTACCTGCCCATCTTTACGCTGATGGCTCGCTCGACATAACCCGTGTCACCCGGACTGCCGGCCGTCTGAGCCACTGCGCTCACGTCATAGATCCAGACCGTTGACGTATCCTCTATATGAGATGCGGCAGCGCAAGTAACCGCCACAGCGAATGGATCCAGGGTTCCCCCCAGCGAATTCTGCGCAAAGTTTGTGGCACACGGCGCGGGCGCAACCGCACTCAAAGGGCTATTGATTACCTGAAAAGCCGCCCATTCAATCCCGGCACGCGCCGCCTGGTAGCCTCGCGCGCCCATAACATCAAACGCGGCGCTCTGATGCTGGGTGGTGGAAAGCGTGACAGCAAATGTGCCGAGTGCTGCGATGACCACCAACAGAAAGATCGCCGATACCAAGCTGAAGCCGCTTTGCTTTTTATCCATCATGCTCTTGGGAGAGTTGGGGTTGGAACAAGTTTCTTCCGCATCGGCGGCCGCAAGGGGGAACAGCAAGTCATGCACTTTGCTCCCGCCCTGCTTGGCCAGCACGGGATTTTGCAGCCACATCTGAATAAAGAATTCCCGCATTTGTTCAGACTGAGCCAAACGACTGAGCATCAGATGCTCAGGGATTGCAATGCGTGTGAGAGAGTCAGGTTTAGACATTCGGGTCATCTCCGCGCTTGATCTTCTCCAATGCCGCGACGTCGAGTTGATCCTTGGGGCGGTTTGCGCTGCGCTTCATGGCCAATAAATCATCAATGGAAGCGATCCACACCTGCCGGGCAAACAATTCGCCCGCTACCGCGTTGGCCATCAGCCTGTCGAACGGCACCTCCGGACGCACCAGAACATCCACTACGCTGCCACCTACTTGTGGCTCCCTTAACGCAAAAGCCAACATACCTTTTTGCGAGCAGCCGCTGCGCGGCTTGCCTGCTTGACCCATTTCGCGATGCCACTCGTCGATCTGGCTGGCGTTTCTGAGCGCATCGATCGGCACCGGAATCGAGGGAACCAAACCGTATTGTTTGGCTACCGAAATGAACCGGACAAGGTTCTCGTCGTCCATTGCCAAAACCAGATCAATATCGAAAGTGGATCGCAGAAACCCGTGCAACTGAACTGCCAGCCCTCCGACCAGCACATATTGGACTTGCTCGTCAGACAGCGATTGGAGTAAGTCAGCGGTTTTCATAACGGAAGCCCCTTAAATAATCTGTTAGGCCCAATATCCCCTGTCCTCTGATGTTCATGGCGCGTTGTTCACATGAATTTCGTTATACAGACTCACGCTTTCGCCGCCGCTGGTCAACGTCAAACGAACCGTGAGCAGCCCGAAGCGCTGGTTAGGGAGATCATAGGCTATCGTACAATCGCTCAGCTTGCCGGCAAGTATCGCACTCTGCCCGCCCGGAGGATTCACCTGTGCAACATTGAACCCATAATTCCAGTAACGCATAAGCTGACCGGTTCCATTGCCATTGGCATTCACCCCGAGATTCTCACATGCATAAGTCACCGCCCGCTGCGCGCCATCTACCACATCGAAGCGCTGCGAGGACAGTTCGGCCCAGATGGGAAGCGCTGTATTGGTGAAATTGACTGTTGTTTGCAATCCGGCTACACCGGTATAGGCGCGCAAGATGCCTGCTGGCGTCGTGTCATAGGGTGGATTGCCGTCAGACTGAGTACTGCCGACGACAATGTAATCTCGAGTAGCGCCTGCCACAAAGTTGATCGCCGTGCCGACGATGTCGAAAACACCATCCGCCACACCGAAATCCAGCACGTTGCCCGGTGGCTCAGCACGGTAGCGCCCGCCATCCTTGGTCGGCAGATATTCTACGCATGGGCTTGCGCCGCAATTGGCAACGCGCACACTGTTCGGCACGGCCGTGCGCACATCGCGCGCCATGCGGCGGATCGCCAGGTCGGCGATGTCGGTGAGTTCGGCGCGGCGCGACACATCCATGTATTGCTGGATCGGCGCCTTGAGAAACACCGCCACCATGCCGCCGATGATGCCGGTGATGACGATCACCATGATCATTTCGACCAGGGTGAAGCCGGATTGTCGGATATGCAGGATGTGCATCAGTAAGCTGTCCTGTAGCCGGAAACTTCAACGGAATTGCCCGGTGCAGTCACAGTCACAGTGACCTGCACCGCACTACCCGCAACGATCCCGCCCAGCGCCGTGTCAACCACCGTAACGTTCGCGTTGTAGTTCTCCAGTCCGGTGATAGGAGCGACGCCACTCACCGGAAATATCCCGGTCGTGGAAAAGGTGTGGTAATCCCTGACGATGTGATAATCAGAGGCGCGATTCGCCTGGGTCACCGTAGTGGTCGCACCCGAAGCCGAAATAAAATCCTGCAACTCAATCTCTTCCAGCAGCGATTCTGCGGCTGCCAGCGCTTGCTTGTGTATCAGCGGGTCGGCGCTGCCCCTGGTGGTGACATTCATCACCAGCAGAATGCCCGCCAGCGCGACGCTGACGATCACGATGAACATGATCAGCTCGACCAGGCTGATGCCGCGTTCGGTTTTCGTAGGTTGGGTTAGCGGCTTCATCGCGTAACCCAACGTGTGCAATGTCGGGTTACGCAAAAAACGCTAACCCGACCTACAAAAACTGAAGACAGATTGTTGTCCACGCCATGCGCGGGCATTTCAAACAATTGCTTGATGCCCATTTCGGCGCTTTCGAGCAGCTTGGAGTTTTGTTGATAGGCCATCAAGAGGAACATGCGGTTCGCCTCAATTTCCTGCAACAAACGATAATTTTGTTCTGCCGTCAGCATTTTTGTGCCTGAATTTTTCGCAGAGTTCCCGCTTCCATTGCGATCAGTTTTCGTAGGGTTAGCGGCTTCATCGCGTAACCCAACGTGTGCAATGTCGGGTTACGCAAAAAACGCTAACCCGACCTACAATAACTGCAATAACTTGCTGTGCCCCGTTCCCGTTTTCATTGCAAAGAAGTTCGTTGGATGGGTTGAGCAACGCGATGCCCAACCTGCGTGAGATGGATTCCCGCCTGCGCGGGAATGACGGGTTAGTACACATAGCCGGTTTCTGCCTCGACAGTGATTGTGACACCACCGGCAATCACAGTGGTTGGGGCATTGGGCCGTCCAAGCCCGTTAAAATCCAGTGTTGCCGGAACAGGTGAGATCGTAATACTGCTTGCCGGAGAAGTAATTACATAGTTGCCGGTACCGGTTAATGACGGGAGCGGTGTGCCGCAGGCGGCTGTCAGTCCTGTCGATAAACTGACAGTGTTTGCAGTAAATGTCACGCAAACGAAACGCCGCTGTGCAATCGCAATCTTCTGCGCGTAGCGCAACGAGGCTTGCACCTGGTCGGCAAAGCCGCGGGATTGAAATACGTTCGAGCCAAAAAAACGGGGTGCAGCCACCGCAGCGAGGGCACCGGCGATGACGATCACCATGACCAGCTCCACCAAAGTAAAGCCGGAAGATTTCTTCTCTGCAACGTGATAATAATAAAAGCTCACACCCCATTACCATGTCAATAAAAAGAAAGGCGGGAATAACGCCTGAACCGCGCTAATCCCGCCCACTGGAAGGCGACAATTCGAATAGAAGTTCGCCCTAAATTGCACTAAATACCCAAAATCACTGCGCTTGCAGCCGCACCGCCATCCGTTTGAGTGACCAAACAGGTGTTAGCCCCTGCCACTAATACAGTAGCCGGCAGCGTGTAACCAGCAGGAACAATACCCTCCTGCAAGAGTTGCGCGGCGCCCGTCGAGCAAGTCAACCCGATAGTTGCAACGCCTGACGCAGCGTTAAAGGATCTGGTGGCAAAGTTGACCGTGCTCGCCGAATTAATCCCGCCAACCACACCTTGCAACGCGGCAGCCCGGGCTTCTGTCGCAAAACTGACAAATCTTGGCAACGCTGTCGCTCCCAGAATACCCAGAATCACGATCACCATCACCAGTTCAATCAAGGTAAAACCTGTTTGACGTTTCATTATTCTCTACTCCTACAGTATTAAGGCCGCAGCCCGGATAATTGAATACTTTCACTTCCTCTGTTAACCCCTTGCCGCAGCAAGATTTTGACGAAGCAGGATGCACTGTAAGCGAAGTCTGATTTACATGCAACCCTGAAGCCGACTGGCGGTTGCATTATGCCAACAGACGGAATAACACGAAAAACAGGTAAATGCTGCCCAGCAACAGCAGCCAGCCAACCCTTTGCGCATGGCGCTCGACGAAACGTGCGGCACATTCAGCATTTACGCGCTTGGTGCGAGGATATTCATAAGTTAGCGAGCATAGCCCGGACGGAGTGCAATTGAATCCGTAGCGCTTTTGGGTACGTTCACTACTCCCTGGATTCTGCTTCTCTTCATCCGGGTAATGGGCTACGCACTACAGCAACCGTACTGAATCGTCATAAAGAGTTTCGGGTGAAATGTCGATTTCACCGGGCCAAACCACCGTTCCGTAAGCGATTGCAGCGCGATGAAACAACTGCGATGCAGCAATACGATTCCATGGCCGCATTGATAATAATGGACGCATATCAAAGCGCCTCCGTTCTCCATTTTGAAAGCCCAGTTCAAGCTGAAAATCCTGAGTGGTTCTAACGTTTACAACATCAATCAACATTTTTCACCTCTACTGTAGTGGCGCAATCCTGAATGTATCTTCACCGTTCACCGCCAATTCCAAATCCACCATCAACTCGTCTTTGTGAATTTCAATCCAGGCCTGAACCATCTTGAGGGCGCCTCTAAAAATTCAGATTTCGTCATTCCGGCGGAGGCCGGAATCCAGTATTTTCAATAGGCTGGACACCGGCCTTCGCCGGTGTGACGAATTTTTAGAGGTGCCCTTGAGTTGCTTCGGTGGCAACGAACCTTCGAAAATACTGCCATCATCAATCGAAATTGCAGCTTCGCTCCCTTGATAACGAGCATGAATATGGGGTAGGTGGTGGCGACGATTGTCCCGGTAAAACATCAAAATCAAGATGCCGTAAAACATACTGATTGTTGGCATAAGTCACCTTCCGTTTGCTTATTGCGATGAATTGTAACAAAACATCAGTGCCGTGGATAAAGGCAGCTATGCCAACAGGCGGAACAGCACGAAAAACAGATAAATGCTGCCCAGCAACAGCAGCCAGCCGACTCTTTGCGCATGGCGCGCAACAAAGCGATCCACCTGGTCATGCGACACATCCAGTACTTCCGTGGCACGGCGCGTGGACACCCATTGGTTAGCACCTGCCTCGATGCCGCGCAACAGGCTGGGGCGCAACCATAAAAACAGCCCTGCCAGGAGCGCAACGGCTGCACCGATCAGCGCACTCAGCACCAGGGCATCAAGCAGGCCGTCCAGCAGTTTGGCCGGTACCCGGCTGCTCAAACGTTGCAGCATGGTCGCCTTGTCGAACAGGATGCCAAAGTAAATGAACATATAGATCGCCCCCAGCACGACGGCTATCCCGGTCACGCGATGGTGCTGGTAGAACCAGTGCTCGATGCTGATGCTGCGATCCAGCACCTGGCCGATGTGACGCGTGGAAACCCAGCGATTCGCCACGCGATTGACGCGCCCCAGCAGATGCGGCTTGAAGATGAGCAGCAGCGCCAGCGCCACGCCCAGCACTGCGCCGATCAGCAGGAAAATCGCCAGGGCGCGCCATAAGAAAATGTCAGCAGGATTAGTGGTCATGGCGGTGAGTTTACCCCAAATAATCCATCAGGATTGCAAAGCCCATCATTGCGGGTGAGATTCAAACTGATGTGGAAGTATCCAGAGATCAGAGAGATCAGCCAGCCGACCCTTTGGAACAGCACCGGGAGCGCCGACGTCCCCGTCGGCAAC
>JANLIB010000083.1 GCA_024653675.1 Gallionella sp. | reverse complement strand
GTTAAGCTTGTTCATATGGGTACAGTTTCCTTCAGATGCGCGGAGTTGTATGAACGGCGGTGGATTCTACCAAATAACCGGCGCGTTTTCACAGTTTATGCCCTGGAGACAGGATTGAGGACTTAGGACTGAGGACTGAGCCGCAACGGTGCAGCGGTTTTTACCCAGTCCTCAGTCCTCGCACCTCAGTCCTTGGGTTTTGTTCCCCGTATTTTCGAGTAGAATCCGCACCATTCCAAATTCTTATTAACTCATCGAGAGCACAGCAATGAGCAGCGCGTCACAGCCCGCCGTTTCCAATTTCATTCGTTCCATCATCGATGCCGATCTGGCCAGCGGCAAACATTCCGGCATCGTTACGCGTTTCCCTCCGGAGCCGAACGGTTATCTGCACATCGGCCATGCCAAATCCATCTGCCTGAATTTCGGGCTGGCCTTTGATTATTACGGCAAGTGCAACCTGCGTTTTGACGACACCAATCCGGAAAAGGAAAGCGAGGAATACGCGCAATCCATCCAGGACGATGTGCGCTGGCTGGGTTTTCAGTGGGACGGCGAAGTGCGCTGGGCATCCGATTATTTCGAACAGTTGCATCAATACGCGGTCGAGTTGATTCAGAAGGGTCTGGCGTATGTGGATGATCTCACCGCCGAACAGATGCGCGAATATCGCGGCACGTTGACCCAGGCCGGCAGGAACAGCCCGTATCGCGAACGTCCGGTGGCGGAAAATCTCGATTTGTTCGCGCGGATGCGCGCCGGCGAGTTTGCCGATGGAAGCCGCGTGTTGCGCGCCAAAATCGATATGTCGTCAGGCAACATCAATCTGCGCGATCCGGCGATCTATCGCATTCGCCGCGCGCATCACATCCGCACCGGCGACCGGTGGTGCATCTACCCGATGTACGATTACACCCACTGCATTTCGGACGCGCTGGAGGGCATCACCCATTCGCTGTGCACGCTGGAATTCGAAGACCACAGGCCGCTCTACGACTGGGTGCTGGATAACATCACGATCCCCTGCCACCCGCGCCAGTACGAGTTCTCGCGGCTGGAATTGCACTACACCATCACCAGCAAACGCAAGCTGTTGCAACTGGTGAACGAAGGGCATGTATCCGGCTGGGACGATCCGCGCATGCCCACCATCATCGGCATGCGCAGGCGCGGCTACACACCGGAAGGCATCCGCGAATTTGCCAGGCGCATCGGGGTTTCCAAGAGCGGCAACACGGTGGATATGGCCGTGCTCGAATCGGCCATACGCGAGGATCTGGAAAACAGCGCGCCGCGCGTGATGGCGGTGATCAGGCCGCTGAAGGTGGTGGTGACAAATTTTGTGGCAGGAAAGACCGGATCGCGCGAAGCCGGATTTCATCCTGATCATCCCGATTTTGGCGCGCGCCTCGTGCCATTCGGCAAGGAAATCTGGATCGAGGCGGACGACTTCAGCGAGAACCCGCCAGCCGGCTGGCAACGCCTCACCGTGGGCGGCGAAGTGCGGCTGCGCTATTCCTATGTGCTGCGTTGCGACGAGGCGATCAGGGATGCAGGCGGCAATATGGTCGAATTGCGCTGCACCATTGACCCGGACACCCTGGGAAAAAATCCGTCAGGGCGCAAAGTGAAAGGCGTGATCCACTGGCTGTCCGGCGCGCACGCGCTGCCCGCCGAATTCCGCCTGTATGACCGTTTGTTTACCGTGCCGGAGCCGGATGCCGGCAAGGACGCGGATTACTGCAAATATCTGAATCCGGTTTCGCTCATCGTAGCGCAGGGTTGGGTGGAGAGTTGCGTGAAAGACGCAGAGCCTGAAACGCGCTACCAGTTCGAGCGGCTCGGTTATTTCTGCACCGACCGGCACGACCACAAGCCGGGCGCGAAGCCGGTGTTCAACCGGACTGTCACACTGAAAGATTCCTGGGTCAAAGGTCAAATAACCCGGTAGGGGCGTGATTTATCACGCCCTGATCCGTTCACGTGCCGGGAGCGGGCGCGATGAATCGCGCCCCTACGGCCCAGCCAGGTGCGTTACGCCGCCAAAACTGCCCAGCCATTTGCTGCCGTCCGTCCCGGTCGCCATGGAAAATATGGCATTCGAGAACAGCCCATCGGCTGTGGTCAAGACCTTGATCTTGTTCTTGTCTTCATCGAACCGGGCGAGTCCGTTATTGGTACCGACCCACAATTGTCCGGCCTGATCCTCGTGCAGCGTGAAGATGTGATTGCCCGGCAATCCGTCGGCCATGGTGTAGTTGCGCCATTTTTTTCCGTCGAAGCGCGCCAGCCCTGCGCCCCATGTTCCGCACCACACCACACCGTTGCGATCCACCACTATCGAGATGATGTAGTTGGGGTTGTAGGCTACACCGATGCCTTCCAGTCCCATTTCTTTTTTCTGCTGGGCGTGATGGCTCGAAAATTTGCTGGGGTCGGTGCCGAACTGCGGGTCGTTTTTCACTTTCTCGAACGGTGCGCCTATGCCCGTTTTATGATTCCAGTTTTCCCACTTGCCATCCTTGAAGCGCGCCGGCCCGCCTTCGGTGGCGAACCAGATTTCGCCGTTTTTTCCTTTGGCAAAGCCATATACCCAGTCATTGGGCAAACCGCCATTGGTGTTTTCCACGGTAAACACGTCCCATTTGGAGCGATCCTTCAGATTGCCGCCGCGAATGCGATTGGCGCCTGACCAGGTGGCGATCCAGATATCCCCGTTGTCTGCTTCCAGCACGCCATAAACGAAGGCGTCCGCCAGTCCATCCGGAACATTCAGATTTTCCCATTTATCGAGAGTATGGTCATAAATGGACAAGCCGCCTCCGTAAGTGCCTGCCACGATGCGGCCATTCAACTTGTCCAGGTAAAATACGCCATTGGAAAGCAGTCCGCTGCGATTATCGAACATGCGAAATTCGTCGGTGCCGGTATCGTAGCGGATCACGCCGCTTGAGGTGCCTACCCAGGTGATTTTTCCATCAACAAAAATGGACTTGACGTTGCTGTTGCCGACGCGAAAATGGGTGAACCTGGCATTCGGGTCTCTTTGCACTTTCCCTGATCGCTGAGTTTCCTGCCCGGATCCTTGATCAACGGGAGGATGAACGGGCGACATCGTCATCAGATCGGGCGAGGACGAACCGGCTTGCTGACTACCCTGGCTCACCGGCGGATGGCCGGGCGGCATCACCGCGCCGGGCTGAAGCTGTCCCGCCGTTTTTGCCGGGGACACAGGCGCCGGCTTCGTGGTCATGGTGTAGATTCCGGCGGCCACGCCGGCTACGACGACCACAATGGTTATTACCGATTTAACATTCAGCTGCATTCAATGATCTCCTAAAAATTTCTGTTACTCGCTTAAATCGAAATAATTCATTAGGGGGCAGAAACTTCATGGTAGGAGCGGCTCCTGCGGGTGCCCGGCCAGAAGTTTTCCGGAGCTGCGATTCGCACGCAGGGCGTGCTCCTACAACAAAGCATGCTCAACGGCCGATGAGCACCACGCCGCGCCTGGAGCCCGCCCAGATATCGCCGTTTGGCGCGACTGCCAGTGCATAGACATGATCTTCCAGCAACCCGGCCGCTTTGTCGTAGTTGTGCCATGTTTTGCCGTCATAACGGCTGATACCGTTGTTGGTTCCAAACCAGAGTACGCCGCTTGGTTCCTGGACAATGCTGTAAACGATATCTCCCGCCAGACCTTCGCGGGTGGTGTAGTTATGCCAGCGGGCGCCGTCGAAGCGGCTCACTCCCCCGCCCCATGTGCCTGCCCAGACAGATTGGTCATGGGCCACATGCAGGGCAAACACATAACTGGGGTTGTAGGTGAGTTTCCCGTCTCCCGACAACATGCTCAGGTCGTGACGGGAACGCGTTCCGAGGCCGGTGTTCGGACTCGCGGAAAGCTTGTTCTGGTTGGGCGCGCCCATTCCATCCTTGTGGCTCCATGAGCGCCAGGTTTTGCCGTCAAACATGGAAACGCCGCCTTCCGTGCCAAACCACACGCGGTCCTGCTTATCCACGGAGATGCCATAGACCCATTCGTTGATCAGCTCTTTCACATAGGTGGTGAACTTCATGGTGCGCAGGTCAACCCGGTTAGCCCCCGCCCATGTACCTATCCACAAATCCCCGTTGCTCTGGCTGGCGAAGGAGTAGACCCAGTAGTCGGCCAGCCCGTGCATCGGGAAATAGGTCTTCCACTTGCCGTCGCGGTAGCGCGA
>JANLIB010000178.1 GCA_024653675.1 Gallionella sp. | reverse complement strand
TCTATGGGGCGCCTCTATTAATTCAAAATCCTAAGCGAGACAAGGCGCGAAAGAAATTTTAGCGCGCCGCATATGTTTGATATGTAAGCGTTAAAATTTTTTGAGCAACGCTGTATCGCGACGGAGTTTGGATTAATAGAGGTGCCCTATGCATAATTCCCGGCCACCACCGGAAATTATGTGCATGAAAACGTTGACCTCCGGCGCGGATTGGATAAACTCCGTTCACAGTTCGTTATCGGAGTCGTTTCCGTCATGTCTGAACACCAGGATGTCTTCGCTGCATTGAACGGCAAGCTGCCGCTGCCGGAAAAGATCGAGTATGTGCATGGCTTGTTGAAGGAACGGTTTGACTTCATCGACCGGATCTCTGTGGCGGTCTATGAACCGAAAACCGATCTGCTGAAGACTTTCGTGTATGGCAGCGGCGGCGAAAATTTACCGGCCTTGCATTCCGCCAAACTTGCCGATCTGGATTCGATGCAGGAAATCCTGAAGGCAGGCCGCCCGCGCGTGATAAACGACCTTGATATTTTCAACCGCGTTCCCGCAGGGCACACACGCCATATCGCTGCCCTGCAATACAAGTCCAGCTATACCATGCCGATGTACCAGAATGGGGATTTTTTCGGATTCCTGTACTTCAGCTCCCACCGCAAGAATGTTTTCAAGGAAAAGGTGCTGCATTATCTGGATATGGTGGGGCATCTGCTGTCGTTGCTCGTGATCCATGACATGTCGACAACGCGCAGTTTATTGGCAATTGTCAAAACGGCCGCGAACATGACAGAGCGCCAGAATCTCGATACGGGAGCGCATCTTGACCGGATGGCGAACTATGCACGTCTTATTGCCAGGGAGGTGGCAAAGAAATATCATCTTGACGATGAACTGGTGGAGCACATTTTTCTGTTCTCGCCGTTGCATGACATAGGAAAGATCGGCATATCCGACAGCATCCTGCTCAAGCCCTCCAAATTGACCGATGCTGAATTCGACACCGTGAAATCCCATGCATCCAAAGGCGGGGAGATCATAGACATGATGCTGGGAAATCTCGGCCTGGCCGAATTCCCGCATGCGGAGATTCTGCGCAATATTGCGCTTTATCACCACGAGGCGATCAATGGCAGCGGATACAATGGAATGATGGACGAAGCGATCCCGATCGAGGCAAAGATCGTTGCAGTCGCGGATGTGTTCGATGCGCTGACCAGCAGCCGTCCGTATAAAGAGGCATGGAGCAACGAAAGGGCATTCATGTTCCTGCGCTCCATGGCGGGCACAAGGTTTGATATCGATTGCGTGGCTGCATTGATAAATTGCCGCAGTGAGGTTGATGCTATCCAGAAGAAATTCAAGGAAGACAGCATAGGTTAAACGGACTGTCTGAGATAATCTGCCCATAAACCATGAACCCCACCATCGTCTTTGACATAGAAACCGTGCCCGACATCGCCGGTCTGCGTGCGCTGCACGGGCTGGATGCCCGCGTCAGCGATGCGGAGGTCGCCGAAATGGCTTTTCAACTGCGGCGCCAGAAGACCGGCAGCGATTTCCTGCCGCATCACTTGCAGCGCGTTGTGGCGATTTCCTGCGCGTTGCGCGAGGGAGACAATTTCCGCGTCTGGTCGCTCGGCGGGCTGGAGGAGGATGAGGGTTCGATCATCCAGCGCTTTTTCGACGGCATCGACAAATACACCCCGCAACTCGTGTCATGGAACGGCGGCGGCTTCGATCTGCCGGTGCTGCATTATCGCGGCCTGATCCACGGCGTGCAGTGCGCGCGCTACTGGGACCAGGGCGAAGACGAAAAGGAATTCAAGTGGAACAATTACATCAGCCGCTACCATTCGCGCCATATCGATTTGATGGACTTGCTGGCGATGTATTCCGGGCGCGCCAACGCGCCGCTGGACGAGCTGGCCAAATTGACCGGTTTTCCCGGCAAGCTCGGCATGGACGGCAGCAAGGTGTGGGAAGCGTATCAACAGGGCAGACTCGACGAGATCCGCAACTATTGCGAAACCGACGTGGCGAATACCTGGCTGGTGTTCGCACGCTTCCAGATGATGCGCGGCGTGCTGACTCGCGCGCGCTACCAAAAGGAGTGCGAGCTGGTGCGTAGTACACTGGGCAAATCCGATGAGCCGCACTGGAAAGAATTCCTGGCCGCATGGCCTGAGTCAAAATAGCAGTGAACAACGCTCCGTCATTCCCGCGCAAGCGGGAATCCAGTGGGTTAAAACAAAATGCATTTTGAATTGCTGGATTCCCGCTTGCGCGGGAATGACGGTCCAAATAATTTTCGACAGAATTCATGGATCCAGTAACCATCGAATCCCTCGACCAGGAAGGCCGCGGCGTGGCTCACGCCGGCGGCAAAGTAATTTTCATCGAAGGCGCGCTGACCGGCGAGACGGTCAGCTATAGCTCATATCGCAGGAAGTCTTCGTTTGAGCAGGCGCAAGTCACTGAAATACACAAGGCCGCCTCGATGCGCGTGCAGCCGAAGTGCATGCATTTCGGCGTGTGCGGAGGATGTTCCATGCAGCATCTCGATGCTGTCGCACAGGTCGCGGTCAAGCAGCGCATCCTCGAAGACAGCCTGTGGCATATCGGCAAAGTGAAAGCGGAAATCATTCTGCCGCCGATCCACGGGCAGACATGGGGTTATCGCGAACGCGCGCGCATCTCGGTCAGGCACGTCATCAAAAAGGGCAAGACGCTGGTCGGTTTTCACGAAAGGCGCAGCAGCTTCGTCGCCGACATGCAGAGCTGCGAGATACTCACGCCAAAGATCTCCGCGCTGATCCCCCTGTTGGCAGAGTTGATCGGCAGCCTGACCATTCGGGATAAATTGCCGCAGATCGAAGTGGCGGTCGGCGAGCATGTCGATGTGCTGGTGTTGCGCGTGATGGAACCGCCTTCAAATGAAGATGAAGCTGCGCTGCGCGCCTTTGCCGACCAGCACGAAATTCAATTCTGGCTGCAATCGGGCGGGCCGGATACCTTTGTCCCATTCCATCCGCTGAACGCGCCGCAACTTTCCTACAGCCTCCCCGAATTCGGCGTCATCATGCCGTACGCGCCGAGCGAATTCACCCAGGTGAACAGCGCGCTGAATCGCGTGATGGTCGGCCGCGCCGTGCGCCTGCTCGACCCGCAACCGGGCGAACGCATTGCCGATTTCTTCTGCGGACTGGGCAACTTCACGTTGCCGATCGCGCGCAGCGGCGCGCAGGTGCTCGGCATCGAAGGCAGCGCGGCGCTGGTTGCGCGTGCCAGACAAAACGCCGTCTTTAACGGCCTCGATAAAGACTCCCTCTCCCTCAGGGGGATGGGTGGGGAGGGGGTAGAATTTGCGGCGATGAATCTGTTCGAGATGACTGAAGAGGCCTTTGTCATGCTTGGAAGATTCGACAAGTTATTGATTGACCCGCCGCGCGATGGCGCGATGGAACTGGTGAAATCCCTGGGTTGTGGAAATGGGGGTGGCGGAAACGCGCCGCGCCGCATCGTTTATGTTTCGTGCAGCCCCGCAACGCTTGCGCGCGATGCGCAGGTGCTGGTTCAGATTCACGGCTATTCGCTGAAGGCGGCGGGCGTGATGAACATGTTTCCGCATACTTCACATGTCGAGTCAATCGCGGTGTTCGCCAAATCATGAGCCGCTACGACGATCTGGTTGCCGAGGCGCTCACGCGCGTGAAAGAGATCATGCCGTGGGACTTGAGCCGCTTACTCGCATCGGGCGGCAAGCCTGTCCTGCTCGATGTGCGCGAACCGGCAGAGTTTGCGTTGCTGCGCATCCCCGGTTCGGTCAATGCGCCGCGCGGCATACTGGAGCAATCGTGCGAGTGGGACTATGACGAAACCGTGCCGTTGCTTGCCGCCGGACGTGAGTCGGATATCGTGGTGATCTGCCGCTCCGGCAAACGCTCGGCGCTCGCTGCCGACGTGATGCAACGGATGGGCTTTGCCGGCGTGATCTCGCTCAAGACAGGTGTGCGAGGCTGGAACGATTACGAGCAGCCGCTGGTGAATGCAAACGGCGACGCGCTGGATGCGGATGCCGCAGATGCGCTGCTTGCGCCGCGTCTGCGCCCTGAACAGCACAAGCCGAAAATGCCGTAAAGGGCACCTCTATTAATCCAAACTCCGTCGCGATACGGCGTTGCTCAAGAAATTTTAACGCTTACATATCAAACATATGCGGCGCGCTAAAATTTC
>JANLIB010000174.1 GCA_024653675.1 Gallionella sp. | reverse complement strand
CGCGCCCTTCTTTTGATACATGAACAGATAGGGCGCGATGAATCACGCCCCTACAATATTGGAAAATGAAATCAGACGTGCAAGTAATCATGTTTGTTTGCCATCCAGCGTTGCAAATGCGCCCGTGCCGCTTCGGGAAAATCGCGCAGCAATTCGTCGGCGGCTAGTCTTGCTTGATTCAACAGGTCTTCATCCGCGCTGATGTCGGCGAAGCGCAGCATCGCGACGCCGCTTTGCCGCGCGCCGAGCAGTTCGCCGGGGCCGCGCAATTGCAGGTCGTGTTGCGCGATGGCGAAGCCGTCGTTGCTCTCGAAAATGATCTTCAGCCGCGCCCGCGCCAGTTCGGAGAGCGGTTGCTGGTACAGCAGGATGCACAGGCTTTGCGCCGCGCCGCGCCCCACCCTTCCGCGCAGCTGGTGCAGTTGCGCCAGCCCCATGCGCTCGGCGTGGTCGATCACCATCAGGCTGGCGTTCGGCACATCCACGCCGACTTCGATGACCGTGGTGGCGACCAGCAGTTGCAATTCGTTGGCCTTGAACGCGGACATCACGCGCGCTTTTTCGGCATTGTCCAGTTTGCCGTGCACCAGGCCGACTTTGAGCTCCGGGAAATCGGCGCGTACTCTTTCGTAAGTCTCGATTGCGGTTTGCAGTTGCAACGCTTCGGACTCGTCGATCAACGGGCATACCCAATAAGCTTGCTGCCCTTCCATGCATGCGGCGCGCACTCTGGCGATCACCTCGTCGCGGCGCTCATCGCTGACCAGCTTGGTGATCACCGGCGTGCGTCCGGGCGGCAACTCGTCTATCACCGACACATCGAGGTCGGCGTAATAGCTCATCGCGAGTGTGCGCGGAATGGGCGTGGCGCTCATCATCAGTTGGTGGGGCTCTTTGGAATTCCCTCCCCCATGCAGGGGGAGGGTTAGGGAGGGGGTAGAAGTGTGAATGTCCATCGACTCCACCCCCATCCCAACCTTCCCCCTGCCAGGGGGAAGGAGCAACGACTCGGCACTTGAGTTTGTAACCTTGCCCTTGTTGCGCAGCGCGAGACGTTGCTGCACGCCGAACTTGTGTTGTTCGTCCACGATCGCCAGGCCGAGTTTGTGGAAGCTGATCTGTTCCTGGAACAGCGCGTGCGTGCCGATGGCGAGCAGTGTCCCGCCGGAGGCGATACGCTCTGCGGCGAGTTGTTTTTCTTTTTTCTTCAGGCTGCCGGACAGCCACACCGGCGTGATGCCGAGCGGCTCCAGCCAGTCGCGCAGCTTGAGGTAATGCTGTTCGGCAAGGATTTCGGTGGGCGCCATCAGCGCGGCCTGATAACCGTTTTCGATCGCCTGCAACGCGGCCAGTGCTGCGACGATGGTCTTGCCGCTGCCGACATCGCCGAGCAACAGGCGCTGCATCGGATGCGGTTTTGCCAGGTCGTGGCTGATCTCGGCAAAGGTGCGCTGCTGCGCTTTGGTCAGCGCGAACGGCAGGCTCTTTATCAGGCGAGTGGAGAGCTGGTGATGCGGCGCAAGCGCGGGTGCGGTGCGCTTGCTGCGTTCGCGGTGGTGCACGCGCATCGAGAGTTGCTGCGCCAGCAGCTCGTCGAACTTGATGCGCCGCCAGGCGGAATGAGTGCGCTCTTCCAAAGAATTCGCCGAGATGTCCGGTGAAGGATTGTGCAACAGTTGGATGCTTGCCGCGAAGTCCGCCAGCTTCAAACTTTGCAGCAGCGCGTCTGGCAGCGTGTCGCCCAATGGCAAAGTTTCCAGCGCGTTGGCTATCAGTTTGCGCAAAATGATTTGCGACAACCCCGCAGTAGTCGGATAAACCGGCGTGAGACTTTGTTGCAGCTGCGTGTCGTCATCCACCGCGCGGCATTTCGGGTGCACCATCTCCGGCCCGTAATGTCCCATGCGCACTTCGCCGACGGCGCGTATCTGCTTGCCCACCGCAAGCTGCTTCTGCTGGCTCGGATAAAAATTCAGGAAGCGCAAATATAACTCGCCGCTGTTGTCCTCCAGGCGGCAAACCAGAGAACGCCGCGGACGGAACACGACTTCGCTGTGCTTGATGACACCCTGCACCTGCACGGTCTGCCCAGGCCGGCTGGTGGCGATCGGCGCGAGATGGGTCTCGTCCTCGTAGCGCAGCGGCAGATGCAACAGCAGCTCGGAGCGATGGCGGATGCCGAGCTTGGCGAGTTTGCTCAGGGTGGCGGGGGAGATTTTGGCAGGGGCGATCAAATTGTTTTCTTCATAGTAGTGTTCGACTACCCTCACCCCGGCCCTCTCCCGCCAGCGGGAGAGGGAGGAGAATCGAAGAGGTACGCGTGAAGCTCTCTTAATCCTGGACGACCAGCACGCCATCCATTTCCACCAGGGCGTTTCTCGGCAACGAGGCGACACCCACTGCGGCGCGAGCCGGATAAGGCTGGCGGAAATAGCTGGCCATGATTTCGTTCACCTTGGCGAAATGGCTGAGGTCGGTGAGATACACGTTCAGTTTCACCAGATCGTCAAAGCTGCTGTCGGCGGCGCTCGCCACTGCGCGCAGGTTCTGGAACACGCGATGAATCTGCGCCTCGGCGCCTTCCGCCAACTGCATGGTATGGGGGTCGAGTCCGATCTGGCCGGACAGGTACACCGTCTCGCCGACCTTGATCGCTTGCGAATAGGTGCCGATCGCGGCGGGCGCGTCGGGAGTCTGGATGAATTGTCTGTGTGCCATATTGTCCTCTGCATCAAGAAAAGCCACGCCATTTATCGCGCGGGCAGTTATTCCGTTTCTATTAAAAAAACAGCAACAATAATCATGTAGGGCGGGTCACACGGGTGCCCGGCCAAAAGTATTTCGGACCCGCCGTTGCAACATTCGGTGTTGCGGCGGGTGTAACCCGCCCTACAGCCTGATTTTTCATCATACAAGGGTGCGTAGAACGCACCGTACGTCCATGCCGCAATTATAGCCGCTTAAGTAATGACTGTAGGCTTCTCCCGCCCGGTGCGCTTGCGCAGTCCGGAAATCTGCAATGCGATGGTTATCAATGGAGCGAGCGCTTGTTGCGCGTCGAGGTGGTGTTTGGAAACGTCGGGTTCAAAGGCTTCCAGATAGACGCGCAGCGTCGCGCCCTCGGTGCCTGTTCCGGAAAGGCGGAACACGATGCGCGAGCCGCCGGTGAACAGGATGCGCACACCCTGGCCGGTGCTGACGCTGCCATCCACCGGATCGGTGTAGCTGAAATCGTCGCAAAGTTTTACTTTCAGGTTACCGAACTGCGCGCCCTGCAATTGCGCGAAACTGCCGAGCAGCAGTTTCATCACGCCGCTGGCTGCATCAAGGGGTATGCCCTCATAGTCATGACGCGAGTAAAAGTTGCGCCCGAAGCGCGCCCAGTGTTCGCGCACGATGGTTTCCACCGGTTGCCTGCGCGCCGCGATGATGTTCAGCCAGAACAACACCGCCCACAGGCCGTCCTTTTCGCGCACATGGTCGGAGCCGGTGCCGAAACTCTCTTCGCCGCACAGTGTCACCTTGCCTGCATCCATCAGGTTGCCGAAAAACTTCCAGCCGGTCGGGGTCTCGTAACACGGGATGCCCAGCGCTTCGGCGACGCGATCCGCCGCCGCGCTGGTCGGCATTGAGCGCGCGATGCCCGCCAGGCCTTGCGCATAACCCGGCACGAGATGCGCGTTGGCGGCAAGGATGGCGAGGCTGTCGGATGGATTGACGAAAAAATGTTTGCCCAGAATCATGTTGCGGTCGCCGTCGCCGTCCGAAGCCGCGCCAAAGTCCGGCGCGTCGCCGCCATAAAGCAGCTCGACCAGTTCATGCGCGTAGGTCAGGTTGGGGTCGGGGTGGCCGCCGCCGAAATCCGGCAACGGCACGGCGTTCATCAGGCTGTCCGCCGATGCGCCCAGGCGATTCAGGAATATCTCCTGGGCATACGGGCCGGTGACCGCATGCATGGCATCGAACCTGATGCGAAAGCCGCCGGCAAGCAGCGTGCGGATCGCGGCAAAATCGAACAGCGATTCCATCAGCCCGGCATAGTCGCTGACCGGGTCGATCACCGTCACTGTCATGCCGCCGATCTCGTAATCACCCGGCCTGTCCAATACGACATCGGGCGCGTCCGCGATGCGGTAATGCGCGATCTTTTTGCTTTGCGCGTAAATCGCTTCGGTGATCTTCTCCGGCGCGGGACCGCCGTTGGCGGCGTTGTACTTGATGCCGAAATCGCCGTCCGGTCCGCCGGGGTTATGGCTGGCGGAAAGGATGATGCCGCCGTGGGTCTGGTATTTGCGTATCACGCAGGAGGCCGCGGGCGTGGAGAGTATTCCGCCCTGGCCGGCGAGCACCCGCCGGAAGCCATTGGCCGCCGCCATCCTGAGTATGATCTGGATCGCCTCGCGGTTGTAGTAACGTCCGTCGCCGCCAAGCACCAGCGTGGCGTGCGGCGGAACGCCGATGGTGTCAAAGATGGACTGCACGAAATTTTCCAGATAGTGCGCCTGCCGGAATGCCGCCACGCGCTTGCGCAGCCCTGATGTGCCGGGCTTCTGATCCTGGAAGGGGGTGGTGCTGACAGTGCGGACTTGCATCGTTGTTCCCGGAATTTATTGTGCTTTCACCGGCATTTTACCACTGCCTGCCTGCGGCTCCGGGCATCCTTCCGGCCTTCAGGCCTATTGACGGTGCGACAGCTCACGTTTACATTGATGCCTATAGCCTTGAATCCCTAACCTGACCGGTCATTCCAAATGAACAAAATCGCCTTTACCGTCCTGGCCTTTGCGCTGACCGCAGGCATTTCTTCAACAGTGCAGGCCGCTGGAAAGGCGGCTGCCGCAACAAGCGCGGCGCCTTTCGTCCAGGCTTCGGAAAATCGGGTTTACGTGATAAGCGGAGAGGTATTTGCCGCGCAGGGCAAGAACCCCACGCATCGAGTGACCGATTACGAGGTCATCTCTTCCGGCACATTTATCAAGACCGGCGACAACGGCTCGGCCTTGCTGAAATTTAAAGACGGCCAGACTGTCTCCATGCGTGCCAACTCCCTGTTACAGGTACGCGAATACCACTACGATGCCAGGCGTATCGGGAACAGCAGTATTGTTTTCTCGATGTTCAAGGGCGGCATGCATTTCGTCACGGGGCAGATCGGCCTGCGAAACAAACAAGCGTTCAGGCTATTGACCCCGAATGCGACCATCAATATACACGGCACTGATTTCGTGGTCGCCATGTCGGGCAACTCGGTCTATAGCCAGGTGCTGAAGGGCAGGATCCGCATGACAAATGCCGTCGGCACCTCAATAATCAGGGAGGGTCAGTCCGCTGTCGTGGCGTCTTCCGGCTCCGGCGTTTCATTGCTCGCAGCTTCGGCGATACCTTCCGGCACTTTCGACGGGCTGCTTTCCATACCGGCTTTCGCCTCGGTGATTCCCGCCCGTGCGCCCGCGCCCGTCGTAACCCGCGCCATGCCGGGCGCCGTGACTCCGGCGCAAACAAATGATAGCCGTATCTATGCGGTCAGCGGCGACGTTTCAGTCGCACAGGGCAAAAATCCCGCCCATCGTGTAATCGGCAACGAAATCATTGTGCCCGACACGCTGGTCCAGACCGGCGACCAAAGCGCTGCACTGCTGAAATTCGAAGACGGCCAGGTTGTCACCATGAAAGCCAATTCCACTTTCCATGTGCGCGAATACCGCTACGACCGCGCGCATGCCGAAAAAAGCAGCGTCGTTTTCTCGATGTTCAAAGGCGGAATGCGTTTCATCACCGGGCAGATCAGCCAGCGAAGAAAACAATCGTTCAAGCTGTTGACGCCGAATGCGACCATAGGGATACGCGGAACTGATTTCCTGGTAACCATGGTGGATAGCGCCATGTACAGCGAGGTGCTGGCCGGGGAAATCGTCGTGACCAATTTCGCGGGCATGGCGGCCGTCGCTGCGGGACATGCCGCATCCCTGGCAACTCCCAAGTCCCCGGCTGTATCCATGCCTTCTTCGGCCATACCTTCGGGCACTTTTGGGGATTTACTTTCCATACCGGTTGACCCATCCGCTATTCCTGCACCTGTGCCAATCGCTGTTGCTGCGCCCGTGGCCGAACCCGTTTCTGCGCCCGTGCCCGAGCCCATGCCTGCTCCAGCGCCCGAGCCCATGCCTGCGCCAGCGCCCCCCATACCCGCGCCTGCTTCTATGCCTGCACCCGTACTCGCGCCTGCACTCGCGCCTGTGCCGATCCCTGCCACGGATACCGAGCCGGTCGAGGAAACCGGCAGATCCGGTATGGGTTTGACAGCCAAGGTCGGCACGCTGGGATACGGCGCCGAGTTCAACTTCGGCAAATCAGACAGCTTTTCCACCCGTATCGGCCTGAATGCTTACACGTACAAACATAATGCCAAAGCAAGCACGGTGAACTATGACTTCAAACTGCAACTGCAAACAGCCAGCGCATTGGCGGACTGGTATCCGTTCGAAGGCGGTTTCCGCGCCAGCGGCGGTTTGTTTTACAACAACAACAAGGCTACTCTGGGTGGCAACCCCACCGGCGGCGACTACATCATTAACGGTGTGACTTACACATCGGCTCAAATCGGTTCGCTGCAGGCCACGATGACATTCAACAAGGCCGCGCCCTACCTCGGCATCGGCTGGGGCAACCCGGTGGCAAAGAACAAGGGCTGGGGAATGGTGTCCGACATAGGAGTGATGTTTCAGGGTAAACCCAAGATAGACCTGACGGTCACATGCGCTACTTCATGCCCGCAACTATCAACCGACGCGGCGGCTGAAAACGCCAAGTTGCAGGAAGACCTGAGCAAATTCCAAATGTGGCCGGTGATTTCGTTCGGCATTTCCTACCAGTGGTAAGCCCGGCTGCGGGAAAGCTGGATCGGCAAAAATGTGAAGGGCGGGCAAACCCGCCATTTTTGTTCTTGCGCCGCATGGCCGAAGCATATGCAAAACTCCCCAAACTTTTCAATTCCTGCAATAATCACAGGTGCGAATGAATAATACTGAAAGTGAGATGGCAGAATAATGGCTCAGGATGATCTGAAACGGGCGGTTGCCAAAGCCGCGATCGCATATGTGCCGGACGATTGCATCGTCGGCGTGGGCACCGGTTCAACCGCCAATTTCTTCATCGACGAATTGGCCAAGATCAAGCACAAGGTGCGCGGCGCGGTCGCCAGCTCTGAGGCTTCGGCAAAACGCCTGAAGGGGCACGGCATCGAGGTGTTATCGCTGAACGAGGCAGGCGACCTGCCGGTGTATGTGGACGGCGCAGACGAAATTACGCGCCACATGCATATGATCAAGGGCGGCGGCGGCGCGCTGACCCGCGAGAAGATCGTCGCGGCAGCCAGTAAAAAATTCATCTGCGTGTGCGATGCGAGCAAACTGGTGGATGTGCTGGGCAAATTTCCTCTGCCCATCGAGGTGATCCCGATGGCGCGCAGTTATGTCGCGCGGCAGCTGGTTGCGCTGGGCGGGCAGCCCGAACTGCGCGAAGGTTTTACCACCGATAACGGCAATGTGATTCTCGATGTGCATGGGCTGCAAATCATGAACCCCGTGGAACTGGAATCCACACTGGACCACATCGCGGGGGTCGTCACCAACGGCTTGTTCGCGCGCCGCGCCGCCGATGTGCTGTTGCTGGGCACACCGGAAGGCGTGAAGACGATGACCGCATGAAAGTTTTTATCCCCTTCCCCAACGTGGAAGGGACGATCGCTCCCTCTACCGCAAGCGGGAGAGGGTTGGGGTGAGGGGTGTTGAAAGATTAGTGCAACCGTCATCTACCCTTAACATTCATTATTTATGCTGCAAAGTTGCTTAATTAAAGGAATACATCATGACCAGCAGTGACCATATCTCCCGCCAGTTCGATGCCGATCTCGAAGCCATCCGCGCCAGCGTGCTGCAGATGGGCGGGATGGTGGAAAGCCAGATCAAGAGCGCCGTCGAATCGCTCGTCAGCGGGGATGTTGCGTTGATGACGCGCGTGATATCGGACGACCATCGCGTCAATGCGATGGAAGTGAAGATCGACGAGGCATGCAGCCAGGTGATCGCGCGCCGCCAGCCGGCGGCCGGCGATCTGCGTCTGGTGATGGCAGTGATCAAGACCATCACCGATCTCGAGCGCATCGGAGACGAAGCCGAGAAGATCGCGCGCATGGCCAAATTGCTTTCGCAAAAAAAGGGGCTGGCTATCCCGCGCTACCAGGAAATCAAACATGCTGCGGATATCGCCCTGGACATGCTGCGCAAATCGCTTGATTCCTTTGCGCGCCTGGATGTGGTGATGGCAGCGCAGGTGGTAAGGCAGGACGATCAGGTGGACGAGGAATTTCGCGCCATCATGCGTTATCTCATTACCTTCATGATGGAAGACCCGCGCACCATCTCCACCTCGCTGGAAATATTGTTCGTGGCCAAGGCGATCGAGCGCATCGGCGACCACGCCAAGAACATGTCCGAGTATGTCATCTACATGGTGAAGGGGCGCGACGTCCGCCATATCACCGTGGATGAGATAGATCGCGAAATCCAGGAATAAAGGCTTAATGGGGAGTGGGGAGTGGATCGGCGCGTTGCGCCTAAGTAGTAAGTGGGAAACCCATTCCACGACCCCTCGCTACGCTCTCCCCACTCCCCACTCCCCACTCCCCACTCCCCACTCCCCACTCCCCACTCCCCACTCCCCACTTCCCACTCACCAGCCCTTATGCAACATCAATCCATCCTCGCCGCTGTTGATCTCGGGTCGAACAGCTTCCGCCTGCAGGTCGCCCGGGTCGAGGGCGACCAGTTGTACATGCTGGATGGATTGCGCGAACCGGTGCGGCTTGCAGCCGGGCTCACCGCCGACGGATACCTGGATACCGAAACTCAGCAGCGCGCTTTTGACGCTTTGGGGAGGCTTGCGGAACGCTTGCGCGGCTTGCCGCGCGAAGCCGTCCGGGCGGTCGGCACCAACTCGTTTCGCGTGGCGAAAAATGCCGCCGACTTCATCCCGCAAGCCGAACACATCCTGGGATTCCCGATAGAAGTCGTCGCCGGACATGAGGAAGCCCGCCTGATCTATCTCGGCGTGGCGCATGGCTTGCCGCAATCGCAGGACAATCGGCTGGTGATAGATATCGGCGGCGGCTCCACCGAATGCATCATCGGAAACGGACTCACCCCGCTCAAACTCGAAAGCCTTTACATGGGCTGCGTCAGTTTCAGCATCCGCTATTTTCCCGACGGCAAGATCACCAAGCAGAATCTCAAACAGGCCGAGCTCGCCGCCCGCATCGAATTGCAGACGATTGCCGCAGGCTTCAAGGGACAGTGGCAGCATGCTCTCGGTTCTTCGGGCACGGCAAAGGCCATTTGCGAAATACTCGAGATGAACGGCTACAGCAAGGGCGGCATCACGCACGAGGGACTCGACAAGCTGCGCGCGCACCTGCTCGATGCGGGTGACGTGCAAAAGCTGGAACTGCAAGGGCTGCGGCCGGACCGCGCACCCTCGCTGACGGGCGGGTTTGCGATCCTGCACGCAGCCTTCGGCGAACTGGAAATCACCCACATGGATTCCGCGCCGGGCGGTCTGCGCGAAGGCGTGTTGTACGACATGCTGGGACGCTTCCATGACAACGACATGCGCGACGTGACAGCGGCGCAATTCGTGCAGCGTTATCGCGTTGACGCCAGGCAAGCCGGGCGCGTGTCAAAACTTGCGCTGATATTCGCGCAGCAATTTTTCGGCAACGGAGACAGCAAAGCCGCTCTGCAGATTCTCAACTGGGCGTCAAGCCTGCACGAGATCGGGATCAGTGTCGCGCACAGCGGCTATCACAGGCACACCGCCTATATCCTCGCCAATGCGGACATGCCCGGCTTTTCCAGGAAAGAGCAATCACGCCTGAGCCTGCTGGCCCTGGCGCAGCGCGGCAAACTGAACAAGCTGCAGGGGCAACTGGGCAACGCCGAGGATCAAATACTGGCGATGAGCCTGCGGCTGGCCGTGATATTCCATCGCAACCGCAGCGACATCATCCTGCCCGCCCTGCATGGGCGTTCCAGCGGCAACAAATTCCACCTTTCGATTGACGCCAACTGGCTGGCGCAGAACCCGCTGACCGGAATGGAGTTGCAGGAAGAAGTGAAGCAGTGGAAAAACTTGGGAGTGAGTTTGCAGATTGTCCCGTAGGGCGGGTTACACCCGCCGCAATACCGAAAGTTGCATTGGCGGGTACGAAAAACTTTAGTCCCGGCACCGGTATGACCCGCCCTACAGCCTGATTTTTCATCATACAAGGCCGGGCTACGCCCTACAGCTTGATCCGGCGAGCGCCGTCTGCCCTACAACTTCAACTTTGTCATTCCGGCGAAGGCCGGAATCCAGCGCTTTCGATAAACTGGACACCGGCCTTCGCCGGTGTGACGGTGATACTATTTGCTGGCCGGGTCAATAGTAATTTTGTAGCCTTTATTGCTGACTGCTGAGTAATCAGATGCTCCTTAGCCCTGTCTCATCATCAAACACCACATCGCCTTCCTTTGTTTTCTCACCCGCCCGGATATTCCTGAAATCGAACAGATTGCTGTCCAGCAGATGTGAAGGCGCGACATTCTGCATCGCCGTAAAAATGGTCTGGCTGCGCCCCGGATATTCACGCTCCCATGCGGCGAGCATCTCCTTGATGTTCTGGCGTTGCAGATTTTCCTGCGCGCCGCACAGGTTGCACGGGATGATCGGGAATTCCATGCCGCGCGCGTATCGGGCAATATCCTTCTCCGCGCAATAAGCCAGCGGACGGATCACGATGTGGTCGCCCTTGTCGGTCACCAGCTTGGGCGGCATCGCCTTGAGCTTGCCGCCGAAAAACATGTTCAGGAACAGCGTCTCGATCATGTCGTCGCGGTGGTGACCCAGCGCGATCTTGTTTGCGCCCAGCTCCTGCGCCACGCGGTAGATGATGCCGCGCCGCAACCGCGAGCACAATGAGCAGGTGGTCTTGCCTTCGGGTATCTTTTCCTTGACGATGGAATAGGTATCCTGCGTTTCGATGTGATATTCGATTCCGAGAGACTTCAGATAATCCGGCAGCACCTCGGCGGGGAAGCCCGGCTGCTTCTGGTCGAGATTCATCGCCACGATCCTGAAATTGACCGGCGCGCGTTTGCGCAATGTAAGCAGAATGTCCAGCAGGGTGTAGGAATCCTTGCCGCCGGACAGACACACCATCACGCTGTCGCCTTCTTCTATCATGTTGAAATCAGCGATCGCCTGTCCGGCTTGGTGTTCCAGCCGCCCCTTGAGGCGATTGAAGTTGGTCGAATGTTTTTCAAAGTGCATGGGTTGGGTGATGTCGTTCATGGTTGGTTCAAGTTAAAAGGCGATTGGTCCACGAAATACACGAAAGACACGAAATAAGTCCACAACATGAATATGATCAGGGCACCTCTAAAAATTCAGATTTCGTCATTGATGAAACAACCAGCCATTCGACTAAGCCCGCAAGCGGTCAAGTCGCTGGTTATCCGGCGAAGGCCGGAATCCAGTATTTGCGAGTTGGGCAAGAAACCGCCCATCCCTGCGAACCCCAATTCAATAGGCTGGACACCGGCCTGACTGTAAGTCAGTTTATCCTGAGCCCGCCGAAGGGCCGGTGTGACGAATT
>JANLIB010000170.1 GCA_024653675.1 Gallionella sp. | reverse complement strand
GAAATTTTAGCGCGCCGCATATGTTTGATATGTAAGCGTTAAAATTTCTTGAGCAACGCCGTATCGCGACGGAGTTTGGATTAATAGAGGTGCCCTTATACCGATTCAAGTTCATTCGTGCGCTTTGGTAGGGTGGGCGCAGCCCACGCGGTTGACATCGCGGTAGGCTGACAAATACCGCGTGGGCTGCGCCCAACCTACGAAACCGGATTCTTGTTCCAAATTGAGGCGCATTGATGTAGGGCGGGTTACACCCGCCCTACGGAATAATTTCAAACAATCTCGCGCCAGGCAAACCCGGCTTCCTGAGTCGCCACGCCAACCCAGCTTTCCTCGCAACCGATCGCGCCGCACAAAGCCCGCACGGCAAGCTCCGGCAGGTTGTTCTTGCGGCTGAGATGCGCGGCGATCAGATGCTGCAACTTGCTCACGTCCAGCCGCGACAGGATGCCGGCGGATTCCTGATTGTTCAGATGCCCCAAGCGTCCGCCCACACGCTGTTTCAGGCTGGCCGGATAGTCTCCCTCCATCAACATGCCGGTATCGTGGTTGCACTCCAGCACCAGCGCGTCGCAACCGCTCAGCATCTGCTCGATATGAGCCGTGCTGCATCCGGCGTCGGTCAATACACCCAGGCGGCGCGCGCCGTCGCTGAACACGAATTGCACCGGTTCGGCGGCATCGTGCGGAACGGGGTAGGGAATGATCTCTATGCCGCCGATCCCGAATGCCAGATGGGGATCGATCTCGTGGATATGCGCCACGCCCGCAAAGGTTTTTTTCCGGCTGTGCAATGTGCCGTGGGTGAGCCAGACCGGCAGGTTGAATTTGCGCGCCAGACGCGCTACGCCGCCGATGTGATCGCCATGCTCATGCGTAACGATGATGCCGCTCAACTGTTCCGGAGATACGCCCAGGCTTGCCAGACGGGCGATAGTGTCCTGCAACCCGAATCCGCAGTCCGTCAGAACCTGCGTCCGGCCGGCTGATACCAGCAGCCCGTTGCCTTCGCTGCCGCTACCGAGCGATGCGAACCGCATGGATATTTGCCATGGTTACTTGTTGATATTCTTGTAGATGGTTTCTATCATCTGTTTGGTCACGCTGCTGTTTGCGCCGTCCTGCTCGGTGACGGAAACCTCGCACGCCGTGCCGCCATCCTTGACGTTCACGCGATAATTTTTCTTCGCCGGATCGGCCTTCCAGAACTTCATTCTGTCCCACCAGCTCCTTTCGATCTTGACCGGGCGCAGGAAGTAGATGCCCTTGTCCCTGTCCCTGTCCTCGACCGCCAATCCGGAGCCCTCTATGGCCAGTCCCACTTTGCGCCATGACCTGTCGAACGGGTCGTTCATGACCATGACAACGCTGCCATCGGTGAGCTCGCGCAAACTGGCCGCTCCGGCAGGCTCGGTCGTGCTGATCGCTGCCGCGCCGGACGCCGCTGCGGCCGGGCTGATCGCCGCCACTTCACCGGCTGCCCGGATTTCGCTTGCCCCGAAACGCACCATCAAACGCTGCAACATGACCGCTTCCATTTCCGGATCGTTGCCGCGCGGTTCCCACCTGGAACCGGTCATGTCGGAAGAAAACACCTGGGCTATGCCGCGATGGGTGATATGCACCTCGGTGCTCTTGCCGTCCTTGCTGCGCTCCAGACGGGTGAGATACTGGTCGCGCTCGCCGGACGAATAAACCCTGTCGAGCACCTTGCCCAGCACGCTGCGAACAGCTCCCTGCGGGATCTTGGCGCGATTCTCCGCCCAATCGGTTTCCATCACGCCGGCCGGCTGGTCTTCGCTCTTGATGACCAGGCCGATCTCCAGCCAGAATGCCTTGACCACAGGCCAGACATTCTCTGCCTTGTCGCTGACTACCAGCCAATGCCGCGTGCCGTCGCGTTCCAGGCGCACACCATTCACATCAGGCAACACTCTCCCGGCTGCCTGACCCTGGGCATTGCCGCCCTTGCTGTAATCGGAATAAGTCGCGACGGTTCCGCTGTCCGCCTGCGGTATCTTGTAGCGGTCGTCGATGCCTGGGGCAGTCAGATCCGGCGGGATATCCAGTGCCGGAGCCTGCTTGGCGGCAGATCCATAATCGATACGCTTTCCGTCCGCTCCATGCGTGCTGCAACTTGCCAGCAAAACCAGCAATGCGCCGGAAATCCCGATCTGTAAAACTTTCATTGATTCTCTCCAGCGATACAACATGATTAAATTACCTTCAACAAAACCACCCCCCTTTATATCCCCCCCTTTCGCAAAGGGGGGTTAGGGGGGATTTGACCTGGGGGATTTGGGTGCGCGAATATTGCACGCCACTGCAAATCCCCCTCAGTCCCCCTTTTCCAAAGGGGGAAGATTCGCCAACTTCCCTTTCCCTAGCAGCCTGTCTGACTTAAAGGAAATCGGCTGCAAATCCGCCTGAGCGGTCCATATCTCACCACTTTTTTGGTCAATAGAACGACTATTGACCTGCAAAACCGGCAAAATCTGTCCTCGCTCAGCCGAATTTTAGTTCCGGCATAACCTGAAGGTTAGCCTGCTCTGAAACTTCGTTTTGCGAGCAGCCGCTGCGCGGCTTGCCTGCTTGACCCTTTGCGCTTCGATTCTTCAAGTCAGACAGGCTGCTAGTGTTTAATTGCATTATTAAATATGCCATTTTTAACAAATATCCGTAGGTCGGGTTAGCGGCTTTATCGCGTAACCCGACGTGATTTTGCGCAAA
>JANLIB010000169.1 GCA_024653675.1 Gallionella sp. | reverse complement strand
CAGGCGATCCGGGCAGCCGTGGCGCAAGTCGTGGAGAAGTTTGGCGGGATCGACGCGCTGGTGAATAATGCCAGCGCGATCAGTTTGAGCAATACTCTGGAGACGACCGCAAAGCGCCTTGATCTGATGTGGGATGTGAATATGCGCGCGACCTTTCTGGTTTCGCAAGCCTGCATTCCATATTTGAGGCGGGCGGATAATCCGCATATCCTGACGTTGTCGCCGCCGCTCAATCTGGATGCGAAATGGTTTGCGCCGCACCTGGCTTACACGATGTCGAAATACGGCATGAGCCTGTGCACGCTGGGCATGGCGCGCGAATTCGCAACCGGCGGAGGGGATAAGGGGATAGGGGTGAATTGCCTCTGGCCGCGCACTACCATCGCCACGGCCGCGATAGAATTCAATTTTTCCGAACCGGTGCTGCGCGCCTCGCGCAAACCTGCCATCATGGCAGATGCGGCATATGCGATTTTGACGCGGGACAGCCGTTCTTGCAGCGGGAATTTCTTTATTGACGAAGACGTGTTGCGCGTGGCCGGGGTGAGCGATTTCGAACGATATGCGGTGTCGCCCGGCACGCCGCTGTTCAATGACTTATTTTTAGCTTAACTCGATGGGGGTGTTGAAATGCAGACTCAAAAAGAAGATGTGATCACGCCGCAACAGGCGGGCACCTTGCACGGGCTGTTCGTGGAGCGCGCGCGCCGCTCACCGGAGAATGCCGCCTATCGATATTTTCAACAGGACTCATGGCACGACCTCACCTGGCGGGAGATGCTGGGCGAAGTGGCGCGCTGGCAGTCGGCACTGCTGCGCGAGAACATGGCGGCAGGCGACCGCGTCGCCATCATGCTGCGCAACTGCCCGCAGTGGGTGATGTTCGAGCAGGCCGCGATGTCACTCGGCTTGGTGGCGGTGCCGTTATATGTGGTGGACAGGCCGGACAACATCGCCTACATCCTGAACGATGCGCAGGTGAAGGTGTTGCTGTTCGAAACGGATGAGCAGTGGCAGGCCCTGCGCACGGTGATCGGGCAACTGGGGTGCGTGCAGCGTTTCGTCAGCATGGATAAAATTGCGAGGAACGGCGACCCGCGCTTGCAGTGTGCCGATGAATGGCTGCCTCCGCAGGCGACACTGCAACCAGAGCGTGAGCGCAAGCGTGACGAGCTGGCCACCATCATGTACACCTCTGGCACCACCGGCAAACCAAAGGGCGTGATGCTGTCGCACCACAACATCGTCTATAACGCCTGTGCCGGGCTGCAGACCTTCCCGATCCGCACCGATGACACATGGTTGTCTTTCCTGCCGCTGTCGCACGCCTTCGAGCGCACGGTGGGCTACTACATGAGCATGATGGGCGGTTCCACCGTGGCCTTTGCGCGTTCCATTCCCTTGCTGGCGGAGGACCTGAAAATCATCCGTCCCACCATCCTGATTGCCGTGCCGCGCATTTTCGAGCGCATCTACAACGCCATCCACGCCAAACTGGAAGCAGCCCCCCCGTTGCGGCACAAGCTGTTTACACTCACGGTGGATGTCGGCTGGGATCGTTTCGAGTACCAGCAGGGGCGTGCCGTGTGGCGCCCAAAATTACTGCTGTGGCCTGTGCTCAAACATCTGGTCGCGGACAAGGTGATGGGCCAGCTGGGTGGACGCCTGCGCTTTTCCATCAGCGGCGGCGCGGCCTTGCCGCCCAAGGTGTCGCGCCTGTTCATCGCGCTCGGCCTGCCGCTGGTGCAGGGTTACGGACTCACCGAGACCAGCCCCGTGGTGAGCGTCAACCGCGTTGATAACAACTATCCATCCAGCATCGGGCCACCCTTGCCCGGCATTCAAGTGCGCATCGGCGAGCAGAATGCGCTGCTGGTGAAAGGGCCGTGCAACATGCTGGGCTACTGGCACAATCCCGAAGCGACCAAGGCCATGATAGATGCCGATGGCTGGCTCAACACCGGCGATACCGCCACCATCAGCGAGAGCGGGCATATTTACATTACCGGACGGCTGAAGGAAATCATCGTGATGTCCAACGGCGAGAAGGTGCCGCCCGCCAACATGGAGGCCGCGATTCTGCGCGATCGTCTGTTCGATCAGGTGATGGTGCATGGTGAAGGGCATCCCTATCTGGTCGCACTCGCGGTGCTCAATCCCGAGGTATGGCTACAATTCGCCAAAGAGGTCGGCGTGCGTGCAGACATGCCGGAAGCGCTCACGGATAGCCGCGTGCAGGCCGGGGTGTTGAAACGGATATCGGATAATCTGCATGACTTTCCGGGCTATGCCAACGTGCGTCGCGTATTGTTGCTGCAAGAGCCATGGAGCATAGAAAACGGCCTGCTTACGCCCACCTTGAAGGTCAAGCGTGCAAAAGTGGTCGAGAAATACGCCGCTCAGATCAAGGAGCTTTATGACGGGCACTGATCATGGATAAGCAATCAGGCGCCACCACACTGCCGCAGCGCGAGCCGACCATCCGTGTGGCGGCGATGCCTTCCGACGCCAATTACACAGGCGACATCTTTGGCGGCTGGCTGATGGGGCAAGTGGATGTTGCGGGCAGCATCCCCGCGTTGCATCGCGCCAAGGGGCGGGTGGCCACTGTGGCGGTGAACTCATTCGTATTCAAGCAGCCGATCTTTGTCGGCGACGTGGTGAGTTTCTATACCCGCATCGTGAAGGTGGGGAGGACTTCGATCACCGTCGATGTCGAGGTCTATGCGCAGCGTGATCCGGCCAAACCGGTTTGCGTGAAAGTGACCGAAGCGACGCTGACCTATGTGGCAGTGGGCGAAGACCGCAAGCCCAGACCGGTGCCGGCGGCGGATTAAAGCTGGAAGTAGGGTGGATAAAGCGCGCAGCGCGTATCCACCATCATGAACGGCGGATACGGCACGATGTGCCTTTATCCACCCTACGAGTCGAACTGGAGAAGAACAGATGAGCGCGAATTTTCAGATACGCAAAGTGGCAGTGCTGGGCGCAGGCGTAATGGGCGCGCAGATCGCCGCGCATCTGGTCAACGCCAATGTCGAGACGCTGCTGTTCGAGTTGCCTGCGAAAGAAGGCGATTCGAACGGCAACGTGAACAAGGCGCTGGATGGCTTGAAGAAGCTCGAACCCGCGCCCGCCGCATCACCCGCGAAGATATCCTTTATCCAGCCCGCCAATTACGAACAGCATCTGGAAAAGCTGCGCGAGTGCGATCTGGTCATCGAGGCCATCGCCGAGCGCATGGACTGGAAGTCCGACCTGTATAAAAAAGTCGCGACTTTCCTCAACGAGCACGCCATCTTCGCCAGCAACACATCAGGTCTGTCCATCAATCAATTGGCGCAGGCATTCCCCGATAATCTGCGCCATCGCTTCTGCGGCATCCATTTCTTCAATCCGCCGCGCTACATGCACCTGGTCGAGCTGATTCCCTGCGCGCAGACCGAAGCGCCGCTGCTCGACCAACTGGAGACGTTCCTAGTTTCCACGCTGGGCAAGGGCGTGGTGCGCGCCAAGGATACGCCCAACTTCATCGCCAACCGCATCGGCGTGTTCTCGATGCTGGCAACCAAGCATCACGCGGCAGCGTTCAATCTCGGCTTCGATACCGTGGATGCGTTGACCGGGCGCTATCTCGGACGTCCCAAGAGCGCCACCTTTCGCACGCTGGACATCGTGGGCCTTGACGTGTTCGCGCATGTGGTCAACACGATGCGCGAGAACCTCACCGACGACCCGTGGCACAAACATTTCGATGTGCCGGGCTGGTTCAAATATCTGGTGGATCAGGGCGCGCTGGGGCAGAAGACCAAGCGCGGCGTCTACCAGAAGATCGGCAAGGAAATTCATGTTCTGGATATACACACGGAAGCCTACCGTCTCTCCGACAGCAAGATAGATGACGAGGTGAAGGAGATTTTGCGCGGGCGCGACTGGGCCAAGAAGCTCGCCGCCCTGCACGCGCACCAACATCCGCAGGCGCAGTTCCTGTGGGCGGTGTTCCGCGACGTGTTCCACTATTGCGCGATGCAACTCGAGAACATCGCCAACAACGCGCGCGACCTCGATTTCGCCGTGCGCTGGGGCTTCGGCTGGGACAGCGGCCCGTTCGAGATATGGCAGGCGGCAGGCTGGCAGCAAGTGGCGGGCTGGATCAAAGCAGACATCGAAGCGGGCAAGGCGATGGCGAATACGCCGCTGCCTGCATGGGTCACCGACCCGTCATGCACCGGCGTGCACACACCGCAGGGTTCATTCGCACCGGCAGCAGGTCAAATCCCCCCCAGCCCCCCTTCGTCGAAGGGGGGGGCTGCTGGGCAAAGCGCATCGCTTGCGAATACTCCTTTGCAAAAGGGCGGAGTGACGAGTCAGAGTGCATCACTTTCGAACCCCCCTTTGGAAAAGGGGGGCAGGGGGGATTTAGCTGGCAGTTACCAACACCGCTCCACTCTCCCCGTCTACCGCCGCCAACTCTTTCCCGACCACCTGCTCGGCGAAGCCGTGCACTACGGCGAGACAATTTTTGAAACCGATGAAGTGCGCATGTGGCATACCGGCGACGACATCGCCATCCTCAGCTTCAAGACCAAGATGCACGCCATCAGCAACGAAGTGCTGGATGGCATCCTGCGTGCAGTGGACGAGGCCGAAGCGCACTTTCACGCGCTGATCATCTGGCAGACCGAAGCGCCGTTCTCCGCCGGTGCGCACCTGTTGCAACTGATGCAGGGCGTGCAGGAAGCCAGCGATGTGCCGCCTGCCGGATTATTCGACAAGCTCAAAGGCGCGGCACAGCGTGTGAAGTACACCGTGGCGGGCGGCGGCGGCCTGGGTGAAATTCTCAACGCAGCAACGGGTCATGTGCCGCGCGTCGAGGATGTGGTCGCCAAATTCCAGCAGGTCTCGCAACGCCTGAGATATGCGCAGGTGCCCACCATCGCGGCGGTATACGGCCTTGCGCTCGGCGGCGGCTGCGAGTTCTCCATCCATTGCACGCGCATCGTCGCCTCGCTGGAAACCTACATCGGCCTGGTCGAAGTCGGCGTCGGCGTATTGCCCGCAGGCGGCGGCTGCAAGGAAATGGCGCTGCGCGCAGCGAATGAAGCGCGTTATCTGTCGGGTGGTGGGGGCGGCGACATCTTCCCGCATCTCAAACGCTACTTTCAGAACATCGCCATGGGCGAAGTCGCCAAGAGCGCCGAACTCGCGCGCGAGATGGGCTACCTCAGACAGTCCGATCGCATCGTCATGAATCAATATGAACTGCTGCACGTTGCCAAGGAAGAAGCGCGCGCACTCACCGCCACCGCCTACAGGCCACCATTACAACCGCGCCAGATTCCCGTAGCCGGACGCACCGGCATCGCCACGCTCAAGGCCGCGATGATCAACATGCTCGAAGGCGGCTTCATCTCCGAACACGACTACGACATCGGTTGCCGCATCGCCGAAACGATGTGCGGCGGCGACGTGGACGCGGGCAGCCTGGTGGACGAACAATGGCTGCTCGATCTGGAACGCAAGAACTTCATGGAATTGCTGGCGACGCAAAAGACTCGTGATCGCGTGGAATATATGCTGAAGAATGGGAAGCCGTTGAGAAATTGAGATGGCGCGCGTAGGGGCGGGTTTCAAACCCGCCCATACAACCCGCCCATACAACCCGCCCAAATGAAAGTCAATGATGCAAACAATGCATGAGAGATAGCCTGGACATTCGTCACCGTCGCAGTCTTCGCCTGAAAGGGTACGATTATTCTCTGGAAGGCGCGTATTTTGTGACGATATGTGCCCACGGCAAGGCGTGCCTGTTTGGTGACGTAATCGGGGATGAGATGAAAGTGAACGAGCTCGGTCGGAATGTACAGGCGGTTTGGAATGATTTGCCGGTTCATTATCCGCATGTTGCGACGGATGCTTTCGTTGTCATGCCTAACCATGTGCATGGGGTGATTGTGATACGGGCGGGTGGATGCGAAGCCGCCGGATACCCAATGGCGCACGTTGTGAATTTTAGTCCCGATCATGCGGAGAGGCGGGCGGGTTTGAAACCCGCCCCTACGGCGCGGCATGGGTTATCCGAAATCATCCGTGGATTCAAAACGTTTTCTGCGCGGCGGGTCAACGAATTTCGCGAATCAACCGGCACTAGCTTGTGGCAGCGCAATTATTACGATCACATCATCCGCAATGACGCAGATTACAATCGCATTGCCGAATATATTGCCAATAACCCGCAACGATGGGCGGAAGATTCGTTGCATCCGGCATTCACCCAAAGCAGTTAAAAGGAGCAGTTATAAAGGGTCAACATCGCATTCTCAATTCTTGAAATGAGAATTTTGGACAGAAGCCGATTCGGGTTTATAATGTGACCAGAATTATGACCATAAGGAGCAAGTCATGAGCACTGTCAATCTGGCAACCGCCAAAGCGCAATTGAGCGAGTTGATAGGTCGCGCCGAAGGCGGTGAGGAGATCGTGATTACCCGGCATGGGCGCCCTGTCGCACGTGTGATTCCCGCCACGCCTGTCAAGCAGCCCGTGCCGCTTGAGCGGCTGGCTGAGTTGCGCAAGAGACTTCCACCTTGGGAGGGAAAGAGCAGCGCCAAATTATTGCGTGAGCTGCGCGACGAGGAATGATTTATCTCGATACCAGTTTTGTGGCGCCGCTGTTTCGCGACGAACCCAGTTCCCGCAAAGTGGCGGATTTTGTCTCCCGGCAGGCAGCCGGGGGGCTGGTAATCAGTAAATGGACGAGCGTTGAATTTGCCAGCATGGTGTCCCGTGGCGTGCGCATGGGCGGGCTGTCAACCGATGCCGGGCGGAGCTTGATTGAGGTGTTTGATACGACCATTGCAGCCTCTTTTGTCGTGCTGGTTCCCAATAGTTACGACTTCGATCTGGCGCAGGAGTATGTCACCCATTTTGCTACACAGTTGCGCGCGCCCGACGCCTTGCATCTCGCGGTTTCACACAACAACGGGGTGGAGTTTGTCGCCACGCTGGATGAGGGAATGCTTGCTGCCGCGAAGAAATTAAAGATTCCGGCGCGGCGCGTGATTCGTTAGAAGTCGAAGGAGAATGTCATGAACAAGCAAATCCAGGAAGCCTACATAGGGTAATAGGGGGCGTACCACGTTTAATTCGATGAGGGCATGATGGAATGAGCCCAGATGACCGTTATGATGTTTCTGGTTTGACTGAGGCGCAGTTTGAACCCGGCTCGGATGGGCAGGTGCTGAAGAACCTGCTCGGCATCAAGCCGTCTGCCGATATGGATGTCGCTGAGGCGAATGCTTTGGTAGAAGCGGTAGATCGTTTGGTGAGGTCATACGACGAGAAACATAGCTTTACGGCAAAAGACATTTGTGAATTTCATCGGTTGTGGCTGGGCGAAATTTACGCTTGGGCGGGCGAGTATCGGCAGGTGAATGTGAGCAAGGGTGATTTCCCGTTTGCGGCTGCTGCGCGTGTGCCGGCATTGATGGCTGAGTTTGAGCGTGATGTGCTGGCCCGTTGCACGCCATGCAATTTTACGGTGCGTGACGAAGTGGTGTGCGCGCTGGCCGAGACTCATGTGGAGCTGGTATTGATCCATCCCTTTCGGGATGGGAACGGCAGGGTTGCCCGTGTATTATCCACGTTGATGGCCTTGCAAGCCGGATTGCCGATGCTTGATTTCAGCACGATTGCCAATGAAAAAAAGGATGGCTACTTTGCGGCGGTACAGGCAGGGTTGGACAGGAACTACCAACCGATGGAGAAAATCTTCTCGGAAGTTATCGAGCGGAGCGTCGCGGAGTCCTGACGGCCTTGCTTTCCGGACTGAGTGTTTTGGCGATGGACGCGACCGTAGCACCGGTTTCGATGGCGGTGGAACTTGACACGTTAGTCACCAGAGCCTTCCGGTATTGTTCCGGGGCGCGCAGGTAGGGGTTGGTCTGGATGAGCGATTTCTTATGCATGTGACAATGATAGCAACTCGCGAATACTTTCACCACCGTTCAAGAGTTATAGGTATGGATGCCGTTTTAAAGGGGAAGCTATGAACAAGCAAATCCAGGAAGCCTACATCGTCGCAGCCACCCGCACGCCGGTCGGCAAGGCGCCGCGCGGGATGTTCCGCAATACCCGCCCCGACGACCTGCTGGTGCATGTGCTGAAGAGCGTACTGGCGCAGGCGCCGTCGCTTGATCCAGCCAGCATAGCCGACGTGATCGTCGGCTGCGCGATGCCGGAGGCGGAACAGGGAATTAACGTGGCGCGCATTGCCGTGCTATTGGCCGGATTGCCGGATACGGTGCCCGGATTGACCATCAACCGATTCTGTTCTTCCGGCCTGCAGGCGGTGGCGCTGGCGGCGGATCGCATCCGGCTGGGAGAAGCTGAGGTGATGATCGCGGCGGGCATGGAGAGCATGAGCATGGTGCCGATGATGGGCAACAAAATCGCGTTTAATCCGGAAATCTTTGCGCACGATGAGAATGTCGCCATCGCTTACGGCATGGGCATCACTGCCGAGAAAGTGGCCGAACGCTGGAAGGTCAGCCGCGAGGCGCAGGATGAATTCGCCTACCAGAGCCACAAGCGCGCGATGAGGGCTATTTCGTCCGGCGAATTCAACGACGAGATCACGCCGTACCGTATCGAAGAGCATCAACCTGATTTGAATGCGCGCGAGGTGAAAACAAAAACGCGCGAAGTATCACAGGACGAAGGGCCGCGCGCCGATACGTCGGTCGAGGCTTTGGCGAAGCTCAAGCCGGTGTTTGCGCAAAAAGGCTCGGTCACGGCGGGCAACAGTTCGCAGATGTCGGATGGCGCGGCGGCGGTGTTGCTGTGCAGCGAGGCGGCATTGAAACGCTACAATCTCACGCCTATCGGAAAATTTCTCGGCTTCAGCGTCGCGGGCGTTCCGCCGGAGATCATGGGCATCGGCCCGAAGGAAGCGATACCGCGCGTGTTGAAGCAAGTGGGGCTGAGCCTGGGCGACATGGGCTGGATAGAACTCAATGAAGCCTTCGCCGCACAATCGCTGGCGGTGATCCAGGATGTCGGCCTCGACCCGGCTATCGTGAATCCGCTCGGCGGCGCGATTGCATTGGGTCATCCGCTTGGCGCGACCGGTGCGATCCGTACCGCGACGCTGCTGCACGGACTGCGCCGCCGCAAACAAAAATACGGCATGGTGACGATGTGTATCGGGACGGGGATGGGCGCGGCTGGGATTTTTGAGGCGTTGTAGGAGCGGGCCATGCCCGCGAAGGGAACAGTTGTGCGTGAATGTTTGGTTGGTCGCGGGCATGGCCCGCTCCTACAGCGCGTTGACCGAGCTGAACTGAAAGATTAGAAATGAAAAAAATATTGTTGGTAATCTGCGGTGTATTGCTGAGCTGGAATGCCAGCGCGCTCGATTTTGCAGGGATACACCTGGTCGAAAAAATGCAGGTGGGCAGTGCAGTCCTGCAATTGAACGGCGGGGGCATCCGCACCAGATTTTTCTTCAAGATATATGTCGGCGCGCTGTACCTGCCGCAGAAACAGACTTCTGCCGAAGCGATCATCGCCGGCGAGCACGAACGCCGAATCGCGATGTATATCCTGCACGAATTGAGCGGCGAAAAATTGTTCAGTGCCTTTAACGACGCGATCGAAGCAAATCACTCGGCAGCCGAACTGGCGGCGCTGGATGCGAAGATTCAGCAGATGAAGCAGATATTCGAGGCGGTGCATGAAGTGAAACCGGGCGATATCATCATGCTCGATTACCTGCCGGATAGCGGTACGAGGATCACCGTGAACGGCACCGAGCGCGGAATCATAGCGGGCGCGGATTTCAACCGCGCATTGCTCAAGGTCTGGCTGGGCAGGAATCCGGTCCAGGACGATCTGAAGAAAGGCATGCTGGGTGGTTGAAGATTTTGCGATGCGCGCCGCCAGCCTGAATGCGGATGCGCAATCCGGCAAGCTCGACCGGGCGTTGCTTGAAGCGGCCATCCGCGCACAGGGCGCGGCTTTCCGGGAAGCGGTCTCTGTCGGGCATGAGCATCTGTTTGCAGACGTGGCCTTGTTTGTTACGGCAGCGCAGGTCGGGCAGATGCAGGCGGTGATTGAGGCAGTGGAGCGGATTGTGGCCCTGCCGGGGTGGTGTGCAGAACGTAATACAAATTCCGCCACAAACAAAATATCAACCAACCCTGTCATTCCGGCGCAGGCCGGAATCCAGTCAAAAAATAATGCCTTTATTGAAACGCTAGATTCCGGCCTGCGCCGGAATGACGAAAACAATAAAGTTCAGCACGCCGCCAAAGGCGTCTTCTACGGATACGACTTTCACCTTAACGAGCAGGGCGCGCACCTCATCGAGATTAATACCAACGCGGGCGGCGGATTTCTGAATGCATTGCTGCTCGACAGTCAGTCGAATGTATCGTTGCCCGGCATTTCACCCGTTCATGCTTCGACAGGCTCAGCACGAACGGGGAAATATCTCGAGCGGCTGTTTCTCGCCATGTTTCAAAACGAATGGCGTTTGGCGCGCGGCGATGCGCCTCTCAACACCATCGCCATCGTGGATGAGCGGCCGGAAGGGCAATATCTCTATCCCGAATTCCTGCTGGCGAAAAAGCTGTACGAGTCTGCGGGCTTTGAGGCGCATATCGTTGATCCCTCGGCACTGCAAACAAGCGAGGACGGTTTGTATTGCAATGGGCAGCGCGTCGATCTGATCTACAACCGGCTCACTGATTTTTCCCTGCAATGTTGTCCTGCATTGCTCCATGCATATCTGGACGGCAGCGTGGTCGTGACGCCCAATCCTGCGCATTTTGCCCGCTACGCCGACAAGCGCAATCTGGCTCGGCTGACTGATGCGCAGGCGCTGCGCAGGTTCGGCGCGAGCGAGGCAGACATCACCATCCTGCATGAGGGCATTCCGCAAACGCGCATTGTGCGCGCCGAAGATGCCGGGCAATGGTGGGCAGAGCGCAAACAGTGGTTCTTCAAGCCATACAGCGGTTATGGCAGCAAGGGCGCGTATCGCGGCGAAAAGCTGACCAGGCGCGTGTTCGATGAAATCATGCAGGGCGGTTATGTCGCGCAGAAAATGGCCGCACCGGGAGAGCGCAGCGTATGCGTGAATGACGCCGAAGCAGTCTCGCTCAAGTTTGATGTGCGCTGCTATGTCTATGACGGACAGATACAACTGGTTGCGGCGCGGCTGTACCAGGGGCAGACCACCAATTTCCGCACGCCGGGGGGCGGCTTTGCGCCGGTGCGTGTAGTAGAATAATCCTTGTTCGCATTAGAAACAGGATTTTGTAGATTTTGTAGGGTGGGCGCAGCCCACCAAAACATCCGCGTGGGCTGCGCCCACCCTACGGATGCCGTTTTTATGATTACGTTTTTTCTTTATGAACATTTATGCTTTTCTCGCAGTAGGAATCGGCGCAGCATGCGGCGCGTGGCTGCGCTGGGGATTGGGACTGTGGCTCAATCCTGCGTTGCCCGAGTTGCCGCTCGGCACGCTGTCATCCAATTTGATCGGCGGGTATCTGATCGGTCTTGCGATGGCGTTTTTCTTGCAGCATCCGGGGCTGTCTCCGGAATGGAGGTTGCTCGTCATCACCGGTTTTCTCGGCGGCCTGACCACTTTTTCCACATTTTCGGCAGAGACCGTCACGCTGCTGTTGCGCGGGCAGTATGCATGGGGCGCGGGCATCATCGCCGCGCATCTGGGCGGCTCGCTGCTGATGACGGTACTCGGTATTCAGACTTTCAAGTGGCTGCAAACCTAGGAGCGCAATCATGAACCTGCTTACCTTTTATGTCAGTGAGAAACAGCATCTTGGCGGTATGCCGTTGTATGAGTGGCTGCTTGAAGAGGCCAGAGCGATGGGTGTTCACGGCGGCTCGGCATTCCGCGCAATCGCCGGGTTTGGCCGCCACGGGCGCATGCACGAAGATACTTTCTTCGAGCTGGCCGGGGAACTGGCGGTAAAAATAGAATTCATTCTGGACGATATGTCTGCCGGCAGGCTGCTGGAAAAAGTGCGCGGCCAGAACTTGAATATTTTCTATACAAGGCAGGTGGTAGAAGCGGGACTGGTTTGATGCGGGGAAAGTTGTGGGCATCGTTTATTCATAAGGGGCGACGATGAAAAAATGCATACTGGCAATGTTGCTGTGCTGTTCTGTTTGCACCGTCGCGCAAGCGGCGGTGCAGGGCATGGAAGTGAGCTATCAGGCGAATGGCACGACGCTCAAGGGTTATATCGCCTATGACGATGCCATCAAGAAAAAACGTCCCGCAGTGCTCGTAGTGCATGAGTGGTGGGGACAGAACGAGTACGCGCGCAAGCGGGCGCGCATGCTGGCGGAGATGGGATTTACCGCGCTGGCGGTGGATATGTATGGCGATGGCAAGGTGGTGGATAATCCGGATGACGCAGCCAGGCTTGCCGCAGAAGTGCGCAGGAATATGCCGATGGCAAAGGCGCGCTTTGAGGCGGGCATGCAGGTGTTGCGCAATCATGAAACCGTCGAAGCGGGTGAAATGGTGGCATTCGGCTATTGCTTCGGCGGCGGCGTGGCGCTGAACATGCTGCGCATGGGTGTGGACTTGAAAGGCGTGGCAAGCTTTCATGGGTCGCTCGGAACGGACAATCCGGCGCAACCCGGAAAAATCTGGGCGCGCATCGTTTCATTCAGCGGCGACGCTGATCCGATGATAAGCGCCGATAATGTTGTAGCGTTCAGGAAGGAAATGGAAGCTGCGGGGGTGAACTACCGGGTGGTTATTTATCCCGGCGCCAGGCATGCCTTCACCAATCCGGATGCGGATGAGCTGGGCAGGAAATTCAAAATGCCGGTCGCCTACAACGCCGAGGCTGACGTGGATTCATGGGCTCAGGCAGTGGTATTCCTGCACGAGGTATTCGGAAAAGACAGTTGCGATTGATAAAGTTGTCATTAACCCAAATAATCCATTGGAAAATTCAACTTATTCCAATTCCAGATAAAAAGTGCATTTGTAGGGCGGGCTACGCCCGCCATGGCGGGTGGAACCCGCCCTACGCAAAAAGCACTTCTAAATTAGAAA
>JANLIB010000167.1 GCA_024653675.1 Gallionella sp. | reverse complement strand
TTTGCGCAAAATCACGTCGGGTTACGCGATAAAGCCGCTAACCCGACCTACGGATATTTGTTAAAAATGGCATATTTAATAATGCAATTAAACACTAGTAGGTTCCACGCTGCTGCGTAGTGACCCTTCCGCAGTCCCGCTTGCAGAAGAAGGGGGTTAGGAAATTACAACTTGATGGAATGCCCGAAGCTCTGTTCGTACAGGTTCATCAGTTCGGCGCGCGTGTATTTGTGGTTCTGTCCGCCACGGCTGGCGATCTTGAGCGAGCCCATCAGCGAGGCGAGGCGCCCGGTGGTCTCCCAATCCCAGCCCTGCTGGATGCCGTATAGCAGGCCTGCGCGATAAGCGTCGCCGCAACCGGTCGGGTCGACGAGGGCTTTCGGCTTGGGTGTGGGGATGGGGATTTGTTTGCCTCCGGCATAAATCAGCGAGCCGTCCGCCGCCAGTGTGACGATCAGCGCCTTCACGCGTTGCGCGATTTCGTTCAGTGTCTTGCCGGTCTTGTCCTCCAGCATTTTGGCTTCATAATCGTTCATGGTGATGTAGTCGGCCTGCTCGATGAACCTCAGCAGTTCCGCGCCGGAAAACATCGGCATGCCCTGGCCCGGATCGAACACGAACGGGATGCCAAGATCGGAAAATTCCAGCGCGTGCTGGAGCATGCCCTCGCGGCCGTCCGGCGCGACGATGCCCAGTGAGACTTCTTTTGCGGCGGCGACGCTGTTCAGATGCGAATGCCCCATCGCGCCCGGGTGGAATGCGGTGATCTGGTTGTCATCGAGATCGGTGGTGATGAAGGCTTGTCCGGTAAAGGAGTCCGGCACATGGCGAATGTGCGCCTGGCTCAAGCCTAGCTTTTCCAGGCGCTGCGCATAGGCGGAGAAATCATCGCCCACCGTGGCCATGATCAGCGGATGACCGCCGAGCAATTGCAGGTTGTAGGCGATGTTGCCCGCGCAGCCGCCGTATTCGCGGCGCATTTCCGGCACCAGAAAGGCGACGTTCAAAATGTGGATCTGTTCGGGGAGAATATGTTTCTTGAATTGATCCTTGAACACCATGATGGTGTCATAGGCCATCGAACCGCAAATCAACGTATGCATCAGGGAACCTCTGGATTTGGAGGTGCGGATTGTATCATCGCACCGGCAATTTGATGATTGGGAGTCTGTTGAATGTCATGGCATATAATGCGCCCCAATGATCAAACTTCCTGCGATTCCTCCGCCCGTTCGCCCCCACCTTCGCCTTGCGCTCGCCATGGCTGCCGTATTGCTCGCCGCCGGCACGCTGGCGCGCGCGGCATTCATGCTGTGGTTCCTGCCGGCCAACTCGGGCATGTCATGGGGCAGTTGGACGGGAGCTCTGTGGCTGGGTGCGCGCTATGACATTCGTGTGGCGCTGATGACAGTGGCCGCTGCCTGGGCGCTGGCCAGCCTGCCGTGGCTGGGAAAATATCTGCGCCCGCCATCGTTGCGTGCGGCTTGGTGGGGATACTGGATGCTGGCATGCAGCGTCTGGGCGCTGGGCGTCATCGCGGATGCCGGCCATTACAGCTATCTGACAAAACGCCTTTCGTCGACGCTGTTTTCGCTGGCGCGTGATGCGAGCGAAGCCGCCGGCATGGTGTGGCAGTCCTATCCGGTGATATGGATCGCGTCAGGTCTGGTGTTGTGGCTGCTGGTTTGCCGCTGGATATTTTCGCGGCTGTGGATATGGGCGACTGGAAGCAGCCGGCCTGCAGCGCGCAAGTGGCCGGCGATAGGGTCGGAGGCAGCGGTGGTGGCGCTGGCTATCTTCCTTGTTCATGGCAAGTTTTCGCAATACCCGTTGCGCTGGAGCGATTCGGTTGTGCTGGGGAATGCCTTTGCGCAACAGTCGGCGCTCAACCCGCTGCATAATCTGTACGACACATGGACCTTCCGCGTGCAGAGCCTCGATGATGCGCACATGCGTCCCGATGCAGACGAGATACGGGCTTTTGTCGGCTTGCCGCCACTCAAGCCGGACGAGCCGATCTCATTCCTGCGTACCGTACCTCCCAAAGCCGTAGCAGCTGCGCAACAGCCGCTGAACGTAGTGCTGGTTCAGTTGGAGTCGTTTTCCGGCTACAAGGTCGGCGCGCTGGGAAGTACTATGGGCGCTACCCCATCGTTCGATGCGCTGGCGAAGGACGGCCTGCTGTTTACCCGCATGATGAGCGCGCATGCCCATACCGCAAGGGGAGTGTATGCGCTGGTCACGGGCATACCCGATGTGTCGCAGGATTCCACCGCATCGCGCAACCCGGCGGCCATCAACCAGCATTCGATCATCAATGAGTTCAAGGGTTACAAAAAATATTATTTCATCGGCGGCAGCACTTCATGGGCCAATGTGCGAGGTGTGCTGACCTCGGCTATCGACGGCATAGATATCTATGAGGAAGGCCGGCTCAAGTCGCCGGTGGAAGATGTCTGGGGAGTGTCCGACAAGAATCTGTTTCTTGAAGCGAACGAGCAGTTGCGCAACCAGACGCAACCCTTCTTCGCCTACATCCAGACCAGCAGCAATCACCGGCCTTATACCATTCCGGAAGAAGACCTGAAGGCATTCTCGCCGCGCACACCTTCGGCGCAGGAACTGGAGGCGCAGGGATTTATTTCCCTTGATGAGTACCGCGGTTTCGCTTACCTGGACTGGTGTGTCGGCCAGTTCATGCAGCAGGCGCGCAAGGAAAAATATTTCGACAACACCATTTTCGTTTTTATCGGCGATCACGGCATCATCGGCACGCCCGGCCCGCACCTGCCACGGTCATGGAAAGACCTGGCCATCTCACAGGGACACACGCCATTGCTGATTTATGCGCCCAAACATGTGGCGCCGCGCCGGTTCGATCATTGGGCGCAGCAGGTGGACGTGATGCCCACGATCGCATCTCTGGCTGGCATCGGCTACCGCAATACGACACTCGGACGCGACCTGCTTGATCCGAAGTTCGACGCCACGCGCGTTGCCTTCGAGTTCCAGTTCACCGGAATCGGAGAAGAGGGCGTGCTGGTGGATCGCTACATGTTTGTTGAACGCAAACCGCCTGCGGCGTTTGATATCCTGTCAACCAGGCCGGTTACAAATCTGTACGGGCAAAATCCCGTGTCTCCGGAATTTCAGCGCGCGGCAAAACAGTGGGCGCATTTTCCGGCAGCCTACGGAAATGCGGCGTTGTATTTGCAAACGCATAACCCGAGGTTCCACGATTGAAGATGTTTGCTGCTATTGAGCGTTACATGATTGAAGACAACATGCAAAACCAAACAGCCCGTCATTCCGGCGGAGGCCGGAATGGCGGATGTTGTATATGACTCTGCCACAAATTAACTATAGCAGTCGTAGGGTGGGCGCAGCCCACGCAGTTGACATGGCGGTCGAATGACAAATACCGCGTGGGCTGCGCCCACCCTACGAAACTGTCCGGATTTGTTTCCGAATGAGCAATCCGGGATACAAAAAATAGCGTGTCTTTGTAGCTTTAATTACTGACTGCTGAGAAACTATAGATCAATGATATTCAAGTCCGCTGATCGCCAATCAAGCGCTCGCCATCCGCTGATTCTTTGCCTGGTGCTGCTCGCCTTCGGCGCGGCGTTCTACAAAGTCGCTCATCGCCCATCACCGGCATTCTTTCAGCCGGCTGTCATCGCTGCGCAACCTGGTCATACTGCGCCTGAAATAAGCACACACTTCGCATCCGCGCAGCAGAATATCCATACCCATGCCGCTTCCCTGGTCGAACTGGGCGATGGCCGTATCCGTGCGTTCTGGTTCTCCGGCAGCCGCGAAGGCGCGGGAGACGTGGAGATACGCAGCGCGGTTTTTGATCCGGTAAAGAACCTGTGGGGCGCAGAACACAGCGTTGCCGATCGCGCGAGTACGCAACGCTCGCTGCTGCGCTATGTCAAGAAGCTGGGCAACCCGGTTGCGCTGCGCGCATCGGACGGCAAACTGTGGCTGTTCTATGTAACGGTATCGCTGGGCGGCTGGGCTGGAAGTTCCATCACGGCGGTCACATCGGAAGATGACGGCATAACCTGGAGTCATGCACACCGGCTGATCACCTCGCCCTTTCTGAACATCAGCACGCTGGTCAAGGGCACGCCATTTATATTCAGCGATGGCACGATGGGGCTGCCGGTTTATCACGAATTCATCGGCAAATTCGGCGAGCTGCTGCGCATCGGCAACGGCGGTGAAGTCAAGGACAAGCAACGTCTGAGCTTTGGCAAGACCACATTGCAACCGGTGGTGCTGATAAAAGATCCGCAACAGGCGCTGGCGCTGATGCGCTATTCCGGCGCGAGTTCCAAGCGGGTAATCGCAACAAGGACGGAAGATGCGGGACAGCACTGGAGCACGCCTGCCAGTACCGCGCTGGCGAATCCGGACGCGGCGGTTTCCGGCGTGGCGCTTCCCGATGGACGCCTTCTGGTCGTGCTCAACAACACTGAGAAAGGACGCGATGCGCTGTCGCTGGTGGCGTCGGCGGATGGCGGCGCCACATGGAAGACCGTTCATCAACTTGAAAACCAGCAGGATATTCGCACCGAACCCGCACGCTATGCGCAAGCTGCCGGTGATCTGGCCAGGGCGACCGAGTCGAGCCTCACCGACGTAACGGGTTACGCGAAATCCGCGCAGCGAAATAAATGCGAAGCGCAGCATTGCGGCTTCGAGTTCTCCTACCCATACCTGATCCAGGCGCGGAATGGCGATTTTCATCTTGTGTACACCTGGAACAGGAGCTTCATCAAGCATGTCCGCTTCACGACCGCATGGCTGGATCAACAGATGGAAAAAAACAAAGATGGCCAACTTCACTGACCTTGCCGGGCTGGCGAGTGTGGCCAGTGCCGCCGCCGCATCCCTGCTGCTGTTGCCGGGGGTTGCCGGACTTGCCAGACCCCGGCTGGCAATCCTGCCGGGAGCGGTTTTTGTGCTGATGCTGATTCCGTTCAGCGGAATGCCTATTGCCGCCTATGTGCGCGGCGTGACCGGCGATTTGAGCATTACCACGCTGGTGTTGCTGTGGTTTGCCCTGCTCAGGCCCTGGTGCAACTGTGGCGTGACCGCTGCCGCTCGCCACGCGCTTCTGATGCTGATCGCGCTCGCTGCGCTGGCGTTCTATCCGATGGCGCTGGGCGCTGTTGCTTACGATCCATACCGGCTGGGCTACGGCGATTCGCTGTTCGTTTCAGTTTTGTTGCTGGCGGCTCTGGCGGCGTGGTTCAGTAAACATGCGCTGATCGCGCTGTGCATCGCGTTCGCGATTCTTGCCTGGGCAGCCGGCTGGTATGAATCGAACAACCTCTGGGATTACCTGATTGATCCGTTCGTGGCTATCCACGCGCTGGCTGCGGTTACGATACGCGCGGCAAAGCTCATTGTGCAGCCACGCTTGCAAGGATAATCGCTCGCATGTTCAAGGCCTTTCGCGTCTTCATCCTGTTGTTGATTCTTGCCGGTGTCGCGCTGGGCGCATGGCGCGCCAAGACACGATCAGTGGAATGGAAGCACACGCTGCCGGTCAATATCTATCTTGTCAACGGTGATGGCGGCCAGGTTGCGGCTGAATATCTGCGCAGCCTGACAGTGGAGAATTTCAAGCCCATCGAGACGTTCATGCGCGACGAGGCGGTGCGTTATGGGCGCGCATCCAACGCGTCCATAGATATCCGGCTGGGCGGCCAGATCGCTACGCAACCGCCCGTGCCGCCGCGCAACGGGAGCTCTCTTGAGGTGACCGTCTGGAGTTTGAAGATGCGCTGGTGGGCTTGGCGCAACACCGACACGGCTGGATCCAGCCCGCAGGTGAAATTGTTTCTGCTGTATTTTGATCCGGCGCAAAGCAAGCGCCTTGCGCATTCCACCGGCCTGCAGAAGGGACTGATCGGACGGGTCAATATCTTTGCCGCAAGCAGCATGAGCAGACAGAACAACGTGATCATCGCCCATGAATTCCTGCATACGCTGGGCGCCACCGACAAGTACGACCCCGCCAGCAATTTGCCGCTGTTCCCCGACGGTTATGCCAACCCCGATCTTGTTCCGTTGCTGCCGCAACGCTTCGCCGAAATCATGGCCGGGCGCATGCCGCTGTCAAAGAACGAGGCAGAAACGCCGGCCAGCCTTGACGACGCACTGATAGGCAGCAAGACGGCGCAGGAGATCAATTGGTTGTAATCCCGTATCAAAACTTTAAACCGTAACTGAACCACGAAGAGCACGAAGTCGTAGGGTGGGCGCAGCCCACGCGGTATTTGTCATTCGACCGTAATGTCAACAGCGTGGGCTGCGCCCACCCTACGATATTTTGTCTTTAATTTAGTAATGGAATGAGGCGGACATTGGCAGCGTGCCAGCAGGGACGGCGTATCACCCGCGCCAGAATAGCACCAGCCCCCATACCGCCAGCGCATTCATGATGCTTAATAACACCGCCGCGCTGGCGATGTCCTTGGCGCGTTTGGCAAGCGGGTGCTGCTCCAGAGAGGTGTGATCCACTGCGGATTCGAGCGCGGAGTTCAGCAGCTCAACGATCAGCACCAGCAGGATGCTGGAGATCATCAGAACCTTGCCGATAGGACTGGCGGGTAACAGCAGTGCGGCGGGTATCGCGATCGCGGCGATCAAGACTTCCTGGCGAAATGCTTCCTCATGACGAAACGCAGCGCGCAAGCCCTGCAATGCAATTCCCGTTGCGTGCCATGCGTGGGTCAAGCCGGGATGGTGCTTGTTGGGGTTTTCCACAACTACCCTCCTGCTTCAGTAATTTGCCGATCAATTTAAATGCAGATCAAGGAAAGTTCCCGTACAGGATTATCCTTAAAACCCCAGTTCATGCCACAGAGTTCACATAACCAGCGACTTAACGAGCGTCGTTTGCTCGTTTAGTCGAATGGCTAGTTGTTTCATCAGAGAACACAGAGAATGTCATGGATTATCCGCCTTTCGTGCTCTCACCAAAAAGGAGAATGGATTTCTCGCCATTACCGTTTGATTTTACTCTGTGAACTCTGTGTTCTCTGTGGCTAACTGAATTTTTAGTCTCTAACGCAAAAACAAACGACAACAAATTGTCGCTTGTGAAGTTAATGTAGGGTGGAAAAAGCGTAGCGTTTCCACCAATGGATTGCCTCGACGGATTGGTGGATACGCGCTGCGCGCTTTATCCACCCTACGTATTTTGGTTCTGGCTGGTCCGGCTTAGGATCATAGCAGTGCCGTGTGTTACAACGCGGGACCGGCATAAGATTCGACCGGCGGGCAGGAGCAGACCAGGTTTTTGTCGCCATACACATTGTCCACACGCGCCACACTCGGCCAGAATTTGTTGTTGCGCACCCAGGGCAACGGGAAGGCGGCTTTTTCGCGCGAGTAGCTGCGCTTCCAGTCATTCGTAACCACTGCATTGGCGGTGTGCGGCGCATGCTTGATGACATTGTCCTTCTTGTCGGCCTTGCCCGAGATGATCTCGTCTATCTCGCCACGGATGGAGATCATCGCGGAACAGAAGCGATCCAGCTCGGCCTTTGATTCGCTCTCGGTGGGTTCGACCATCAGCGTGTCCACTACCGGAAAAGAGGTGGTGGGCGCGTGGAAGCCATAATCCATCAGGCGTTTGGCGATGTCCGCCACTTCCACGCCTGCATCGCGTTTGAAGTCGGCGCAGGCCAGGATCATTTCGTGCGCGCAGCGGCCATTCTTGCCGCTATACAGGGTCGGGTAGTGATCCTTCAGCGATTCCTTGATGTAGTTGGCATTCAGTATCGCGATGCGCGTGGCTTCGGTCAAGCCTTCCCCGCCCAGCATCCTGATGTAGCCGTATGAGATCAGCAAGATCAAGGCGCTGCCGTAAGGCGCGGCAGACACGGCGTGTATCGCCTGGTCACCGCCGGTTTTGATGACCGGGTGCGAAGGCAGGAAGGGCGCCAGATGTTTCGCCACGCCGATCGGGCCCATGCCGGGGCCGCCGCCGCCGTGCGGTACCGCGAAGGTCTTGTGCAGATTCAGATGGCAGACATCCGCGCCGATGCTGCCCGGACTGGTCAGGCCGACCTGAGCATTCATGTTGGCGCCGTCCATGTACACCTGGCCGCCGTTGGCATGGATGATGCCGGTGATCTCGCTGATGCTTTCCTCGTAAACGCCGTGGGTGCTTGGGTAAGTGACCATCAAGCAGGCCAGGTCGTCCTTGTGCTGCTCGGCTTTTTCACGCAGGTCACTCACGTCGATATTGCCCTGCCTGTCGCATTTCACCAATACGATCTTCATGCCGCACATCGCTGCGCTGGCCGGATTGGTGCCGTGCGCCGAGGTGGGGATCAGGGCGATGTTGCGGCGCGTGTCGCCGCGCGACTGGTGGTAGGCTCTGATCACCAGCAGACCGGCATACTCGCCTTGAGCGCCGCTGTTCGGCTGGAAACTCATCTTCGCAAAGCCGGTGATCTCGCTCAAAGCGCTGTCCAGACCGGCGATGATTTCCTGAAAACCCGCCGCCTGTTCAAGCGGAACGAAGGGGTGGATGTCGGCGAATTCCGGCCAGGTCAGCGGCATCAATTCGGTGGCGGCATTCAGCTTCATCGTGCAGGAACCCAATGAGATCATCGAATGCGTCAGCGACAGATCCTTGTTCTCCAGGCGTTTGATGTAACGCATCATCTCCGATTCGGAATGATAGGTGTTGAAAACCGGATGCTGCAGGATCAGCGAACTGCGCTCCTTGATCAGCGGTTTTTGCGCAAAGACCTGTGCCTCGGTCACCTGCACGGCTGACTTGCCCACCGCTTTGGCGAACACCGCGATGATCGCATTCAGGTCATGGGCATCGGTGGTCTGGTCGACAGAGATCGTGATCGCGTTGTCGGTGTAACGGAAATTGATCTGCGCAGCTTCGGCCAGGGCTCTGATTTTTTCATGGTTGATTCTGGCGTTATCCGTGCCGTTGATCTTCAGGGTGTCGAAGTAAACACCTTCATCTATCGTATAGCCCAGTTTCTTTATTTCTGCGGCCAGCGCGATGGCGGAGAGATGCACTTGCAGCGCTATTCCCTTCAGGCCTTCCGGTCCGTGATACGCCGCGTACATGCCGGCCATGATGGCCAGCAGCGCCTGTGCGGTGCAGATATTGGAAGTGGCCTTGTCGCGGCGGATATGCTGCTCGCGTGTCTGCAATGCCATGCGCAATGCCGGGTTGCCCTGCGCATCGACCGACACGCCGATGATGCGGCCGGGCATCGAGCGCTTGTAGGAATCGCGGCAGGCAAAGTAAGCCGCGTGCGGGCCGCCATAACCCATCGGGATGCCGAAGCGCTGGGTGTTGCCGATGACCACATCGGCGCCCCATTCGCCCGGCGGCGTCAGAAGCGCCAGGCTCAGTGCATCGGCGGCCACTGCGATCGCGATGCCGTTCGCCTTGGCTTTCCGGACAAAATCGGCGTAGTCGTGAACCTTGCCATCTGCGCTGGGGTATTGGAGCAATGCGCCGAACATGCTGCCGTCCAATGCGGCGGTCTTGAAATCACCGATGACCAAATCGATCCCCAGCGGCGCCGACCGCGTCTTCAACAGGTCGATGGTCTGCGGGAAGCATTCATCAGATACGAAGAATTTGTTCGCGTCTTTGTCTGCAGAATCGCGGGAACGGCAGCTGTACAGCATCGCCATCGCTTCCGCGGCCGCAGTGGCCTCGTCCAGCAATGATGCATTGGCGATTTCCATGCCGGTCAGATCCATGATCATGGTCTGGAAATTCAGCAACGCTTCGAGCCGCCCTTGCGATATCTCGGCCTGGTAAGGGGTATAGGCGGTGTACCAACCGGGATTTTCCAGAATGTTGCGCTGCACCACGGCCGGGACGATGGCGTTGTAATAGCCCAGGCCGATATAAGTCTTGAACACTTTGTTTTTTGCCGCGACGCCGCGCAGATGCCGGAGGTATTGATACTCGGTCATTGCGCCTGGCAGATCCAGCGGTTGT
>JANLIB010000163.1 GCA_024653675.1 Gallionella sp. | reverse complement strand
CGCCGCGGTTGGCTCGTTGATGATGCGTTTCACGTCGAGGCCGGCGATGCGACCGGCGTCCTTGGTGGCCTGGCGTTGGGAGTCGTTGAAGTAGGCCGGCACGGTGATGACCGCCTCTTTCACTTCCTCGCCGAGATAATCTTCGGCGGTCTTTTTCATCTTCTGCAGCACACGCGCGGAAATTTCCGGCGGCGCCATCTGCTTGCCGCGCGCTTCAATCCAGGCATCTCCGTTCTTGGCCTTGACGATCTTATAGGGGACCATCTTGATGTCGCGTTGCACGACATTTTCCTCATACTTGCGACCGATGAGTCGCTTGACCGCATGTAGCGTGTTCGCGGGATTGGTGATGGCCTGGCGCTTGGCAACCTGACCCACCAGCACTTCATTGTCATCCGTATAGGCCACGACGGATGGCGTCGTGCGATCGCCCTCGCTGTTTTCGATCACACGGACTTTGCCTCCCTCCATGATAGCCACGCAAGAGTTGGTCGTGCCCAGGTCAATACCGATTATTTTCGCCATTGTTATCGCCTCAAATAATTACAGTTATTCAAAATTCAAAATGGGGCTGGGGAAACCCTTTTTCAAGCCTTCCCCGCGGGGTTTCCCGACTCGGTGTCGCCGCGCGCCACCACCACCATGGCCGGCCGCAGCAGACGGTCATTCAGCAAAAAACCCTTCTGGACCACGCTCACCACGTGGTTCGGCGGGACTTCGTTGGAATCGATCACGCTGATGGCCTGATGGTGTTCCGGGTCGAATTTCTGCCCCTGCGGATCGACCAGGGTCAGACCGAATTTCTGGAAAATGCTGTCAATCAGCTTCAGGGTCAGGTCCAGCCCCTCGTGCATCTTCTGCACCGCCGGGTTGGAGTCCGGCGGCAAGTCCACCATCCGGGCAAGCTCCAGGCTGTCCCGCACCGCGACAATTTCGGAGGCGAATCGCTCAATCGCGTATTTTCGCGTAGCCGCCACGTCTATCTCTTTACGTTTACGCGTGTTTTCCGCTTCGGCCTTGGCACGCAGAAAGCGATCCAGGTTTTCCGCCGCTTCGGCGCGGACCTTGTCCAACTCCGCCTTCACTTGCTGAATTTCCGTCGCCGGCTCGAGATCGTGCGGAGTGCCCGGCTCAAGATTTTGCGGCAAGCCCGCCTCCGCTTCCGGCGCGGCGTTCTCCGGCGCCGCTGGGTCCGTCGGGGCCTCCTTGTACTGACTCATTCCATAACCTCCACGCTGAATAGACTCATGGTGTATGGGGCTAGCGGCTGCTGGATTCAAGACGGCCGGGACGCTCACTGGTGCTCAGCGCGCCGCTAAGGAGACGGGCGGTGATGTCGACGATGGAAATCACCTGTTCATAGGCCATGCGCGTGGGTCCGATGACACCGATCGTTCCCACCACGCGACCGTCTGAGCTGTAGGGCGCGGTGACCACGCTGCAATCGGCCAGCACATCGTATCCCGATTCCGAGCCAATGAATATTTTCACACCGCCGGTGCGCATGCTCTGGTCGAGGAGATGGAGCAGATCGCGCTTGGCATTGAAGGCATCGAACAACTTGCGCAGCTTGCGCACATCCCCCAGCTCGGGAAAGTCCATGAGATTGGACTCACCGCTTACCACCAGATCGTCTGCCTGTTCCTCGCTGTTCAGGGCCTCGCGCGCCATGCTCACCGCCAGCCGCATGATACGCTGCATGTCATCGCTGGCCTGCTGGATTTCCTTGAGAAGTGCGCGCTTAACATCGCCCATCGACATGCCAGCATAGGTATCGTTGAAAAAATTAGCTGACTGCACCAGCTCGGCGGGGGAATATTCGCGGTCCGCCTGAATGATCCGGTTGTGTACTTGACCGTCCTGCGTCACCAGAATCACCAGTACCCGGCGGTCCGACAGATTTACGAAATCGATATGGCGGAAG
>JANLIB010000162.1 GCA_024653675.1 Gallionella sp. | reverse complement strand
GTTTGCGCCAAATCACGTCGGGTTACGCGATAAAGCCGCTAACCCGACCTACGGATATTTGTTAAAAATGGCATATTTAATAATGCAATTAAACACTAGTCAGAGGTTCCCTAATGAATAATTTTGGAATAATTTTAAAGATATCCTGAGATGCAAATCACACATGGCGCCGTGCCGCTCTTGCACGACTATCTTCTCCAGGCTGCCCGCGAACTCCCGGACAAGGTTGCCCTGGTCTGCACGAAACAGCGGCTCACCTATGGCGAACTCGACGCAAGTTCAAACGCGCTTGCGCACGCACTGGCCGCTGGCGGTGTCGAGCGCGGCGACAGGGTGGTGATTTTCGCCGACAACACCGTTGAGACCGTTGTCTCTTTTTGGGCGGCGCTCAAGGCCAACGCAGTCGCGTGCATCGTCAATCCGCTGACCAAGAGCGACAAGCTCAGTTATCTGCTTGATGATTGCCGTCCGGCGGCGCTCATCACGGATGCACACATTCATTTCGTATTCGCCGAACCCGTGCGGGCATGCTCCCACCTCCGGAGCGTGATCGTTTCCGGCGCCATTGATGACGAGAAACTCGCTGCGCTCCCTCATGCCCGGCGCTGGGATGACGCTATAGCCGGCGGCGACCGCGCAAGCCCGCCCGCCCGGACATGCATTGATAACGATCTCGCCGCGATTATCTACACCTCCGGCTCCACCGGCGACCCAAAGGGCGTGATGCTCACGCATCGCAACATGCTTACCGCGTGCACGTCGATCGCGTCCTATCTCGAGTTGCAGGAAGACGAGGTGATTCTCGGCGTCCTGCCACTCGCATTCGACTACGGCCTGTACCAGATGATCATGGCGTTTCGCACCGGAGCGCGCCTTGTCCTCGAGCGCTCCTTCACCTTTCCGGCGCAGATACTCAACCTGATGGTAGCCGAAGGGGTGACCGGTTTTCCGGGCGTGCCGACCATCTTCTCGATCCTCGCGGAGCTCAAGTCTCTCAAGGATTATGACCTGTCGAAGATCCGCTATGTGACCAATACCGCTGCAGCACTTCCGGAAAAGCACATTTTGATGCTCAGGGATATCTTCCCGGCGGCGCGCATCTATTCGATGTACGGTCTCACCGAGTGCAAGCGCTGCACTTACCTTCCGCCCAGGGACATAGCCCGGAAGCCGTCCAGCGTCGGCATCGCGATTCCGAACACCGAGATGTGGATCGTGGACGAGGATGGCAACAAGGTTGCTCCCGGCACGGTCGGGCAACTCGTCATACGCGGCGCTACCGTGATGAAAGGATATTGGGAGAAGCCGGAATCCACCGCCAAAAAACTCAAGCCCGGCCCGCTCCCCGGCGAGCATGTCCTGTACACGGGCGATTACTGCAGGATGGACGAGGAGGGATACCTCTATTTCGTCGGACGCATGGATGACATCATCAAATCCCGCGGAGAGAAGGTGGCGCCTAAGGAGGTAGAGAACATGCTGATGAACATTCCGGGTGTGAAAGAGGCAGCGGTAATCGGCGTGCCGGACGAGATACTCGGGCAGGCAGTCAAGGCTTTCGTCGTCCTCGAGGAGGGTGTCACGATGACCGAAAAACAGATACAGAAGGAATGCCAGGGACGGCTCGAAAATTTCATGGTTCCGAAGTTCATTGTCACGGTGCCAAGCTTGCCCAGGACAGATACGGGCAAAATCAAGAAGACGGGGTTGTCATGAACACTCTGCTCGATGAAATCGTTATTATTCTCCAGCGCGGCGGCATTGCCGATGCAACCGCCGAGGCAACTCGAATTGTGCAAACTGCGCAAACATCAACGCCGGCCGATCATGCGCGCGCGGCGCGCGCCATGGCCGAGCGCCGTGCCGCAGGCGCCCCGCTTGCCTATGTGATCGGCCATGCAATGTTCATGGGCGTCGAGCTCATTGTCGCCGAGGGCGCCCTCGCGCCACGGGAAGAGACCGAGCTTCTCGGCAACACGGCGCTGGCCGCGATTCGCTCCTGCGGCTCCGCCGCGCCACGGGTCATCGACATGTGCTGCGGTTCCGGAAACCTCGCCTGCGCCATCGCGCACCACTTGCCAGCCGCGCGCGTCTGGGCGAGCGATCTTACCGATGGCTGCATCGCGGTTACGCGCCGCAACGTGGAACATGTGGGCGTTTCAGATCGTGTTGTCGTCGCTCAGGGCGATCTCTTCGGCGGGCTTGCGGGATTCGGCCTCGAGGGTACTATTGACGCCATCGTCTGCAACCCTCCCTATATCTCCCAGGGCAAGCTTGCGACCGACCGCGCCGTGCTGCTCGATCATGAGCCGCGTGAAGCATTTGACGGCGGCCCCTATGGGCTCAGCATCCAGCAGCGCGTCGTCAAGGAGGCGCTTCCGTTTCTGCGGCCCGGCGGCATTCTTCTTTTCGAAATCGGCCTCGGGCAGGAACGTCAGGTCAAGATGCTGTTCGATCGTGCCAAAGCCTACGAAGACATCAGGCTCGTGGCAAACGCCGCAGGCGAAGTACGCGTTGTGTCGGGGCGAAAGAGCGCAGAAATGTGATCTGTGTTTTGTTGCTGAAAGGCGGTTTTATTCCTGACCGATATTGTCGCGCCGCCGCTTTATTATTCAATGGCAGGGTGCCTGTGGCCGCTGATCCAGAGTGGCGCAGGTGGGTGTGATTCAAACTGATGTGGAAGTACCCCGGACAACTCACTATATTGAGTGGAGATCGCCCCGCAAATTCCCTCTCCCGCTGGCGGGATAACCAGC
>JANLIB010000070.1 GCA_024653675.1 Gallionella sp. | reverse complement strand
AAAGAAATTTTAGCGCGCCGCATATGTTTGATATGCAAGCGTTAAAATTTCTTGAGCAACGCCGTATCGCGACGGAGTTTGGATTAATAGAGGCGCCCTGTAATAATCCTGTAATACAACCGCCCTAACATGCACTCCGCAACAAAACGTTGTTGATTTATTTGCATCTTGAAGCTGTAACACGCGACATATTCAACCCAATGGAGAAATCATGAACAGCAAACTGAAACAACTCATCGTCGGCATTACTGTTGCCACTGCGGCGGCTTACGCCGGTGCGAGCCAGGCTACCGACATCACCGGCGCCGGCGCCACTTTTCCCTATCCGATTTATGCCAAGTGGGCTGATGCCTACAAGACCCAGACTGGCATCGGCATGAACTACCAGTCCATCGGTTCCGGCGGCGGCATCAAGCAAATCACCGCCAGAACCGTGGATTTCGGCGCATCCGACATGCCGCTCAAGCCGGAAGAACTGGACAAGAATGGCTTGATGCAATTTCCTACCGTGATTGGCGGCGTAGTTCCGGTCATCAACGTGAGCGGCATTGATGCCGGCACGCTGAAACTGGACGGGGCTGCACTGGCCCACATCTACCTGGGCAAGATCACCAAGTGGAATGACCCCGCAATCGCGGCGCTGAACAAAGACCTCAAGTTGCCCGATGAAAACATCACCGTGGTGCACCGCTCCGATGGTTCCGGCACCACCTTCATTTTCACCAACTACCTGTCCAAGGCAAGCCCTGAATGGAAATCTGCGGTCGGTGAAGGCACGGCGGTATCCTGGAAGGCCGGCACCGGCGGCAAGGGTAACGAGGGGGTCGCCTCTTATGTGCAACGCATCAAGGGTTCTATCGGTTATGTGGAATATGCTTACGCGCTGCAGAACAGGATGAATACCGTACAAATGAAAAATCGCGACGGCCAATTCGTCAAGGCCGATGAAAACAGCTTCAAGGCTGCCGCTGCAGGCGCAAATTGGGACAAAGCTCCCGGCTTCTACGAAATCCTGACCGACGAAGCCGGCAAGGAAAGCTGGCCGATCAGCGGCGCGACTTTCATCCTGATGCACAAGGTGCAGGAAAAACCTGAAACCGGCAGGGAAGTGCTGAAATTCTTCGACTGGGCCTATGACAAGGGCGGCAAGCTGACTGCTGACCTGGACTATGTGCCGCTGCCGGAAAATGTCGTCAAGCTGATCCGTGCCGCATGGAAAGCGCAACTCAAGGATGCTGCGGGTAAACCGCTGGTGAAATAAGCCAGTATTCCTATACATAGCGACAGAAGTCGTAGCGAGCGGTTTGCGGGTGGGGGAGGCCAGCACGCAGCAACCGGAGCATACACAGCAGTATGTGAGGATTGCGAGCACTGCCCGACCCCGCCCGCAAATTGCGCAGTAGATTTATGTCGCTATGTATAAGCTATAATCGCGGGGGCGCTTGCCCCCGTTATTTCTTTAGCCATAATCACACAACCATGCCGATGTTTTCGCACGAAGCGCGCCTCAGGCAACAAGCGGTGTTTGACCTGCTGTTCCGCAATCTGACGCGTGTCTCCGCGTTTGGCGTGCTGGCATTACTGGCCGCAATCATCGTTTCGCTGATCGTGGGCAGCATGCCCGCCATTCAGGCATTTGGCCTGGGCTTCCTGACCAGTTCCGATTGGGATCCGGTCAACGATAAATTCGGCGCGCTGATTCCGATCATCGGCACGCTTGTCACTTCGGGCATCGCCCTGCTCATCGCCATTCCGATCAGCTTTGGCATCGCCGTTTTCCTGACCGAGCTCTCGCCGCGCATTTTGCGCCGCCCGCTCGGCATCGCGATCGAATTGCTGGCAGGCATCCCCAGCATTATCTACGGTATGTGGGGGCTGTTCGTATTCGCGCCGCTGTTCGCCGACCATATCGAGCCCTGGATCAACGAGCATATCGGCAGCATGCCTTACATCGGCCCGTTTTTCTCCGGGCCGCCGATGGGCATCGGCATGCTGACCGCCGGCATCATTCTCGCCATCATGGTCATCCCGTTCATTGCGTCGGTGATGCGCGATGTGTTCGATGTGGTGCCCGCCATGCTCAAGGAATCCGCTTATGCGGTCGGCGCGACAACCTGGGAAGTGATGTGGAACGTCGTGCTGCCCTACACAAAAGTGGGTGTGGCGGGCGGCATCATGCTGGGTCTGGGGCGGGCGCTTGGTGAAACCATGGCGGTCACCTTCGTGATCGGCAATGCCCATGAGCTGAGCAAGTCGCTGCTGATGCCGGGCAACAGCATTTCTTCCGCGCTCGCCAACGAATTTACCGAAGCGTTTGGCGACCTGTACACCTCCTCGCTGATCGAACTCGGTTTGATCCTGTTTTTCATCACTTTCGTAGTCCTGTCCATCGCCCGCTACATGCTTTACAAACTGGGGCAACGGGAAGGACAGGTTACATGAGCGCCATGTTGAACCTGTATACACGCCGCCGCATCATCAACGCTGCCGGACTTTCGGTCTCGGTGCTGGCCATGCTGTTCGGATTATTCTGGCTATGCTGGATATTGTTTACGCTGCTCGACCATGGGCTGCCTGCCCTCGCCCCTGTGGTGTTCACGCAAATGACTCCGCCGCCGGGCAGCACAGGCGGCCTGCTCAATGCCATCGCCGGCAGCCTGATGATGACGCTGGTCGGCACCCTGATCGGCACACCCGCCGGGATCCTGGCCGGCACTTATCTTGCTGAATTCGGCCAGCGCGGCTGGCTGGCGCCCGTCACCCGCTTCATCAACGATGTGCTGCTGTCTGCCCCGTCCATCGTCATCGGCCTGTTTGTCTATGAAGTATATGTAATCAGGGTCAAACACTTCTCCGGCTGGGCAGGCGCGCTGGCGTTATCCATCCTGGTGATCCCGATTGTCATCCGCACCACCGAAAACATGCTGCGCATGGTTCCCAGCACGTTGCGCGAGGCGGCTGCGGCGCTCGGCGCCCCGCAATGGAAAATCATCAGCTTCATCACACTGCGCGCAGCGCGCGCCGGCATCATCACCGGGGTATTGCTGGCCGTGGCGCGCATCAGCGGAGAAACCGCGCCGTTGCTGTTCACCGCGCTCAACAACCAGTTCTGGAGCAAGAACATGGATCAGCCGATGGCAAATCTGCCGGTGGTCATTTTCCAGTTCGCCATGAGCCCCTATGAGGACTGGCAACGGCTTGCCTGGGCCGGCGCGCTGCTCATCACCCTCAGCGTGCTCACACTCAATATCCTGGCGCGCGTGCTGTTCCGGCAAAGCGCCACTACCCATTAATACAGCGGTCATTGACAGGATTTTCAAATGGACATCGATCACATCGCCAACCCGAAGATCACCATCAAGAACCTGAATTTTTATTACGGGAATTTCCGCGCGCTCAATGACATCAGCATGAGCATCGCAGAAAAGATGGTAACCGCGTTTATCGGCCCGTCCGGCTGCGGAAAATCCACGCTGCTGCGCACCTTCAACCGCATGTACCAGCTTTATCCGAAACAGAAAGCCACCGGTGAGATACTGCTGGATGGCGCAAATATCCTCGACCCGAAGCAGGATTTGAACATGCTGCGCGCCAAGGTCGGCATGGTATTCCAGAAACCCACGCCGTTCCCGATGACCATCTACGACAACATCGCGTTCGGCGTGAGGTTGTATGAAAACCTCAACAAGCATGACATGGAAACCCGCGTGGAATGGGCATTGCGCAAGGCTGCGCTGTGGACCGAAGTAAAGGACAAACTCAAACAAAGCGGCACCGGGCTTTCCGGCGGCCAGCAGCAGCGGTTGTGCATCGCCCGTGCGATCGCGGTCAAACCGCAAGTGCTGTTGCTGGATGAACCCACCTCGGCGCTTGACCCGATTTCCACCGCGCACATCGAGAAGCTCATCGACGAATTGAAAGAGGACTTCACCATCGTTATCGTCACGCACAACATGCAGCAAGCCGCGCGCATATCCGACTACACCGCCTACATGTACCTGGGCGACCTGATCGAACTCGGCGAAACCAACTCTGTTTTCACCAATCCGAAGCGCAAGGAGACTGAGGACTACATCACCGGACGGTTCGGTTAACCTGCCTCAGGCCAGGCTGCAGCGCGGGTCACACCGGCGCCGGGACAAAAGTTTTTCGCACTCGCCGCAACACCAAATGTTGCAATGGCGGGTGTGACCCGCCCTGCAAAATCGCACTTTTCACCCTCAAATGGAATTACTTGTTGTGGCAGGTCAGGCACAGCGCGCTGCCGGTGTTGGCCACCCGCAGGAAGGTCGGTTTGAATACATTGCCGTTGGCCGAATCGGGCACGCCATGCGGATCGTGGCAGGAGGCGCATTCGACCTGGCCGCTATAAATTCTTATTTCATCCTTGTCCATCTTGGTATTCGTGTTGACATCGAAATACAGAGACGTGCCTTTCGTTCCACCAGGGGTATTCCAGTCGGTGCCTGACCCAGTGGCCGCCGGGAAGGTAATGCCTACCGGGTGATCGTTGGTCAGGTCGGTGCCGATATAAAACGAATCAAAATCGGGGGCGGCTGAACCCCACTGATCGCCCGATGGCGAATGGCAAGCCATGCATTCGCCATAATTTCCCAACGTCGCCGGGCTATTTGAAAGCGTGCCGTGTCCGCCCAAACCGCCCCACTGAACCGGTCCGATAGGCCAAGTATCGAGGAACGTGTTGTTCTGGGTGGTGGTCTGGCTGGCCTGATAATTCCCGGAACCGGGCATGTTGATGATCGAATCGATGGCCGTCTGGCCATCGTGACAGCTCAGACAGGTCAGGGAGGGATTGCCCGGCTGCGAAACCGTCCCGGTCAGGGTGGAAGTTCCAAGCTGATCGTAAGTGGTATAGGTGGTGGCCTTGATGGTGCGGTTCCACAGCGGCATCTGCTGTAACGTCTGGCTGCCGTGAGGGGTATGGCAATATACGCAGACTTCGCCGTAATCATTGCGCGACCCGCCCATCCATCCTGCGCCTGCCCCGATGGGTTGCTGGGTCAGGTTGTGGCGCGTGTTGGCGATACTGCCGATATTGGTGAAAAGGGTGTAGCTGGCTGGATTTGCCCACGCGAAAGACGTCAGCGCGCCGAATCCGACCATGGAAAACGCTGCGACGAGGATAATGCTGTTGCGGCATGAAATGTTTATTGAAATAAAATTCATGATGCCCCCTTTTCCCTTCTTTGATGAATGATGATACCCGATTTTACGGGCAAGTAGAATGGAACAATGAGCAGGAAATATGACCAGCGGAATATCGGGATTCGTCACATGGACATCTCTATTAATCCAAACTCCGTCGCGATACGGCGTTGCTCAAGAAATTTTAACGCTTACATATCAGACATATGCGGCGCGTTAAAATTTCTTTCGCGCCTTGTCTCGCTTAGGATTTTGGATTAATAGAGGCGCCCACATGGAATTCAAAAAACCATAAGGGCACCTCTAAAAATTCGTCACACCGGCGAAGGCCGATGTCCAGCCTATTGAAAATACTGGATTCCGGCCTTCGCCGGAATGACGAAGTCTGAATTTTTAGAGGTGCCCATAAGGCCCGGAGCAGGCCGGGCATGGTGTTATGCGGATTGCCTGTTCTTGTGATGGCGGATGAATTCCAGCAATGCGGGGAGCAGGGAAATCACGATGATTCCAAGAATGATCAGCGTAAGGTTGTTTTTCACCACCGGGATGTTGCCGAATAGATAACCGGACACGGTGAGGCTGGCTATCCACATCACGCTGCCCAGCGCACTGAACATCATGAACAGACGATAGCGCATCAGGCCGATACCCGCGACAAACGGCGCGAAGGTGCGGATGATGGGCAAAAAGCGCGCGAAGATGATGGTCTTGCCGCCGTGCTTTTCGTAGAAAGCATGGGTCTTGTCGAGGTGCTCGCGCTTGATCAGCCCATTGGCGCGTTTCAACAGGGGTATCCCGATAAGGCGCCCGATCCAGTAATTGGTGTTATCGCCGGCGAATGCCGCCAGCACCAGCAACGGGACCAACAATTCCAGTTGCAGCGCACCCATCCCGCACAACGCGCCCGCCACGAACAGCAGCGAATCGCCGGGCAGGAATGGAGTTACCACCAGTCCGGTTTCGCAATAGATGATCAGGAACAGGATGGCGTATACCCACACGCCATAATCCACAGTAAGTTTCAGCAGGTGTGTGTCCAGATGCAGGACGAGATCCACGAATGCGGTGAGTAAATCCAAGGGCTACTCCAGAATTGTAGGTTGGGTCAGGTCGCAGACCGTAACCCAACATGAATGGGGCAGAATTCGTTGGGTTACGCGATACCCCTCACCTCAATCCTCTCCCGCTTGCGGGAGAGGAAGCAAACGTGAAAAGCGCTTGTTGTTTCCTGCCGCTAACCCAACTACGGCAGCACTTCTCCGGCTTCGGTCTTTTCCGGCTTGATGAAGTCTGCACGCGACACTCCGAACAACATCAGCAGCGGGCTGGCGACCAGCACCGAGGAGTAGATGCTGAACAGTATCCCAATCGTTAGCGCCATCGCGAAGTAGTGCAGCGTTTCGCCGCCGAGGAACAGCATCGCGCCGACCATCATCTGCGTAGAACCGTGAGTGATGATGGTGCGCGACATGGTGCGAGTAATGGCGTTATCAATGATCTCGGCCGTTTCCGCCTTGCGCATCTTGTGGAAGTTTTCGCGGATACGGTCGAACACCACCACCGATTCGTTCACCGAATAGCCCAGCACCGCCATCATCGCCGCCAGCACGGACAGCGAGAATTCCCATTGGTAGAAGGCAAAAAAACCGAGGATGATGACCACGTCATGCAAGTTGGCGATGAGGGCGGACAGCCCGAATTTCCACTCGAAGCGCAGCCACAGGTAACCGACGATACCCATCGATACCAGCAGCAAAGCCATCGCGCCGTTCTCCACCAGGTCATTGCCGACCTGCGGCCCGACGAATTCGACGCGGCGCATCTCGACGCTGGCATCCTGCTTGCGCAGGGTGTCCATCACTTGTTCGCTCAATTTCGCGCCGGCCATGTTCTGTTTGGGCGGCGGTTGCGGCACGTTACTGACGGAGTCAGCTGTTTGCGGGAGCAACTGCCCCGCCGCTCCTCCCGCACCGGAAGGCTCCGCCTCACCGTGTCGGAGCGGCAGTTGCGACACGTTACTGACGGAGTCAGCCGTTTGCGGGAGCAACTGCCCCGCCGCTCCTCCCGCACCGGAAGGCTCCGCCTCACCGTGTCGGAGCGGCACCTGGATCAGCACATCATGGCTGGAACCGAAATTCTGCACCAGCGCATCCGGCAACCCCGTCATGGCAAGCTGCTCGCGTACTTTGGCGAGATCAGCCGACTGTGCGTAATGCACTTCCATCACCGTTCCGCCGGTGAAATCCACGCCGAGATTCAACCCCCTGGTAGCGAGAAAGAATACCGCAAGCAGGAATGTAACCAGTGAAATGGCAGTGGTGTATCGGCCATAGCTCATGAACGGGATGTCATTTTTTATCTTGAAGAAATCCATATTATTTTCCTTAGCCTATCGCAAGTTTAGCGAGTCGAGCCTTGCGCCCGTACATCAGATTCACCATCGCCCGCGACACCAGCACCGCGCTGAACATCGAGGTCAGGATACCCAGGCACAGCACCACTGCGAACCCCTTGATCGGACCCGATCCAAACATGAACAGCGCGACCCCGGCAATCATGGTAGTCACGTTGGAATCCAGTATGGTGCCGAATGCCCGGTCATATCCGGCATGGATCGCAGCCTGCGGCGTAACGCCGTTGCGCAGCTCTTCGCGAATGCGTTCGTTGATCAGCACGTTCGAATCGATCGCCATACCCAGTGTCAGCGCGATACCCGCCATACCCGGCAACGTCAGCGTGGCCTGCATCATGGACAGCAACGCTACAAGCAACAGCAGGTTCGCCCCAAGCGCCAGCACTGAAATCATGCCGAACATCAGGTAGTAGACGATCATGAATACCGAAACCATGATGAAACCGATCTTGGTGGAATCAAAGCCGCGCGCGATGTTGTCCGCGCCAAGACTGGGTCCGACGGTGCGTTCCTCGATGATTTCCATCGGCGCCGCCAGCGCGCCGGCGCGCAACAGCAATGCGGTGTCCTGCGCTTCCATGGTGTCCATGCTGCCGCTGATCTGCACGCGCCCTCCGCCAATCTCTTCGCGGATCACCGGCGCGGTAATGATCTCGCCCTTGCCCTTTTCAAACAGGATGATCGCCATGCGCTTGCCGACATTCTCGCGCGTCGCCTCCTTGAATTTTCGCGCGCCCACACTATCAAGATTGATGTGCACTGCGGCTTCATTGGTGCGATTGTCGAAACCGGGCTGTGCATCGTTGATGCGCTCGCCGGTGAGTATCACCTGCTTCTTCACCAGCAATGGCGTGCCCTGGCGGTCCTTGAACATATCGGTGCCGAACGGCGCTGTCCCGCCTGCGCCGATCACATGCTCATCATCCACCATGCGCACTTCCAGCGTTGCGGTGCGTCCCAGGATATCCTTGGCGCGCGCCGTGTCCTGCACACCGGGCAGTTGTACCACCACACGATCGGCGCCTTGTTGCTGGATCACCGGTTCGGCCACGCCCAGTTCATTCACGCGATTGCGCAGGGTGGCCAGATTCTGCTGCACTGCGGAATCCTGAATACGTTTTTCCGCTTCCGGTTTCAGGGCGACAAGAAGGCTGTATTCCCTGCCTTCCTCCTTGTCATTTACCGTGTAGTCCGAAAAACGCTGCTTTATCCCGTCTTCACCCTTGCTTCGCGCCTCGGCATCACGAAACTTCACCATTAAAACTTTACCGTCCCGGCTCACTCCGGAATAGGGGATATTCTGCTCGCGCAACATGCTGCGGATATCACCTGTGGCTGCTTCTAACGCATTGTTCAGGGCGGCATTCATGTCCACCTGCAGCAGGAAATGCACACCGCCGCGCAAGTCCAGGCCGAGATACATCGGCAGCGCATTGAGTTTGGTAAGCCACTGCGGCGAACGCGGCAACAAATTAAGCGCGACTACATAGTCTTCGCCCATCTGATTGCCCAAAACATCCTTGGCTTTCAACTGGCTATCGGTATCGGCAAAACGGGCTTTGACGCTGTTGCCGTCCAGTGTGGTAATTTCCGGGACAAGACTGGCTGCGCTTAATACATTTCCCACGCGTTCCAGCAAAGCAGCGTCTGCTTTCAAACTGGTGCGCAACAGGGATACCTGCACCGCAGGCGATTCACCGTAAAAATTCGGCAGGGTGTAGATCAACCCGGCCAGCAACGCGGCCAGGATGAGCAGATATTTCCACAATGGATACTGATTCATTTGAACCTCGAATGATAAGGGGCTAGGGGCTGGGGTCTAGGGGCTAGAAAAACCTTGAGCAGCGGAACAAAACCCTAGTCCCCAGCCCCTAGCCCCTTATTTAATTGATTTGATCGTTCCCTTGGGCAACACGCTCTGGATAGCGCTTTTCTGGACCATCACGACCAGATTTTCGGCGAGTTCCACGCCGACGAATTGTTCATACACCTTGTTTACACTCCCGACTTCACCTCCGGCAGTCACGACTTCATCGCCGCGTTGCAGGGCTGCAATCATGGCCTTTTGTTCCTTGGCACGCTTGCTTTGCGGGCGCAATACCAGAAAATAAAACACCGCCACCAGCGCGACCAGCGGCAGAAAATCCATGATTCCGCCGGCTGGCGCCGCAGCGGCCGCTTCTGCATATGCATTACTGATAAACATCATTCAATCTCCGAAGATAAAACAAAAGGCGCGCATTCTAACACGAAGCATGTGGCAGTTTCATGTTTGTCCGGCACGCGCCTGCCGGAAACCCGCCGCATAATCCGCAAATGCATCGGCTTCGATCGCAGCGCGGATTTCGCTCATCAGTTGCTGGTAGTAATACAGATTGTGGATGGTATTGAGGCGCGCGCCGAGGATCTCGCCGATGCGATGCAGGTGATGCAGATAGGCGCGGGTGAAATTGCGGCAGGTGTAACAACCGCATTGCTCGTCCAGCGGCCGCATGTCCATCCGGTATTGAGCGTTCTTGATCTTGATGTCGCCGTAACGCGTGAACAACATGCCGTTGCGCGCGTTGCGCGTCGGCATCACGCAATCGAACATGTCGATGCCCTGCGCCACCGCCGCCACGATATCTTCCGGCGTGCCCACACCCATCAGGTAGCGCGGTTTGTTTTGCGGCAACTGCGGCGCGGTATGCTTCAGGATGCGCAGCATGTCCTCCTTGGGCTCGCCCACCGATAATCCGCCGATGGCATAACCATCGAAACCGGTATTGACCAGGCCGGCAAGCGACTCGTCGCGCAGGCTCTCGAACATCCCGCCCTGTACGATGCCGAACAATGCATTAGAGTGAAACTCGCGTAGCGATTCGTTTGCCCCCTCGCCCGCCGGAATTGAAGATTGCCTTTCTCGTTCGCCCTTTCTCCCGCTTGCGGGGGAAAGTTGGATAGGGGGGCTTTTCTCCGGGAGAGGGTTGGGGAGAGGGAAACGGGCACGGTGGGTTTCATCATCAGGGGCGGCATCTTTGCAATGCCCGTTCGGATTTCCGTCATGCGCCGTTTTGGAACGCGCCGCCCAGCGCAGCGAAAGGCGCATCGAGTCTGCGGCTTCGCGTTCGTTCGCCGGATACGGCGTGCATTCGTCGAAGACCATCACGATGTCGGAATTCAGCGCCTTCTGGATGCGCATGGACTCTTCAGGTGTGAGGAATAATTTATCGCCATTCACCGGCGACTGGAACGCCACGCCCTGCTCGCTGATCTTGCGCATCTCGCCCAGGCTGAACACCTGGAACCCCCCGGAATCGGTAAGTATCGGTCCATCCCAGCCCATGAAACGATGCAGCCCGCCATGCGCCGCGATCACTTCAGTCCCTGGGCGCAGCCACAAATGGAAAGTGTTGCCCAGCACGATCTGCGCGCCGATCTCTTTCAATTCAAGCGGCGACATCGCCTTCACCGTGCCATAGGTTCCCACCGGCATGAACACGGGGGTTTCGACTTTCCCGTGCGCCAGCGTCATCTGTCCGCGCCGCGCTGCGCCTGAAGTATTGAATAAAGAAAATTCCATTGCCGCCCTTCAACTAAATATTTCGTCCGTTCGGCCAGCCGTAGGGCGGGTTACACCCGCCGCAATACCGAGTGTTGCAATGGCGGGTACGAAAAACTTTTGTCCCGGCACCGGTGTGACCCGCCCTACGGCTTGCGCTCGATCAGCATCGCATCGCCATAACTGAAGAAGCGGTACTCATGCTCCACCGCATGGCGATAAGCGGCGAGCATCTCTTTCATGCCGCCAAAAGCGCACACCAGCATCAACAACGTGGACCTGGGCAAATGGAAGTTGGTCAACAGAACGTCAATCATTTTGAAGCGGTAACCGGGAACGATGAAGATATTGGTCTCACTCTCACCCGCCTTGAGTTCGCCACCCGCTGCGGCACTCTCCAGCGCACGCAGGCTGGTCGTGCCCACGGCGATCACCCGCCCGCCTTTTGCTTTCGCCTGAAGCACCGCATCTACCGTCTCCCGTGAAATCTCGTAGCGTTCGCTGTGCATGGTGTGTTCGTTGATATGTTCGGCGCGCACCGGCTGGAACGTTCCCGCGCCGACGTGCAGCGTGACATAAGCAAGTTTCACCCCTTTGTCGCGCAAGGCTTGCAGCATGGCATCATCAAAGTGCAGCCCCGCCGTCGGCGCGGCAACTGCGCCCGCTACACTTGCAAATACGGTCTGGTAACGCTGCTCGTCTTCGGCATCGGGTGCGTGGGTGATGTAGGGCGGCAGCGGCAGTTGTCCATGCTGTTCGAGCAATGCGTACACATTTTGCTCATGCTCGAAGCGCAAACGAAAAAATTCGCCCTGCCGCCCAAGCACTGCGGCGCGCAGACCTTTCCCCAATCTCAACACACTTCCCGCCCGGGGTGCATGGCTGGCGCGCACTTGCGCCAATACCTCGTGTTCGTTCAGCACGCGCTCCACCAGCACTTCGATCTTGCCTCCGCTTTCCTTGCTGCCGGACAAGCGCGCCTTGATGACGCGCGTGTCATTCATCACCAGCACATCGTCAGGTCTTACCAGACTCGGCAGATCGGCAAATAAAAGATCCTCCAGAACTCCACCGCGCGCACGCAACAACCGGCTGGATCCCCGTTTCTCCGGCGGATGCTGGGCAATCAACCTCTCCGGCAGGGTGTAATCGAACTCATCGGTACGCATGAGACAAATCAGCTGTCTTTGACTATCCCGCGATTGGCCATTGCGCTCAGGACTTGCTCCACACAGGCTTCCAATTTCATTCCTCCCGTGTTCACCGCAAGCTCCGGGTTTTCCGGCGCTTCGTAGGGCGACGAAATGCCGGTGAAATCGGCGATCTGGCCGGCACGCGCTTTCCGGTACAGGCCTTTTACGTCACGGCTTTCACACACTTCGATAGTTGAGTCGCAATATATTTCCATGAAGTCGCCGTGCTCCACCATGCCGCGAACGCGCGCACGATCTGCGCGAAATGGGGAAATGAAGGCGGTGAGCACGATCACGCCCGCTTCCATGAACAGTTTGGCCATCTCGCCGATGCGGCGGATGTTTTCTTCCCTGTCCCTGGCCGAAAAGCCAAGGTCACCGCACAAGCCGTGGCGCACGTTATCGCCATCCAGCACGAAGGTGTGGCAACCGCGCTGGTGCAGGGTTTCTTCAACGGCATGGGCCAGAGTGGATTTGCCGGCGCCCGAAAACCCGGTGAACCAGATGATCGCGCCGCGATGGCCATTTTTCGCTTCACGGCGGCTGCGGGTGACGGTGGCGTGATGCCAGACGGTATTGGCAGATACGGGTGGTGTCTTCATGTCAGATGAGTCCTCGAAAGATTGGGTCAATGGGAATGACGGATATTCAAAATGTCACATAAAGCATCATCGTCGTTGGGCAGTACCAGAAACTCCGGGTTATGCAAATCCGCCTTGTTGTAACGAAGTTCATTCCCGGCCAGGTCGCACACTCTGCCGCCCGCCTGGTTCACCACCGCATGGGCGGCGGCGGTATCCCATTCCATGGTCGGTCCCAAACGCGGGTAAAAGTGCGCAGCGCCTTCGGCGACCAGACAGAGTTTGAGCGAGCTGCCCATGCTGATACATTGATGATCGCCGAGCCGGTTGAGCAGCGCTTCGGTCCGGCTGTCGCTGTGTGAACGGCTGGCGACGACTTTGATGGCGCCGCCTGCAGAATGCGCCCTGACCCTGATGGGCTGCGCTGCCGAACTGCCGCGTTGCACGAATGCGCCCGAACCGCGCGCGGCAAAGTATCGCACGTCCAGCACCGGCGCATAAACCACGCCCAGAACGGCTTTGCCATTTTCGATGAGCGCGATATTGACGGTGAATTCGCCGTTGCGCTTGATGAATTCCCTGGTGCCGTCAAGCGGATCGACCAGCCAGAAACGTGTCCATTGCACACGCTCGGCATAGGATATGTCGGCGGCTTCTTCCGACAGAATATGGCAAGCCGGGGTAAGCGCTTTCAGTCCTTCGACTATGATTCGATGCGCGGCCAGGTCAGCCAGGGTAAGCGGGGATCCATCCGCCTTGCTGGTCTCGCCGGCGTCGCCTCCGCTGCGATAGACATCCATGATGGCCGCGCCGGCCTGCCGGGCGATCTCATTCACCTTTGGTATCAATTTATCGTTCACGGCTGTTCATCCAAATCAACACTTTTATTCGTTCCCGGCAATATGCGTTATTTCACAGGCGGGATTGTAGTTGATATGGCGGATTGCTTCATGGATAATGCGCCGCGCCTGGCCGGGGTGATGGAACTGGTAGACGTGCCGGACTCAAAATCCGGTGTTCGAGAGAACGTGGGGGTTCGAGTCCCCCCCCCGGCACCACATATTCAAAACTGTTTGCAGTATCAACCGGACAAATAAGCAGATCATTACAATAACTGACACGTTAGTGTCTTATCCGCCTGTTAATCTAACTACAGAATTGGAGCCCCAATGAACAAACTGCTATCTGTACTGGTCGCTGCTTTATTCACCGCTGGTACTTTTTCCGCTGTTGCCGCTGACACGGCGATGGCTCCTGCCAAGCCGGCTGCCGCCCCTGCTGCCAAGACTGCTCCTGCTGCCCCGAAAAAAGTGACCGCCCAGCAGGCAAAAATGAAGCGATGCAACATGGAAGCCAAAGAAAAAGACCTCCACAAAGCCGAACGCAAAGCATTCATGAAGTCCTGCCTGAAAAAAGAGAAGAAAGATAGCGCAGCTCCGTCCGCTGAGTGACCCGGTGTAACCCGCCAGTTTCGGGTGATTCGAAAAAGGCAGGGGCAACCCTGCCTTTTTCATTTCCCCCGATTTTCCATTTAAACTACGCACATAATCTGAACCGGTACAACATGATCTGGAAACCTAACGTCACCGTTGCCGCAGTCATCGAGCGCGGCGGAAAATTTTTGCTGGTTGAAGAAGAAACCTCTCAAGGCGTGCGCTTCAACCAGCCCGCCGGACATCTCGAGGCGGGTGAATCGTTGCCGGCCGCTGTGGCGCGCGAGGTGCTGGAAGAATCCGCTTATCACTTTGTCCCGCAACATCTGCTCGGTATCTATCGCTGGCATTCCGCTGAATCAGACACCACTTATCTGCGCTTTGCTTTCACCGGCGCGATCACCGGCCATGAGGCCGGTCGTCAGCTCGACTCCGGCATCTTGCAAGCCGTGTGGCTGGCACCCGAGGAGATCCGCGCCACACAAGCGCGCCACCGCAGTCCGCTGATCTTGCGCTGCGTGGAAGATTACCTTGCCGGCAAGCGCTATCCGCTGGAGCTGTTGACTCATTATGACTAACGAGCAAGCTCGTTCCCCCCTATCTAACTTTCCCCCGAAGAAAGCCCCCCTATCCAACTTTCCCCCGCAAGCGGGAGAAAGGGCAATCGAGAAAAACAATCTTCAATCCCTGCGGGAGAAAGGACAAACGTGAAAATCAATTCTAAATCTCGCGTTGTGGTCGGCATGTCCGGCGGGGTGGATTCCTCCGTCGCCGCATTGCTGCTCAAGCAGCAAGGCTATGACGTGATCGGCCTGTTCATGAAAAACTGGGAGGATGACGACAACGACGAATACTGTTCGTCGCGAAATGACCTGGTGGACGCGGTCTCGGTAGCCGACACCATCGGCATTCCCATCGAGGCGGTGAATTTTTCCAGGGAATACAAGGAGCGGGTGTTCAGTTATTTCCTGCGCGAATATGAGGCCGGACGCACGCCCAACCCGGACATCCTGTGCAACTCGGAGATCAAGTTCAAGGCGTTCCTCGATCACGCCATTCAACTCGGCGCCGACGCCATCGCCACCGGGCACTACGCGCAGATATGCGAAAAGGATGGCCTGTTCCAATTGCTCAAGGCGATTGACGACAGCAAGGACCAGAGTTATTTCCTGCATCGCCTGAACCAGTCACAACTGAGCCACGCGATGTTCCCGCTCGGCAAACTGCTGAAATCCCAGGTGCGCGTGATCGCCGAACAGCACGGCTTGCCAAATCACGCCAAACGCGACAGCACCGGCATCTGCTTCATCGGCGAGCGTCCGTTCCGCGAATTCCTGAATCGCTATCTGCCGACACAACCGGGCGAGATGCGCACGCCTGAAGGAAATGTGGTCGGGCAGCACATCGGGCTGTCGTTCTATACTATCGGACAACGCCAAGGCTTGGGCATTGGCGGAGCCAGGGATGCATCCGGCGAGCCGTGGTTCGTTGCGGGCAAGGATATGGCGAAAAATCTTTTGATCGTGGTGCAGGGTCACGGCCACCCCGCGCTGTTAAGCAACCGCCTGACCGCGCTGGACTGCCACTGGATCAGCGGCGCTGCGCCGCAGATGAATCACCCCTACGCCGCCAAGACGCGCTATCGCCAGGCTGACGCACCCTGTCATTTCACCCGGCTTGCAGATAGCCGCTGCGAGATCGTCTTTGACGAGGCGCAATGGGCGGTCACGCCGGGGCAGTCGGTGGTGGTCTACGATGGAGAAGTCTGCCTGGGCGGCGCGATCATCGAACACTGAGAAATAAACTGTAGGGTGGATACGGCACGCCCCTCACCTCAATCCTCTCCCGCCTGCGGGAGAGGAGGCAAACGTGAAAAGCGCTTGTTGCTCCCTGCGTCTTTATCCACCCTACCGCTGATTCGCGTAAAATACAGGCCTCGGCTTCGTTACCAGCTTAAGGGTGCCCTTAACCATGACCACACTCACCAAACTTTCCGCTCTCTCTCCGCTGGACGGCCGCTATCACGGCAAGGTGGATGCCTTGCGCAATTATTTCAGCGAGTTTGGCCTGATCCGTTTCCGCGTGCTGATCGAGATCGAGTGGCTCAAGGCGCTCGGCGCGCAACCCGACATCGCCGAACTCGCGCCCTTTTCCGCTGCAACCATCGCGCAACTGGACGCGCTCAAGGACAATTTCTGCGAAGCCGATGCGCTCGCGATCAAGGGCATCGAAGCCACCACCAACCACGATGTGAAGGCCGTCGAATACTGGTTGCGCGAAAAACTCTCCGGCGCCCCGGAAACGGCAAAGACACTTGAGTTCATCCACTTCGCCTGCACTTCCGAGGACATCAACAACCTCAGCCATGCGCTGATGCTCAAGGGCGCGCGCGATGCCGTGATGCTGCCGGCGTTGAACGTGCTCACCACCCGGCTGCAAAACCTCGCCCACCAGTTAGCCGACCTGCCAATGCTGTGCCGCACACACGGTCAGACCGCCACGCCGAGCACGCTGGGCAAGGAGATGGCCAACGTGGTGTATCGCCTGCGCCGCGCCGGGCAAAGCCTGGCCGGCACGGAGATCCTCGGCAAGATCAACGGCGCGGTGGGCAACTACAATGCGCATCTGGCGGCTTATCCCAGGGTGGACTGGGAAGCCTTCGCGCAACGTTTCGTAAGCGCGCGCGGGCTCACCTTTAACCCCTACACCACCCAGATCGAGCCGCATGATTACATGGCGGAACTGTTCGATGCCTATGCGCGCATCAACACCATCCTGATTGACCTGAACCGCGACATCTGGGGCTACATCTCGCTCGGTTATTTCAAGCAGAAAGTAGTCAAGGGCGAGGTCGGCTCTTCGACCATGCCGCATAAGGTAAACCCGATCGACTTCGAAAATTCCGAAGGCAACCTCGGACTGGCCAATGCGCTGCTGCGCCACCTCAGCGAAAAGCTGCCGGTCTCGCGCTGGCAGCGCGACCTGACCGACTCCACGGTGTTGCGCAACATGGGCGTGGCGCTGGGCTATACCCTGCTCGCTTATGAATCCTGTTTGAAGGGACTGAACAAACTGGAAGCCAATCCGCAGTGCATCGCGGATGACCTGAACGCAAGCTGGGAAGTGATGGCGGAAGCGATCCAGACCGTGATGCGCCGCTATGGCATAGCGAACGCCTATGACAGACTCAAAGAACTGACGCGCGGCAAGGAAGGTATCAACCGCGCGTCATTGCAAGCTTTCATCTCCTCGCTGGATATTCCGGAAGCGGAAAAACAACGCCTGCTGCAGCTTTCCCCCGGCGCTTATACCGGCATGGCCGCCGAACTGGCGCGCCGTGTGTAAGATATGATCCGTTGTCCTGAAATCTCTCTGACAGCGTATCTCCGGAGCGTCAGAATACTACCGGTGGCTGGGTTCCTCCCCCGGTGCCGTTGGTGATCGGAACAAGTTTAAGGTCAATCGGAACCTTGTTTTCCGGCATGGCATCCTGTCCCTGAACAGCAATATCCCCTACCGCGCCGGCACGTACATCCGCCTCTTTGTTGCCGGCCTTGGCCTGCGGTGACGGCGGCGGCACTACCGTGAAGATATTGAGGTTGATGGGTTGCAGTTGCGGCATTTGATCGGCCGCGCCGGCAAAACCCATCTGGTTAGGCAACACCGAAAGCGTTCCTTTGGCTGTAGTGAGCGTGGTCTCTCCCTGATTCACCTTGTTATAGGTGCCGACGGGCGCCGCTGCCGCCAGCGCGCTGCCTGCTGTAACCACAACCGTTTCATGGTCGGTGCCACGGATACCGATAGTCGATTGCGGCGTTGTAATACCGTAATTTTTCTTGTTCTTTTTTCCGATCAATCCGGTAATTGCACGGATTCCGCCCTTTAGCAGGGAGAGAAAGCTTTTTTCGCTGCCATCTTCCTCGCCGCTGAATACAAAACTGTCGAATTTCAACTGGGAATCCGGGCGTATGACAACATAGCCGCCGTCACGCATCTTGATTTGCGCAGATGCTCCCCTTGCGGTTGTTACAGTATCGCTTTCGTGGATCGCATCGCCCTTTTGCAGAACCCGTGTCTGCCCCGCCGAATTGGTGCTCTGAACATCGCCATTCAGGAACAGAATATGTCCGGCGATACCCGCATATGCGGCTTGGCCCGTAAACATCAGGCAAGCTGCCAGCAAGATGCTCGGCAGAGTAATGATATTTTTTATGGGGTTCATGATTTGCACCTCACTCAAGTTGGTTCACCGGAAATCACGGCGAACAGTTACGGAAACATCCGTTCGATCGTAGCCATATATTGGGATATTGGAATTGTTCCTCGATAAATTCAGTTGCGGGCGCAGCGTGAACAGTTTGCTCCAATGCCAATTTGCCCCAGCCGTCAGGTCATATAGACGATCGCTGCGTTGACGCAGGAACAATGGATTGACCTTGCTGTAATCGCCGGCTTGCCCACCGGCGCTGATAAACAATTTCGTTTTTTCAGCAATGGCCACCTGGCCGCCGGCGCGTAGTCCGCTGAACTTTTTTTCGCCATCTGCGCGCCCGCCATCTGGAGTTGCAGTCGTGATGATAGGCGAAACATCTTTTTCCGTGCCGTGATACAGGCTGCCGGACAGCGTCGACCTGCCGTCCCCCAGAACATGCTGCCAGCCGGCGCCCAATACTTGCTGGTTGAAATCATTCACTTTCATGGCTGCATCGGCGAAGCGGTATTGCGCATACTGGCCAAACACATTCAACTGGTTACCCGGGCTGCTCGCATGACGCCATTCCGCATTGAAGCCGGAAATATCCCGGTTATGCATATCGCCGAGGTTGTAACGCCCCCCGATCACACCCGCGCGCAAGCTGTTACCCCCCGCACCGAACATCACACCGGTGCGCGCATCGAGGCTGAGCGCATCGAATTGCTTCTGTGTTTGATTGCCGCGCTGCCTAATATCCCCACCCGCATACAATCCCCATTTCGCATTCAGGCTGTGAGCGACTTCGCCTCCCGCCGCCACCCCGTAGTAATTATCATAAACCTTAACGTTGGTCGGATCGAGCGTGATATTTGTCCCCAGAAAATCAACGAATACCTGCGCCTGGCTGGTGGAATTATTAACGTTGTTGTCGCGGCCGGCGGTTCCCTCGATATATCCGGTGATGCGTGTATGTTTTCCTTTTTCCTGCGCCGCGATCTCATCCAGATAGCGCTGTATGGCAAGGCGCGCCGCTGCTGAAGGGTTCTGATTCAGGGTCAATGCAAATTCGGTCCTGGCGCGCGGCAGATCGCCCAACTGATAATAGGCGCGCGCCATGTCCAGACGCGCAGCGGAAAAATCCGGATCAACCGCCAGAACACGCTCGAAGGCGAGAGTTGCCCTGCCCGGCCTGCCGCTGTCCAGAGCGGCAATACCGAACAGATAATCGAAGCGCGTTTCGCCGGAATGCTCGAACTCGAACGGCTCCAGCAGCTTATAGGCATCGCCGGGCTTGCCGCTTTTGACCAGAGCATCTGCATCACGCAGCAGCTTCTCATAGCTTGCGGTTCCGGCTGGATTCTTGACCGGCGGTTCGGAACGCTGGGGCGATTTCTGCCCGGGTTCCGCCGCATATACAAAACTTACCGCCATCAGCATTCCAAAGAAAACCCAGGCCGGGGATTGCGCGAAATTATTGATTGCCACGATTTTGCCCCTGGTCACTGTCATGGCTAATCGTCGCATTCATTCTCATCACCATCCTGGTGATGAGTATCAGAATGGCCGCCGTGGTCTGAGCGATCGCGGTGACCTGAATAATCATGGCGGCCTGAGTAATCATGAAGGATTGAATGATCGTGGTGGTCTGAGTAATCGGTGGCGCCTGAATGATCGCGGTGATTGGAGTCCGAGTGATGATGTTCGCCCTCATGTCCGTCCTCTTGTTCGGCACTGCAACCCGGAGGAACAGAAGTATCCGGTGCGGGCGGAGTTGCAACAGGCCCGGAAAGCTTGATGGCGACCGGATATGCGTAAGAGACCGAGTTCCATGAAACGCCGTAATCATAGACAAGCGCGCTATAAGCTCCTGTTCCCTGAAGGGAGTGTACACCTGGGGAGACCGGGATTGTCCCTGTCGAATAGATGCTGGCGCCGCCGATCGGGGTGAAAAGCATCGTGTCGATGGCAAGGCTGTCCAGTTGCAGGCTTGCGAGCGAGGCCGTTTCGGCCACGATGTTGATGAAAGCTCCGGGAGTTCCGGCAATGCCATGAACTCCGAATGTGGAATCGGTCATGGCCTGCTCCGCCGGCGTCACGAGAACCATGCTCGGATCTCCTTTTCCGGCAGCGTCATCGGCGTAACCGCGCATGAATTGAGCCACGAGTACGGGGTTGTTCGACACAAATTCTCCGGCATCCGTCAGATCGACATCAGCAAACTGACCGGCATTCAATATTCCTGTAAGGCCTGAAGGCGCTGTGGTGAAAGTTGTGCCATCCTGGGAAGCAATGATGCGCACCGTATAGCGTGTGCGTCCACTGAACAGGGAGGTATGGTGCGTCTTGCCCCAGCGTGTAACATCGGGCAGTTGCTCGACCAGATAATCACAATAGCCTGTGCTTGAAGGCACATTGGCGCAGCGATGTCCGCCGAACACCGCTACGGGCTTGTCGGCGGAAACCAGCGTACCCGTCATGTCAGCGTAAGCAGGGTTGGCGAATAAATAGGTCTCCCCGCTGTTCAGCAATACCGTGAACGCAACTCCGGCCGGTCTGGTCGCGCCTGCGGCTGACGGGGTAATGGTCACGGTGGTGTTGTCCTGTGTGGCGGCCACCGCAAATTCAGACCCGCTGAACACTGTGCTGGTATAGGACATCACGTAGTAGCTGGTGCCAAGACCGGCTGCCGGCAAAGCCAGATAACCGTCTGCGGAACCAATGTTCTCCGAAACCACATGCACCGATACCGGCGAAAGCGCGGTGACATGGATACCCTTGGCTTCGACCGTCTCGTTGGCCGTCAGGACAACTGCCGGATCGAGCGTGATCACGGACTGAGCGCCAGCCGCAATGGAGAATGGCGTAACCACGCCGTTGAATGTCACTTCACCGGTAGTAGCGGACGGGCCGGCCACAATCAGCTTGTTGGAGACCACTCCGTTGGTGCATGAAGCGGGTGTGCTGGAGCAAAGATGATCCGGCAGCGTTAAATAAAAATCCGTTCCCATCGAAGTGATAACCGGCGCTGCGACAGAAGTGGTCACGCCACTGGCACTGCCGCTGTCGCTGCCATTACCGCCACCGCCGCACGCAACCAGCGATAACGAGGCCACGAGCAACATGCCATGAACGGGTTTTGGATTCCATAAACGCATTAGGATGCTCCTCTGCATCATTCGCAAACCCGGCATGGAACAACTGATCATACACATGGACGAGCGCCCATGCCGCAGTCCCGCTGCCATAGTCTCCCTTAGGCCGGTGACTTTGCGCCCTTACCTTTCGGTAAGTTTGCCTAGTGAATGAAAGCTATCTGATATCCGCAGCAGAGTCAAAACCTGCCGGATAAGTGGTTGAATTTACGGATGGGCGGCGGAATGCAACGCGCGAACGAGCAAAGTTTAGCGGCAAGCCGCCACAGATCGGAGCGGGCAGAATGCACGTCAGTGGCCCGGCGCCAGGAGTTTGCGGTACTTGAATGCCGAAGAGGCTGTCTGGTAGTACGCGATGGCCTCGTCGCGCAACGTTTCGTTGACCGGCATGGGTGTCGCTTCCAGCGTCTGCGGGTCGATTTTGAAACTCTCGATATTGCGCTTGGGTTTCAGCACGGTAAGGACATCCTGTTTATAGTAACCGAGCGACTGGTAATTGCTGATGAACGCGCGCTCGCCAAAGCTCTCTTGCTCGCTGACCGCGCTACCGAAGAAATGATCATCGCCCTCCACGCCCAGAACATCGAACAGGGTCGGCGGCAGGTCAAGCTGCGAGATCAGGCGCGTGACATGACCGGGCTTCACGATCGCGGGCCCGTAAAAAATCAGCGGAATGCGGTATTTCGCCACCGGCAATTCGGTCTTGCCGGCGACCGAAGCGCAGTGGTCGGCCACGATAACGAACAGCGTGTCATCGAACCAGGGATGGCGCCGCGCCTGATCGATGAACTGGCCGATGGCAAAATCCGTGTACTTGACGGCGCCCTCGCGCCCGCCAGGCGAGGGAATGTCGATGCGTCCGTCCGGATAGGTAAAGGGACGATGATTGGAAGTGGTCATGATGTGCATGAAAAAACGCTTGCCGTTATTTCCGGCCTTGTCGAGCAGGGGCAAGGCGTTGTTGAACATGACTTCGTCGGCCACGCCCCAGACGTTCTCGAAGATCACCGATTCTTTCGGGAAATCCGTGCGGTCATGCGTGATGTAATCGTTGCCGGCGAAATACGCGTTCATGTTGTCGAAGTAGCCATAGCCGCCATAGACAAAATAGGTGGCGAAATCCAGATGCTCGAGCAATTCACCGATCGTGGAAAGATGCTCGTTGCTGGGCCGGCGCACGATGGCCTGCCCCGGCACCGGCGGCGTACCAAGCGACAGCGCCTCCAGCCCGCGCACCGTGCGTGTGCCGGTGGCCAGCACCCTGTCGAATTGCACTCCGTGACGCGCGAAATCATCGAGCCGGGGCGTCAACCCCTGGCGCGAGCCGTAACTCCCGAGAAATTCCGCGGACAGGCTCTCGACCGTGATCAGCACTACGTGGCGCGGGCGTCGGTACAGGAAATCGGGCCGTGGTTCCGCGTATTCAGTTTCCTGCCTGCTCCTGGCGAGCACCACCGACAGCGGCTCACGCTCGACACCGAGGTCAAGCAGAATGCGGTCTGCGTGCTCCTGCGGGATCGTGGCGTACCAGCGCTCATAGTCAAGTTCATTGCGCCGGAACGCCGCGGCGAAACTGAACAGACCGTTCCCGGAGAGTTCCTCTACATAGTTGTTGCCATGGCCGTACATCTGATCGACGTTGGCGAGCAAACCGCTGGCGAACGGCAGGATCACGGCGGCCAGCAGCAGATTGCGGCGTGCCCCGCGCACCAGCGATATTCCAGCCGCGCGGGACAGCAAGCTGCGCAACACCCAGGTCAACAACGCCGCTGCGACGCCGATGGCAAGCAGCAATGGTGTGACGGGATAGGACTCGCGGATATTGCCGATCACCTCGCGCGTGTACACGAGATAGTCGACAGAGATGAAATTGAAGCGGGTTTCGAACTCGACCCAGAACAGCAGTTCGGACAGTGCGTTGAACAACAGCGCCGCTGTCGTGAGCCAGAACACCGCATAGCGCGCCCAGCGCTGCCAGGGTGCCGCGCGCCAGCGGTTGCCGAGCGCGGCTTCGTACAGCAGGAATGGCGCCAGCAGGTAACACAGGACGGCCACGTCGAACCATATGCCCATAGCGAGGAAACGCGGCCAACCGCTCACCGGCACGCTGCCCATGCCCGTATACATCGCCAGGACGATCCGGGTCGTGGTGAAAATACCGAGCGCGGCCAGCGCCAGCAGCGCGATGAACAACTGCCCCCTTTCGGCCAGCCATGCGGAAATCGTCTTAGGACTTGCTTGCATCATCATATTGTACCCAACATGCGCTCCTGTGGGACGAAACAAGCGCCCATGCCACTGGCATCGGCAGGGCAATCACGAGCTGGCGCCAGGAGGGACAGGCGTAACGCCCATAAGAATCATTTCGTGAGTGAGATGAACAGTTGCGGCAGACGCTCCGGCAAACGCTGAATGTTGTCGATCACGGTGTATTGCTTGCCGAAAATATCCGCGACGTATTCGTCAGCCTTGGGATCGAGGTTGATGCAATAAGTGTAAATTCCCTGCCGGTCGAGTTCTTTCACCGCCTGCCGCGCATCTTCGATCAGGATGCGCCCATCCTTGCTGTCTATGTCCGCCGGTTCACCGTCGGTCAGGATCAGCATCAATTTTTTGTCGGCCTGCTGTTTTTCCAGATAGTGTGCCGCATGGCGCATCGCCGCACCCATGCGCGTGGAATAGCTTGCGTCCATCGCCGCCAGGCGGCCTTTCACCTCATCGCCCCATTGTTCGCTGTAGCCCTTGATGTGCAGGTAGCGAACGTCATGGCGGGTATTGGAATGGAAGCCGGCGATGGCGAACGGGTCGCCCAGTTTTTCGATCGCCCAGCCCAGCAGCGACACCGCCTCCTGGCTCAACTCCAGAACCGTCTGTTCGCTGCCGGCCGCTTTCTCGTTGAGCGATTCAGACAAATCCAGCAGCAACATCACCGCGATATTGCGCCCGCTGGTCTTGTGGCTCATGTTGATACGCGGATCGGGCGTTGCGCCGCTCCTGTAGTCGATCAGCGAACGCAACGCGACATCCAGATCCAGCTCGCTGCCCTCTTCCTGATAGCGGATGCGCACCTTGTCCTGCGGTTTGAGCAGGTCGAGCATCTTCTTCAGGCGCTTGGCCAGCCCGGCATGTTTTGCCAGCAATTTGTCGATGTCCGAGGCGTTGCCCGATGGATGCAGGGATTCATACACGCTTACCCAGTCCGGGCGATAGCTCTGATTGAGGTAATCCCATTCGTGATAATGACGCGGCGGCAAGCCTTTCAGTTCCTCGCCCGGTTCGATCTTGCGCGGCTCGTCGAACGCTTCCTCTTCATCGCCTTCTTCGATGAATTTCCACATCTGGCGATTGTCGTCGCGGTAATCCACCACGGTATCCTTGAAATGCGTGTTGGCGAAGTTATCGCTTTTCAGCCGGGTTTTCGCGATGAAGGCAACGGCCAGATCGGCCATCGCTTGTGTGCCGGATTCGCTGTTATCCAGCAAAGCATGAAACCGCTGCACGAACTCGATGATATGCGGACTCCGATAGGGATGCCCCGGATCGAGTATGGCGCGCGACAGCATCGCCAGGCGATGGCGCACGCCGGACTCATGCTCCACATCGCAGGCATCTTCCGCCGGGGCAGGGTGCAGCGCCATGAAGATATGACGCAGACCCGGATACTCGCGCATCGCCAGATATTCCACCCGGCTGTCCTCGAAGAACTCCGCCGCCATGCGCTGGAACGGGCTCATGTTGTCGGCATAGATCGCCGTGGTCCAGCGCCGATGCGCAGCAACATGCGCCAGCACTGCACGGTAGCGGTCTATACCCAGGACTCGCTCATCCGTTCGTGGTGAGCCTGTCGAACCACACAGCCCTTCGACAGGCTCAGGGCGAACGGTTGTGGTACTGACAGGAGTGGAGGGAATAAAGTCGTCATACACATCCGGCAACCGGATGCCGAGCTTGTCATAGTAGGGGACAGGCTGGCGCAATTCGTCGAATGCGCTGGAGTAAGGTATCAGGTGATCTTCTTCATTCCACAGCCCGCGCAAATACATATCCAGCTTGCGCTCGTTATCCGCCAGCAAGGTGCCATGCCGCTCGCGCTGCAACACCGCGCGGCTGTCCGCCGATTGCAGGCCGAAGTAGTCGATTTGCCTTTCGGGGTGGCCGCTGTAATAGCGCACTCCGTAGTCCACCCAGTTCTTCAGGCCCGTCAACGACAATTGGCCGAGCAACACGGGAACCTGCCTGAACATCTCCGGCAAGCCGGGGCTGGGGAAAGTCTGGTGGATGCCGTGGATGGAACTGGTGGTGCGCTCCATCAGATCCAGCGCGATGGCGAGATAATCGCGCAACCGCTCGCGAGTATGCAGCCTGCGGATAGTCACCGGCAACGATTGCAGGAACGGCGTGATCGCTTTGCCGTTGGGCGACTTCCACATTTTGCGGATGAACTCCATGATGTCCGGCAGCGCATCTTCGCCCGGCGTTCTGGCGACTGCCGGCCACTCTTCCAGAAAGATCAGGATAGGCTCCGCTCCGCGCCCCATCTTGCCGAGGAAACGCGCATTCTCGATATAATCTTCCACGCCCTGCTTGGAAAGCGATGCCAGCGCCTCGCGCATGCAATCGGGAAACACCTCGGCCACGCGCGGAAAACCGCAGTCGAGCTGCTTCCAATAAGCTTCCAGTTCAGCGGGGATAGTTACGGTTTCCATGATTTTCCTATGGAGTGCGGCGACGCGTCGCCGCTTTTAAAGCGCAGACGAGTCTGCGCACTCCAATATCAAGCAAACACCGCATCGATCGCATGATCCAGCGTATCGCGAATATCCGCATCGTCGGTGATCGGGCGCACCAGCGCCACGCGGCACGCGGCACGCGGCGCCACACCGGCCTTGATCAGCGTCGCCGCGTACACCAGCAAACGTGTCGAGATACCTTCGTCCAGGCCGTGCCCCTTCAGGTTGCGCGCGGCCTGGCCGATCTTCACCAGTTGCGCAGCCAACCCGGCCTCGATGCCGGTTTCCTTGCTGAGTATCTCCGTCTCGACACCGGCCTCCGGATAATCAAAATCGAAAGCGGTGAAACGCTGTTTGGTGGATTGCTTCAAATCCTTCAGCAGGCTCTGGTAGCCGGGGTTGTAAGAGATCACCATCTGGAAATCTGGGTGAGCCGAAACCAGCTCGCCCTTCTTGTCCAGCGGCAAGGTGCGCCTGTGGTCGGTCAGCGGGTGGATCACCACGGTGGTGTCCTGGCGCGCTTCAACGATCTCGTCGAGATAACAGATCGCGCCGATGCGCGCGGCAACGGTCAGCGGGCCGTCCAGCCAGCGCGTGCCGCTGGCATCGAGCAGATAACGCCCGACCAGATCGCTGGCGGTCATGTCCTCGTTGCACGCCACGGTGATCAGTGGTTTATCCAGCTTCCATGCCATGTATTCGATGAAGCGCGACTTGCCGCAACCGGTCGGGCCTTTCACCATCACCGGAAGACGCGCCGCGTAGGCCGCCTCGTACAGCGCGACTTCGTCTGATTGCGCGCGGTAAAACGGCTCTTTGAGAATCCTGTATTGATCTTTGTTGGTCATTTTGCGCCTCTGTGATCAACAACGCCCTCAGCATATCGGAGACGTCGAGGGTTGTCCGAGCCTTGTAGGTCGGGTTAGCGCAGCGTAACCCGACATCGACCGGCAGGTTGTCGGGTTACGGCGCAAGAAACCGCGCCTGACCCGACCTACGACCCGCTACCGGCTACGCGCTTACTTGTGCACACCCAGCTTTTCGCGCCAGCCCGGATACAGCATGTCCGCATCTTTCGGGAAGGATTCGAATGCGCGCGCGAACTCCTTGTGCTGCTTCGCGTACTGGATCGGGTCCGCGCCGGACTTCCAGCACTCATAGGCCTGGCGCAGCGAGATCGCGCCGGCTGCCGGGGAGTCGATGTGGCCGTAGGAACCGCCGCCGGCGGTGTTGATCACGTTGCCGTGGCCGAGGTTCTCGAAGAAGCCGGGCAGACGCAATGCGTTCATGCCGCCGGAGATGATCGGGGTGGTGGGCTTCATGCCGAACCACTTCTGGAAGTACACCGGGCCCTGGCACTCGTCGCGCTCGATCATGTAAGCGATGATCTTGTCGTCGCTCTCGCCTTCCATCTTGCCGTAACCCATGGTGCCGACGTGAATGCCGGACGCGCCCTGCAGGCGCGACATCTTAGCCAGCACAAAGGCGGTGTAGCCGCGCTTGGAGCTCGGCGAGGTCACGGCGCCGTGACCGGCACGGTGGTAGTGCAGGTACTGGTTGGGGTACTGGCGTCGGGCGGTGGTCACCATGCCCGGTCCGCCAACGTAACCGTCGACCAGGAAGGCCAGCTTGTCGGCATCGGGACCGAAGGTTTCCAGCCCGAAGTCGGCACGGGCGCACATCTCGTAGTGGTCGTCGGCGGTGATGTTCATTGAAAAGATCTTGGCCTGGCCGGTCTCGTCCTGGGCGCGCTTCATGGAATCGTAGACCAGCGGCAGCACTTTCTTGATCGGGGCGAACACCTGGTTGCCCTGGGGCTCGTCGTTCTTGATGAAATCGCCGCCCAGCCAGAACTGGTAAGCCGCCTTGGCGAACGGCTCTGGGCGCAGTCCCAGCTTGGGCTTGATGATGGTGCCTGAGATATAGCCGCCGTTGACCACCGGGCGGCCCAGGATGCGCCACAGGTCGGAGATGTCCTTGGCGGGGCCGTCGAACATCTGGATCACGCGGTCGGGCATATAGAAGTCGATCATCTTGGCGTGTTCGATGTCGCCCATGCCTTGATTGTTGCCGATCGCCAGGGTCAGGAAGGAAACCAGCATGAAGCGGCCGTCGGTGACATTGCGGTCGAACAGTTCCAGCGGATAGGCGATACGCATATCTTCGGTGGCTTCGTCGATGTAATAGACCAGCGCATCCACGCCCTTGGTGAAATCATCGGTGGTGGAGACTTCCACGTTGGTGCCGGTGGAGGACTCGGCGGCGAAGTGCGCAGCGCCTTCCAGATAGCCGGTGCCGGCCTTGGGCTTCATCTTGTAGGCGACCAGAATGTGCTTGCCGCCCTTGATCAGATCCGCTTCTTTCAGGCTCAGATCCGCGTAACGATTCGATTGATCCATTGCTTCTTCTCCTCTAGCTGACGATTGAAATTCATTGGTTTCCACTTGCAACGGACGCAACTATAAAAGAGATTATGGTATAAGAGATAGTCAAATATTTTTATAAAAACCATAAGCAACGCTTATGGTTTGTTATAATCGCGCCATCCTGGCCTCCGGTTCCATCCAATGCTCCATTTCACGCTGCGTCAGTTGCAAGTATTTGAAAAAGTGGCCAGCCACTTGAATTATTCGCGCGCCGCCGAAGAACTTTACCTCTCCCAGCCCGCCGTGTCGATGCAGATCAAGCAGCTCGAAATGCATATCGGACTGCCGCTGTTCGAACAGATGGGCAAAAAGATCTTTCTCACCGAAGCCGGGCGCGAGTTGTTCCATTACAGCCGCGCCATCACCCAGCAACTCACCGAGATGCAAACGGTGTTCGATGAAATGAAAGGGCTGGGAAAAGGCAGGCTCACGCTGTCGGTTGTGAATACCGCCAATTATTTCACCCCGCAACTGCTTGCAAAATTCTGCCAGCGTCATCCCGGCATCAACGTAATTCTGCACGTCGCCAACCGCGATGCGGTGCTCAAGCAGCTCGCCGACAACAGCACCGACCTGGCCATCATGGGTCAGCCGCCGGACGGCATGGACATCAGCGCGGAATCTTTTCTGGACAACCCGCTGGTGGTGATCGCAGCGCCCGGCCATCCGCTCGCCAAACTCAAGCGCGTCAAGTTCGCCCGGCTCGCAGAGGAGACTTTCCTGTCGCGGGAACAAGGCTCCGGCACCCGCAGCGCGATGGAACGCATCTTTGCGCAACACAATATCCAGCCGCACATCAGCATGGAAATGGAAACCAATGAGGCCATCAAACAAGCGGTGCAGGCGGGCATGGGGCTGGGCATCCTGTCGCAGCACAGCATCGAACTGGAGCTGGAAACCGGGCGTCTTGCCATGCTCAACGTCGAGCATTTCCCGCTGCTGCGCCACTGGTTCGTCGCGCATCGCAGCAACAAACGCCTTTCAGGCGCGGCATTGGCATTCAAGGAATTTTTGCTAACCGAAGCGAAAAAAATAATAGCGGCGCGCGCCCTGCGTTCAACCCAAGTGCGCCTCTATTAATTCAAAATCCTGATATGTATTGACCTGTCAAATCTTACCAGCATAAACATTTCAAATCACTGTGCAGTGTGTCGGTAGCAGAACGGACG
>JANLIB010000067.1 GCA_024653675.1 Gallionella sp. | reverse complement strand
GTGTTGCGGCGGGTACGAAAAACTTTTGTCCCGGCACCGGTGTGACCCGCCCTACACGTCTGCGACGTATGTTTCGTAATTAACAGGTCATGATGCTAGTGCTTTGATCGCAGCGCCGCACGCCTGCCACGCCAGACATTCACTCCCGCCAGAATCGCCAGGCCGATGACAAAATAGCTGCCGGTGATCAATATGGCCAGGCGGTGGTCGCCCTGCGATATCCAGCTTACCAGCCCGTAAGTCAGCGGCCCCAATATCGACGAAAGCTTGACCGAGAGTCCCCATAGCCCGAAGAACTCGGCGCGCCGCGTGGCCGGGCTCAACAGCCCGACCAGCGCGCGCCCTGCGGATTGGCTGGCGCCCATGCAGATGCCCGCGAGGTTGGCGGCGGCCCAGAACATTCCGGGGCCTTGCGCGGCCCATGCCAGGCCGACCATGACCATCCAGCCTATCAGCGTCAGGGCGATGGTGGGAATATGGCCGATGCGATCCTGCACATGGCCGAACAGAAAAGCGCCGATGGCCGCAGTGATGTTGACCACGAATATCAGCATGATGGTTTGCCGGGTGGTGAAATGCATCGCCTGCTGCGCGTAAATGGCCGCGAGTGTGATTACCGTCTGAATACCAGCCTGGTAAAACACCGTGCAAATGAAAAAGCGCCGCAGGTCGCGGTAATTTTTCGCGTGAGCCAGGGTTTGCCGGAGCCTTGCGAATGATTCCTGCATCAGGTTTTGCCCCTGCAAATGGGGCTGCGGCACGGCGCGTTCTTTGAGGAACAGAAAGGTAGGCAGACTGGAAACGCCGAACAACGCGGCGGTGATCAGCATGGTCACCGGCACGAACTGCGCAGCCTGCTGACCCTGCCCCTGCGCCCAGGTCACATAAGCGAGGCTGGCACCCAGGCTGACCAGGCCGCCGACATAGCCCAGGCTCCATCCCCAGCCGGATACCTTGCCGAGCGAGCGTCCGCGCGCCAGCTCCGGCAGGAAGGCTGCCACCAGATTCTCGCCGCTGCCGTAAAAAAAATTGGAAAGCACGATCAGCGGAATGGTGAGCCACAGGCTGCCCGGCCCGGAAAATGCGAGCAGCGCGGTAAACGTCACGCAGCCTATGGTGGTCAGCGCCAGCAGTTTTTTCTTGGCGGCATAAGCATCCGCATAAGCCCCGATGACCGGCGCGGTGATCATGATCGCGGCGTAGGAAACCGCCAGCGCAGCCGTCCATGCAAACGTCGCCCAGGGCTGGTTGCCAGCCACCACCGCGACGAAATAGGCATTGAAAATGGCGGTGATGACCACCGTGGTGTAACCGGAGTTGGCAAAGTCATACATCGCCCATGACCAGACTTCGCGGGGAGTGACGGTTTTAGCCAGAGACTGGCGCATTATGTTTCCTGGCTGTCATGGGTGAAGAGATATTGTTGAACATTATTCCTTAGTGCCTGAATTGAAAAGTTATAAGGAAGCGCCGATTAAGTCCTCCGTTCGTGGTGAGCTTGTCGAACCATGAATGGAGGACGATTTACATTCAATGTGTTAGCTCAACGACCCTTCGACAAGCTCAGGGCGAACGGACTTAATCGGCGTTTCCATAATCCGGAATATGCGTATCTTTGCGGCTTTATGCCGATTGTTGCGTTTATTCCCAGATTTGTATCCGGCGAGATTCGAATGATACGGCATTGACTGCGGGGAAGCTGTCCATGATACTTCAGCCTTCAGCGCTGGGGTGCCCCGCATTTATTACCGAAGCGCACTGAAGGGCGCGACGACAGACGCCCGTGCGGAATTCAATTCAACTCTGAAACCATTGTTCTTGGTTCTTGCGACATCGGCAATCGGGAATATAACGAGGTAGAGTCTTATGGCAAATCAGCATGCATCTTATTCGTTGCTCTCGCTTTCAACACCTGCGTGGGAGGCGCCTGCCGTTACAGCCGACCGCATCAGGGATAGCCTGATGCGCGGAAGCAATCCCGAATGAACGACAAGACTTTTTCCGTTCCGGCAATCCGGCCTGACCGCTCCCGCCTGTTCCGGAACACCAGCATCCGCACGCGTCTCTACGCCATCGTGGCGCTGTCCCTCGCGATGTTGATGATATTTGCCGCGATCGGTGTCCACGGCATCCGTGAAGGATCACAGGCGCTGTCCACTGTTTACGAGCACCAGGTTCAGCCGCGGCGGGCGCTGCTGGAGGTGGAACGCGCCCTCAAGGAAATACGCTTCCGCATGGCGGGTTACGCGCTGCACCAGCATCCGGCGGTTGGGAACCGCATTCACCTCAACGAAGCCAGGCAGGCAATTCCGGGGGCGTGGCAGGACTTCAAGCAGAAATCGCGCGGCAATGACTATAGTCCTGAGCAGCGGAAACTGATCTCAATGATAGACAAGAACATCGGCGCGCTGCCCGCTTTTTTCGAAAAGCTCGATCAGACCTACGCACTGGACGACAGCGCCACGATCGCGGCGATACTGGAAGACGAGTGGCCATATGCCGTACATGTCACGGTACTGAAACCTGTGTCCCAGCTTATCCCGTTTCAGGAAGCGCTGGTGGCAAACACCTATGACGCCTACGCGGCCGAAGGCCGCCGCTTGATCGTGACGGGGCTTTCCCTGTTCGTGCTGCTCACCGTCGTGCTGATCTGGTATGTCGGACGGATCGCCGCCAGCATCACCCGCCCGCTGGATGCGGCCGTGAACGTCGCCAACAGGATTGCCCATGGCGACCTGGGCAGCAGGATCGAGGCCGATCCCAGTAACGAACTTGGGCAATTGCTCGCGGCGCTCGACAACATGCGCGAGCAGGTGCATACGCGCCAGGAGCGTCTCGAGACCATTCTGGACAACGCCGCCGAAGGCATTGTCACGTTCGACATCAAAGGCGCGATCAAGGGGTACAACCGCGCGGCCGAGAAACTGTTCGGCTGGACCGAGCAGGAAGTGCTAGGTGCGCACATCGGCTCGTTGCTTCAGCCGGACTCGATGGAGACTCGCGAGAATTACCATGAGCACTTCATGCGCACCGAACTCGCGCGCCTGATCGGCCGCGAGGGCGAGATGAACGGGCGGCACAAGGACGGTTCCACTTTTCCGCTGGCGCTTAAAATCAGCCGGATGATGTTGCAAGGCCGGGAGGTCTATGTCGCCCTGGCCGCCGACATCAGCGAGCGCAAGGCGCTCATCGAAGACCTCAAGCGCATGGCCGAGCATGACGGGCTCACCGGGCTGCACAACCGAAGCTTCTTCATGGGAGAGCTGGAGCGCGTGATCGAACGCGCCAGGCGCACGAAAGAACCCGGCGCGGTGCTCTATCTCGATCTGGACAATTTCAAATACATCAACGACGTCCACGGCCATGCCGCCGGCGATCAGTTGCTGATCGAGGTGGCGAACATCCTGCGCCGGCGCGGACGCAAGAGCGACCTCATCGCGCGCCTGGGAGGCGATGAGTTCGCGGTGCTGCTGTACAACATCCCTCCCGACCGCGTCGCCGAGGTGGCCGAATCCTTCCGCAAATCGCTGTCGGATTCCGTCTTCCGCCAGGGGACGGTCACGGCAAACGTCGCCTGTTCCATCGGCGCAGCCATGATCGCGCCGCAAACGGAATCCGCCGCCCAGGTCATGTCATACGCCGATATCGCTTCGCACATGGCCAAACGTCTCGGGCGCAACCGGATTCATGTGTTCGAGTCCGCCGACGCCGAGAATGCCGCGACCATGGCGCTCGACATGGGCTGGTCGCAGCGCATCAAAGAAGCGATCGAGAACAACCGCTTCGCGCTTGCCTGCCAGCCTATCGTGAACACGCACACGCGCGAGGTCGAATCCTATGAAGTGCTGATACGCATGCTCGACGATAAAGACACATTGATTATGCCAGCCGGATTTCTTCCGCCGGCCGAGCGCTTCGGGCTGATGGTGGACATAGATAAATGGGTCATCACGCACGCTATCGACACGCTGGTGCAGCAACGCCGGGAGCTGCCCAAACTGCGTTATTCCATAAATCTGTCCGGACAGTCATTATCTGATCACGGCATCTGCGACCTGATCCAGGCGAAGCTTGCCGCCGCAGGCCTTGATCCCGCAGCGTTGACCTTCGAGGTTACCGAGACTGTCGCCATTGCCGATATGGGCGTGGCCGCGGCATTCCTGACGCGGCTCAGGCTGTTGGGATGCCGCACGGCGCTGGACGATTTCGGCAGCGGCATGTCGTCGTTCGCCTACCTGCAGGACCTGCCGGTGGACACCATCAAGATCGACGGGCGCTTCGTGAAGAATCTGGACACGAACCCGGTGGACCAGGCCATGGTGCGCGCCATGAGCGAGATCGCCCGCGCGCTCGGCAAGCAGACCGTGGCCGAGTTCGTGGAAAACGAGAAAAGTTTCAAGCTGCTCGCCAAATTCGGCGTGGACTACGGCCAGGGTTACCACCTCGGCCGTCCGGACGTGATTCTCCCCTGCAAGGCCATCTCCGGCCAGGCGGGCGAACCGGGGTTATGCATACTGTGAAACGCGCCGGCGCATTATCTTTCGCGCAGTTTATGCTTAACCCGGATAATCGTGCGCCAGCAAAATATCCCCTCCCCCTTCAAGGGGGAAGGGACAATTTGGTTCTATTGAACTTTTTTGGGTTTACGGAGGCTATCAGCCATGCAATATTCTGACGTCAGAAAATATCTTTGCGGTTTTCTCGGAGCGGTCGCTTTTGCGCTGCCGGCCATTGTCCTTGCCGGGTCGCAAACACCCGAATCGATTCCCGGAGCAACGATAGTGACAGCCGAGAAGGCCAGGGAAATGGCCGGAAAAGGAGTATTGATCATCGATACGCGTGTTCCCAACGAATATGTCGAGGAACGAATCAAGGGTGCGGTCAGCATCCCCTACAAGGAAAAAAGCCGGAAGTCCGTCAACTACGATTCCTCGCTCGACCGTTTCGATCTCAGCCTGTTACCCGCGGACAAGAACACGCCCATGATCCTGTATTGCAACGCGGGGGAATGCTGGAAAAGCTACAAGTCCGCAAAGGCGGCTGTAAAGGCCGGGTACAAAAACGTCTACTGGCTGCGCGGCGGGATCCCCGAATGGAAGGCCAAGGGTTTTCCGGTTGAATGACGTTACATTATTGATCCGGCCAGCAAATGGTATCACCGTCATACCGGCGAAGGCCGGTATCCAGTGGCGCGCAAGGCGCGCCGATATTTGTTTCTGCTGGATTCCGGATCAAGTCCGGAATGACGAGGTTCATAGTATTTGTTTGCCGAATCTATAACTACTCTGCGAAGCAGACAAAACGAGCCGCTTCCGGCGAGCTTCGGGAGACGGCCAAACCGCGATGTTGTCCCACTTACGTGGGAGTTCTCTATTAACTGGATTCCGGCCTTCGCCGGATAACCAGCGACTTGACCGCTTGCGGGCTTAGTCGAATGGCTAGTAGTGCGTTTCAGCAAAAGACTTACCGTTCGCGGTGAGCTTGTCGAACCGCTTTCCCCTTGCCACTGCTGGCCTTCGACAAGCTCAGGCCGAACGGTTTATCTGTAATGGTTTTAATGAAACTATCTACTAGTTGTTTCATCAATGACGCAGTATTGTGCCACCCGTTCACGGCGACGTTATCGTCAGCGTGTAATTCCCGTACTTGCCCGCAGAAAGAGGCCGGCTGGGCGAGCTCTTGACCTCGACATAATATGTCCCGGGGACGGTGGGCGTAAAGCTTGCTGTCGAGCCGAGAATGTCAGAACCGTTTTCGTGGCACTCGCCCCACTGATCGCAGAGGGCAGGATAAATATCGGAAGGGACAATATTGGAATAATTCGCCCCGTTGGTATTGTCGTTAGTTGCCTTTTCCGTAATCTGATCAGGGGCGATGATCCTGATAACCGTATCAGCCCCATTCCTGAGGGCTGTTGTCCTGACGGTATATTGCGAACCTGCCGTAGCGTCGAAAGCAATATAGTCGATGTCCGTGCTGTCGAACAGGGTGTGATTCTCGGCCAGTGCCAATACTGCCTTCCTCGAAGCATTCGGGGTGTTATCGCTCGACACCTCATAGCTGTCAGCAGAATACAATATCGACCTCGCGCTGAGAGTAGCGGTGATGTCTGGCTTGCCGAGCAGATTCCAGCCGTCCCAGAATACCTCGAAGTTGACCGGTGCCGTGGCGTTCTTGACAGAGCCTGAGACAAAGGTATCCCAGACAGCCTGCATGCCGTGGGTATTCCGCACATCGATCAGCACCTTGGCCACCGCCGCCTCGCTGCTGGAATAGTAATAAGCGGGATTGGATGGAGGATTCCCGAAGTCGAAATAATTGCCGCTGGTGCCAGAGGTGTCAACATAAACGGAGGACGCCATCAGCGGCATGGTCGAGAGCAGCGGCGAGCCGGCGCCCAGCCACGCCTTGACCGCTCCCGGAAAGAAGTCCCCCCATCCCTCGCTCCACGACAACCGCATATCGAGATCATTGGAGGAAATATAATGCGCGCCGCCCGGACTGTCGTCCTTTGAATAATTTGCGGCGATGAAGTGCCCGTATTCATGCCACAGGACATCGTCGTCGTATTCATCCGTGTCCGTATCGTAATTCAGGACATAGACTCCCACGCCGTGTGGACAGTAAAAATCCGGGATGGCGCAATAATAGGTCCCGTAATAGCTCCCCTGCTGCCAGAAAGCCGAAATCGCCGGCGGATAGCTCCCGGAAAGAGACTGGATGAATTGCGCCGCGCTGATATAGGTATCAAGGATATTGAACGCCCCCGCAGCCTGGTTGGTCGCCGGGATATGGATATTCGCGGTCGCAGACCCTGAAGCGGTAAAGTTTGAGCCTGCTGCCGAATACAACGCATTTGAAATATCTTTCACTGCAACCGGCGGCGTTGCGGCGGACGAAATAACTCTGATATGGATTGCAGAAGCTGAAGGTAAGGTCAGGACATACGAACCCGTTGCGTCCGTCGTGCCCGCGACGATAGTCGCGCCGCTTGTTGCCTCGACGGCCTCCACCTCGGCAAAGCGCACTGCCTTATAGGTCGTATTGCCGGTGAATCCGCTGGTCCCATACTCCTTGTCTTCGTATTTCACGCTGCCGCTGACCGTCAGGGCGCTGCCCGTTGCCGGCGTTGCCGCCACCTCGCCCGATTCGCTGCTCTCGCCGAAACTGTTCACGCTGGTCACGACAAAGTAATAGGCTGTCCCGTTTGTCAGACCCGTGTGGGTGTAGGGGCTGGTGACGCCGGTATGCGCCATGCCGCCGGTCAGGGTCGCATAATTCGCTTTGGTCACGCCGCTCTGGGATGCCATGTAAATATTGTACGATACGGTCGCAACATCGGCGCTCCAGCTCAGCGTCGCCTGCCCGTCCCCGGCCACAGCTGCAATCGCTCCCGGAGGGCGGGGAATATCCAGCAATACAAATACCTCCGCCGATATATCGCTCTCCCCGTAATTGTTCATCGCAGTCACCGCGTAATAATAGGTGCTGCCAGTGGTGAGCGGCTTGTGGGCATAATTGGTTGCGGTGACGCCGGAAATCTTCGTGCTGGTTTTGCTTATGCCCGGCAATGTTGACCAGTAAATATTATACGAAGCGGCATTTGCGGCACTGCCCCAGCTCAGCGTCAATTCGTTTGAAGCGGTGATAACAACGCTGACGCCGGCCGGCGTACCCGGCGGAGCCTCGATCACCTGCGACGATTCCCCGCCCCCGCCGCAGCCGGACAGGGAAAGGATCAGCAGGAAAAAAAAGCCGATGCGTGATGCGCTTTGCTCCTTGCGCTGTTCAATCTTCATATTGCATTTCGCATTTTGAATTTTGCATTCATCCCGGATTATCCATTAGTCCGTGCGTTTCGTAGGAGCCCGACTTGTCGGGCGATCCGAGCTATCGCGCAACAAGTTGCGCTCCTACCGACCGCGTTGGCACAGCCCGGTAGGTCGGGTTAGCCCATCGGGCGTAACCCGACAATGATGTAACCGCAACAGATGTCGGGTTACGCTGCGCTAACCCGACCTACGGCTGGGGTTTATGGCACAGTCTTGTAGGGTGGGCACGTGTGCCCGCGCGGAAACAATCTTCGCTGACAGCGTGGGCAATAAAACCTGCCCACCCTACTTGATCATTGTAATCAGTTAACCCGGTATTCCCTGATCTCCCTGCCCTTGTTGTCCTTCTTTTTCTCCGGCAAGGCGGCGGGTTTGTTCAGCGCGTTCCTGCCCATGATGTATTCCGTCTCTGCGGCAAACGACGCGCCGCTCGACGGGGACATCGAAATCCGCGCGCTGACCTTGCCGTTGCCGTGCATGGGCGCGCGCACGGTGATCCGCAGCGTCTTGCCCTCGCCTTTTCCGGCCGGTCCTGTCCATGACGTCTCGCCGGACAACAGCGTCACCCGGCCGTGCAGTCCCACATTGATATTCAGCTCATCGGCGCCGGCAAGAGTCCTTCCGGTGATTTCAAGCTCGACGACCTCGCCGGGTTTTATATCGGCGGCAGAGATGCCCGGCTGAACCGCGGCGATGCTCACCTGGAGCGGAGCGCGCGGCTTTGCCGCATGGGCCAGCAGCGGATCAAAAAGCATCGCAATCGATAAAGCCAGCAAGAACCTTTTCATGATGATCCTTAAAGTTTGGCGCAAATGTAATTCCATTTCGCGCTAATAACAACAATGATTCTGCAAGGTGCGCTTGCGCATCCTTGTATGATAAAGAATCAGGCTGTAGGGCGGGTTACACCCGCCGCAACACCGAATGTTGCAATGGCGGGTGTGACCCGCCCTACATGTCCAATCGCAAACCCGCCACGGTAATCGCCAAGTTTAAGGGCGTCAGGCCATCACGGAATAAAATCATCAAGGCGAGCGCCGGCGCGCAGACCGTCAATGTTTTGAAAATGCGCGTCAAGCGTCAGCAGCGCGGCGCCGTGCTCCATGCTGCTGGCCGCAATCCACAGATCATTGGTGGGAATGGGCTGTCCCTTGCGGCGCAGTGCGGCATAGACCAGCGCATACATATCTGCTGTGGCGGTCGTGCCGGAAACAACCTTCACGCGCGGGGTATTGAGAAATTGTGTCAGCTCGTTACGATTATGACTCTCCCGCCGGCCCGCAGCAAATCCACCCAGCAGTTCGCCCAGCACGGTAACGCACACGATGATGACGGGCGCGTATTGCAGCACCGCGACTATCTGCTCATCGCCGCGCTTGAAAGCGGTGTAAGCGCTGGTATCCAATGCGATGGGGCGCATCGCCTATTTCCACAGCGCCGCGTCAACCTCGGCAAAAGCAGCCGTGTTGCGCTCAAAGGCTTGCGCTTCTTTCGCACTCCAGGTGCCTGCCAGGGTATCGAGATCGTCAAACTTTTTTAATGCGTTCAACTGAACCGGGACGCCGGTGTCCTGCAACAGGCGCAAAACCAGGCTGTTGAGGCTGCTACCATCTTGTTCTGCCTGACGCTTAAGCCGGGTCAGTGCCTTATCGTCGAGCCCTCGAATACTCATCGTTGCCATGATGTCACCTTTAAAATCAATTTGAATGCACTCATAGTAGCACTTCGGATTGAAGAAATCATCTGGCAATGCATGAGCCGGCAGCGGATTGAAAAGCGATCAATAAAGCCAGCCGGAACCTTTTCATAATGTAATTCCATTTCGCGTTAAAAACAGCGATGATTCTGAGAGGGCTGCCAGAATCCAGCGATTTTATCTAAGTTAAGGAACACCGCGATTTTGCGGTGACCCGCTTGAACGCAAGGTCAGGGCGCTGCCTGCCAGGAAATATCAATTTTTCTGTGACGTGCCACACAGTCTCTCAGATAAAGATTGATGAGGCTTTGATAGGGAACACCTGCTTCCTCTGCCATTTGCTTGAAATAGCCAATGACATCTTCGCTCAGCCGCATCGTTACCGGCTTTTTAAGTTTGGTCGCATAAGGATTTCTTCGAGATTTCATTTTTGAAAGATTGTATTCAGTTTTCATGGCATAACCCCTTGATAATATTTACCCTCATTCTTCGTGGCTTTTCTTGCCGAAATAATTCGGATGGTGCTGCCTTGTTCGCGCTCACAATGACAAACAATCAGGAGGCGAACCTCATCACTTAAGCCGAGCATCAGAAATCTGTCTTCCGCTTCAGAGCTCTCCTCATCAAAGAATTGCACAGCAAACTCGTCGTAGAACACGGATTGAGCTTCCTCAAAAGAAACTCCATGTTTCCTCATATTTGAAGCTGCTTTGACTGGATTCCAGTCGAACTTTATCATAAATACATTGTATGTACATTAACTGAATAGTCACGTAGGGTGCGCTTGCGCACCATTTGGCGATGGTGCGCAAGCGCACCCTACATCAATTCTGTCCATTGCGAATTGGAATAATTCATTTTTCCGGACAAAAAAAGGGGTGAGGAAAAACCCCACCCCTGATTTGCGGCATCGCTTCTGCTATCTGTTGCGATTGATGCTCTTCAATTGCTGCTTCATTATTTCGGACGCCACAGCCGGATTCCTGGGCGCCGCGCCGCCGGCCTTGGCGCCGGGTTTGTAGTAGTTCGAATACCCGGTTGATCCGGCCGTTCCATCGTTGTAGTACATCTGCATGCCGTGGCTCGCATACGTCACATCATCGTAGGCATAAACATGGATGTAGGTGTAGCTTCCTACTGTCCCGAAATCAGCCTGGAAGGAATAGCTGCCAGTAGTGGCGTTATAGGTAATGGCCGAATCCCCATACATATTCTGGTCATTCACATCCGACGAATAATAGGTATAGGTATAGGAGTAGGTTGTGTTGTTCCATACCCCCATCTGGGCTCTGACGACCGACGGCGCATAACCGGAAGCAACCGGATCCGTTATGGTTCCGGTAACCCCCTGGAGTCCCGCAACAAAGCTGGCCGTGTTCGTGTTGACCGGCGTTGCGATGTTAACGAACTTCGGCTTCGCAGACGTATTTGTCGAGTAGATAGACACAGACTGATAATTCCACGCGGTATCGTTCAGGTAGATGTAATTCCACTCGCCTAATCCCCCGCCGCCATATACCGTAACGCCGGAAATCGTGTAGCTACCGCCGCTGATAGTAAATGGATGGTTGCCGCCGGTCGCATCGGTGTAATACCCGGTTCCGTCAGGCGCGGTGGTTGTGCCGGTGATGGTTACGGAAGTTGCTGTACCGGCATCCCACTGTTTATAACCGCAACTGCCTGTATAAGTCAGTGTTCCGCCAGTGACCGACGCCGTCAGGGTCGGCACGGCAAACTGCGCATTGGCGGCATAGACCGTGAGGGACTGCGAGGTATAGCCATCGCTTATGCTCGGATAATTATATCCGTCATAAACCGGTATGCCGGTGAAAGACCAGTTGCCGCTTGTATCGGCCGTCGTGGTATACGACTGCGACGTGCAGGCATACGACGATAGCGTGATGGTGCGTCCCGGCCTGTCGCTGGTGCCGCTCACCATGATGGTCTGACTGGCTCCGGCAGGATAATACCCCAATCCTGCGTCGTAACCTATTGTAACACCGCCGCTGTTTTTCACCGAAGATAACGTCATCACCGGAGGGTTATAGATACATGCCCCTGAAGTCGTCACCTTGACGCCGGTCCACATCCAGTTGAGGTCGTAGACGTCGATGTTGTTGTAGCTCCCGGACCCGCTTACCAGCGGCACGCTGAAGCTGAACGATATCGCGGTATCCGGCGTGCCGGTCAGGACCAGGTTCTGGTACTCGTAGTTATAGTTCACCCCGTCAAACCCGTTCCAGTAGACGTAGAGATTGCCGGGCTTGGCAGTGCCGGTCACGGTCGCGGTGCAGCCTGTGACCGCTGCGCTGGCGCCGCCGAGGTTAACCGTGGGAGCAACTCCGTCAACGGCGAGGATGGTCGGTTTCACGGCCGTCTTGCCGGCAGTGGTGTAGATGTTGACCCCATACCAGTTGTAGTTGCTGTCGCTGAGAGAAACGTAGTTCCAGCCGTTATACAGCGTGACGTCCAGCGAGAAGGTTCCGTCGGCGAGCACAATCAGCGTGCCGTTGCTCCACCCGCCGTCGCTGCTGATGTTGTAGTTTCCGTTCACGGGATTCTTGAACGTGCCCGTTATCGTCACCACATTGTCGCCATCCGTGCTGGCGTCATAATCGGCGCTGCTGCCATAGCTGCCGGTCGAGGTTGCCGTGGTAACGCCGGTGATGCTGATGTTCGGCACCCATACCGTGCCGGTATCGGTGTAAACCCCGATATTGTCGTTATACCAGACCATGCCGGACGTATCATTGGCGCCCACGCTGATCCAGTTGTCGCCCTGGTAGATGTCCACGGTGACGCTGAATGTGGCGTAAGTTGCAAACGGCGTAACCGGCACGGTGGTATAGCTGTAGGCGCCGGACGTGTTGCCCGATACGTTCACATACACAGAACTCACCGAGGGCAGCTTCGTCAGATCAACCGTGCCGCTGATGGTCACCTTGGTGGCGCCTGTCGTGGCCGTGTAATAGTTCCATGCGTCACCGGTAAGGGTAGGCGCGCCTGCCGTGTCATCCTTAACCAAAGTGATATCAACCGCCGGCAACAACCCGCCCGTGGTGCTGATGCTGAAGCCCTTCCACAGGCCAACCCCGTCTTCGACGCTGATCCAGTTCCATCCTTTGGACAGTTCTATGGTTACCGTAGCGGCGCCGCCCGTGAAGGCAAGCGGATAACTGGCGTAGTAATTGCCGCTCACATACATGTAGCCTGAAGTCGCGCCCGCATTCGCCGTGGTGACTGTGATAGTCGCCTGGCTGGCCGACCCGGCGTCATAGCCGTCGTAGTTCACCGAGTAGGTCAACGGAGTGCCGGTGGCCGCAGCGCCGACGTATACCTGTGCCGTGATCTCCTTGTACACGCCGGCTACGCTGAAGCTATTCAGCGTGCTGATCGCGGAGATGTCATTCAATATTTCCTTCGGCGTCTTGCTCAATATGGTGCTGACAGTGATGCTCTTGAGCCCGATGACCTCCCAGTAATACTGTCCGCCGTCCACCAGGAAATTCATCGCTGACGTGTCGAAGTCAAACTTGCCGGCCACGCCCGTGCCGCCCGCGTCCACGCAGGACGTGGTAGTGGCAGGTGAGAAGCTGGTCACCGTGTTCGGAAGCGCGCAAGCCCTTCCATTTTCCGGGTTACGCGCGTCCATGCGGATCAGCACGTAGCTGGATACGCCGGTTGCCGCATCCCAGGAGTGAATGACAGGATACGTCGTTGGCAACGCAATCGTGCCGCCGTCAGCGATCACGACGCTGTTCTGTGTCAGCTTCAGGTTATCTATCAGATCAGGGAAGCTGATGGTCTTGTCCCTTGTGTCCACGCCCACCGAAGCCCTGACGATAGTCCATGCCCCATTCACCTTCTGAACCGTGGCATAGAAGGAATCCGTCGGCATTGTATCGAGACACTGCTGGCTGGTATTCGTGGATGTAGCGACCATGCTGAACTCGAAATCGGCTACCTCATTCAATGGAGCGACCATGTTAATCGTCGTACCGACAGCAATATCGCCGGTAATGGTCGTTCCGCAGTATTCCCACTGCGGGAATGCGTGCACTTCCAGCATGTCGGCAAATTCGCCGAGGCTCAAACGACCGTCCTTGTTCACGTCGTCGCTTGAATCCATTTTTGTGTCTTCAAAATAGAAGTCACCCGCCATCAAGCCTTTCAACTGGGTGATATTGCGATCGTTGAACGCCCGGATCCACTTGCCGAGCACGTCCTTCACCGCGGCCTGCGCCTGTTGGGTGGTGGTTGAAGCAGTAGGATCAACACCGCTGGTTGCGGCAGCGCTTTTCGTTACAAGGGAACCGGACAGCGCGATCATCGCAATGCCGTTCAGCCCTTTGCCGCCCGACACACTCAGAGTGTAAGTGGCGCCGAGCTGTAACGGCTCGCCAAGCACAAACTCATAAACATAAAGACCGGCCGTATTCTTGCCTACAAACAGAACACCGGGCTTGGCGCCGAGACTGGATACACCGGAAATCTGCCCATCAAGCGTCAGGGTATTCACATCAAGCTGTTTGTTCGCCCTGATCCGGATCGGCTTCGTCACATCGACTGCCGACCCCATTTCAAGCACTGTGGGGCTTTCCCATTCCGCAGTCGGCGCAACGGTATCTGTCGCAACTGCCGTGAAAGTCCCTGTCGCAGTTTTTGCCAGCGCATTCCCGTAAACATTCTTGACCGTATTGGCGGAAGTATTGGAATCCGATCCCTTGACCGTGATGGTGTAGACCGAGTTTACGGCCAGCGATACCCCCGTAGCAGGGTAAAATGTCGCGGTGGTCCAGTCTGCCGACAGCGACCATTTGCCGCTCACAGACGGAGAAATGGATATGCCGTTGGTCAGGCTGCCGCGCGACATCGGGGCGCTGAAGCTCACCTGGATCGCCGCATTCGCCGGAAGCTGTGTAGAAGCGCTTCCCCAGGTCTCCGTACCGTCGGTATTCTTTTTCGCGCCTATGATGGCTGACACCGTCGGCAGATCCGTGCCTTCTGCGGCGACCAGATCATCGACGGTTACCGTCCCGGAAAAACTGTTGACGACGGTCTGCACGGCAACCAGCGCCTGCGTTGTTATCCCCAAAATAGGATCAAACCCGCCAGCCTTGAACGCCAGCAGCGTATAGTTCCCGGCCGGAATCGAGGCTCCGTCGGTGTAATCGTTGTTGTTCGAGGATGCATTTTTCAGCGCTGTCATGGTATAGGAGCCATCGCTGCCTGTTGTGGCATCCGACACCGGATAAAGCCATTCAGGGTGATCAGCGCTATACAGATAGACTGTACCGGATGAAAAAGCAGTCGCATTCAGCGCCTTGTCCAGAACGGCTGATTTCAGAACATTCGAGGAGACGGATGCCTTGCTGGAAGCCTTGTACAGCTTGCTTCCGGGCTTGCCCTTGGGGGCATTCATCATGGCCTTCTGCATCGCGGCCTTCTGCATCGCCGGCTTGCCTACCGTGTTGGAGAGCGTCACTTTGCCGGATACGGTCGTCGTGGTAGCGGTTGTTCCTCCGCCTCCGGCAGGAGCCGCTGATCCTCCTCCGCCTCCGCAACCGGCCAGCAATAGAGCAAGCACTATGGAGAACAATACCGACAACATGCTGTTTGTACCCTTCAGACTCCGTTTCATGACTATCCCCTCGATGAGATTAATGCGTGGATGATAAAAAACTGAAATGCAATTAAATCCTTTGCCCGTTTAAATATTGACTTCGCTGTTTGATGTGCCCTTGACCGTCTGACCCACCCGTTATGATTTTTCCCGCTCTGATTCTCACACCGGATTTTCGTCTTGTCAAACTAATCAAATTAATAAATATTACCGAAAATACATGCCGGCTCGTGTTGCGCCTGAATTTCCCCAGAAAATCATCATATTCCACGGGAAATCTGAATAAAGATAAAAAATCTGCAAGCCGGATTGCGGTATCTGTCGCAGGATATGTGAAACGCAAGCAATCTTCAGTGATTTATATCACCAGAAATGAAATAAGTCAGCCTTGCTGGTGAAGCAGTTCACTAAACCGGGATAATAGTTTTGGGAAGTGCTGAATTAAGGGCAAAAAATTCATCACGCCGGCGAATTGACCGCTTGCGGGCTTATTGATCCGGCAAACAAATAGTATCACCGTCATACCGGCCCTTCGACAGGCTCAGGATAAACTGACCTGCGGTCAGGCCGATATCCAGACAATTGACGCGCCCCACGCAGTGGGACAACACCCGAAACACGGCTTTGTCCGCTACGCGGCCTTATATGACGAACTGGGTTTCGGCCTTCGCCGGAATGACGGGGTGGCAGGTTTCGCGTACTGTCGTCAATTATGGAAACCTCAATAGGGCACCTCTATTAATCCAAACTCCGTCGCGATACGGCGTTGCTCAAGAAATTTTAACGCTTACATATTCAGACATATGCGGCGCGCTAAAATTTCTTTCGCGCCTTGTCTCGCTTAGGATTTTGAATTAATAGAGGCGCCCAATAATGACGAAATCTGAATTTTTAGAGTTGCCCTCATGGTCAGGTATGCGCGGCTCGCGTAAGCGTGGTGCGCCGGCCGTCAACACGAATAATTCCCGATGCCTCGAGTACGCGAAATACCCGCGTCACCATTTCGCGCGAGGCGCCGACCATGGCTGCAATGTCGCGGTGCGTGATCAGCGCCGGGATGATGAGCTGGTCACCCTCCGGCTCGGCGATTGCGCGCAGCGCCTGCTCGACGCGCGCCTGGACATCCTTGAGAGCCAGCGATTCGATCTGCTGGTCAGCCTCGCGCAGCCGCCGGCAAAGCACTTTGAGCAGGGTTATCGCCATCTTCGGGGATGTGTTTATGGCCTTCTGGAATTCAGCCTTGCCTATCGAGACGAATTCGCTCTCTTCGAGCGCCATGACATTGGCCGAACATGGCTCCTGGTCTATCATGGCCATTTCTCCGAAGAAATCACCGGGTCCCAGTATCGCGAGTATCACTTCGCGGCCATTGCTGGCTTCGAGATAAACCTTGGCCATGCCCTTGCGCAACAGGTAAAAACGGTCGCCCGGGTCGCCTTCCCGTACCAGAATGGCGTGGCGCGGATAGGTGCCGCGCACCGCAACCTGCAGCAGCAGGTCGTGGTCAGATTCGCTCAAGTCCGCAAACAATGGAATATCCTTGAAAAACATGTTGACCTCGCAAATTTAATAGCCTTGATCACATTCTGCCTTGACGATGGATTAATCCGGATTGACTATTATATGGCAAGCAGTGTTGTAAAGGGCACCTCTATTAATCCAAACTCCGTCGCGATACGGCGCTGCTCAAGAAATTTTAACGCTTACATATCAAACATATGCGGCGCGCTAAAATTTCTTTCGCGCCTTGTCTCGCTTAGGATTCTGAATTAATAGAGGCGC
>JANLIB010000118.1 GCA_024653675.1 Gallionella sp. | reverse complement strand
TCAAGATAATAGGAGGCGGCAAGCCCCTTGGCCCAATAGAATCCAGCTTCTTAGCCACTGCCATTTTGAACTGCACATAGTTTGCTTCTACACATAGGTACTATTTGCAGACGAATACAAGCAGTTGGGCAAACACATAGCGGGCGGCGCCGGCTTTATTTCGAATTTTTTACTATGGAATGAAAGCGGTTACTTTGACAATGCCGCAGAAACAAAGCCGCTACTACACCTCTGGTCGCTTGGAATTGAAGAGCAGTTTTACATTATCTGGCCGCTGCTTTTGTGGCTTGCCTGGAAGCAGCGCCAGAATCTGCTGAATATCGCAATTGTTGTTGGAATCATTTCATTTGTGCTCAACGTTTATGAAGTACGTAATGACGCACTAGCGGCTTTCTACTCGCCTCAAACACGTTTTTGGGAATTGATGGCAGGTTCTGTTTTAGCATATATAACGCGGCACAAGCAGGACATATTCCACGAGTTCAAGCAATGGCTTGATACGCAGATTAACCAAACAATCTGTGCTCAAGCACCAGAAGAAAATGGCATGGCACTACGCAACGCCCAATCGGTATTTGGTGCTGTACTGATTGCCATTGGAATTCTTCTCATTACCAAAGAGAGGCAATTCCCGGGCTGGTGGGCGGTATTTCCAACACTCGGTGCTCTGCTGATTATTTCGGCTGGTACTCAAGCGTGGCTCAATCGTGTAGTTCTCTCAAATCGTGTACTGGTGTGGTTTGGCCTGATAAGCTATCCACTTTATCTGTGGCACTGGCCTCTGCTTTCATTTACACGAATTGCAGGAGGCAAAGTGCCATCAAGTGAGACGCGCATTGGCGTTGTGCTAATTTCCATCGCACTTGCATGGCTTACGTACAAACTAATCGAGAAACCGATTCGGTTCGGAAAATATGGAAAAACAAAAACATTAGCACTTGTTGTACTCATGATTGTTGTTTGCCTTGTGGGATACAAATGTTTTGCTTGGAATGGATTCGAATCCAGACCAATTAACAAAGCTGCCATTGATTTAGCTTATGATACAAGTAAATTTAAATATTTCGCATGTCCAACCAGTTTTCACGACAGCAAGAATCTATCAACTGAATTCTGCTCCAAATCGTCTGACTTGCCAGCAACATTCGCAATAGTTGGGGACAGTTTTGCAAATGACAAATTTTATGGGATTGCTAGCCTTGATAAAGATCATTCATGGTTGTTGGCAGGCAAGGTCGGCGGCTGCCCGCCAATTTATGGAATTGAGGTAAAAGATAACTGCTTAAAGCATAGTGAAAACGATCCAATGGATTGCGAACAATTCAGAAATTAAAACGGTAGTTCTCTCGTTTACTGGAAGAGATTATTTAGATATTGGCTTTAACGCGGCACAGAAAGAAAATAAATGGTCAGTTCGCGCAATAGGGAAAACGGGTGAATCCAATAGAATAGACACTTTCTCCGATGGCTTAGAATTTGCCATAAGAATGCTTGAAAAAAATGGCAAATCAGTAATCATTTTGTTACCCCCCCCCTATTTAGGGTTTCCCCCAAGAGATTGTTTGAGAAATCCTTTAATGCGCTGCGAGCTAAGTAAAAGTACCATATTGGAAAATCAGCTTAAACTGAGAACAATTCTAAGTTCTATAGTGCGTGTTCATCAAAAAGTGCGCATGTTTGATCCTATAGATATATTTTGCGATACAGAAAAATGCCCTTATTCTAATGGTGAAATTATATATTTCTATGATGGTCAACATCTAAGTATACGTGGCAGCAATTATTACGCGGCCCATTTCATAAAATGGCTCCACTCTTCTCAGAACAAGTAAATATCATTGGCAACTAACATCATGCCTCCGACAATCGCGGTAGTAATACCCAACCGAAATGATTCTGGTTACCTTAGAAAATGTCTTGACTCGGTTTTGATTCAGGATGTTCCACCCGACCAGGTTATTGTCGTGGACGACCAATCCACGGATGACAGCATGGATGTCATCAGGGAAAGGCTTTCCCATGCTCCGGGCGCCAAAATCATCGCCAACCCAACCTGCCTGGGCACTATGGGGGCCCTCAATGAAGGCCTCAAATACGTCACCAGCGAGTATGTGCTGTTTCTGTCATCGAACGATTATGTAGAGAAAGGTATTTTCGAGCGCGCAAAATTCTGCATTGCATCAGCCGGTTCACCCGGAGTCTGGTCTGCAATGGTCTGGGCAGCGGATGAAAGTGGAAACCGCCTGCATATATACCCGTCGCCGGTTGTCGCACTCTCCGACACATTTTTCCCGCCGGATAAATGCATACGTCTCGCACAGAAATTCGGGAACTGGTTCACCGGAACGACCCTGATTTATCGCCGCGAAACCCTGCAGAAGATCGGAGGGTTCGATATCTCCTATCATGGATTGGGCGATTTGCTGGCAGCCCTCACCGTCGCCAGTATTGATGGGGCTGCCTTTTCATCCGAACCGTTCGGCGTGATGAGACAACATGAAGGCGGGCTATACCGGCGAACAATGACAAATTTGCCGGGACTGGACGTCATCCTGAAAAAGATGGAAAGCACCGGCCCGATACTATCGCATGCATTATTCACTCCGGGATTCTGCGAAGTGATGAAACGCCGACTTCGCTTCTCAGCCATAAGAGCGTTCGGCAATAACGCATGGTTACCGCATGCGCGCTCGTGGACTGGGTATCGTTATAAATTATTATGCATAATTGCCCCTTATTCAGGAAAATTCAGAAAATTGCAGTTGATTCTTGCATTCATGCTGCTGAGGCCGCCTTTTGACTTGATAACCATAGTCTGGCACCGGTATATCGGCAGGCTGCTTGTCTTGTCTCAAATGCGCAACCGGAAATCCGGATAGCCGTGCGGGAGAAGCCCTTGAGATTTCTGATCACTCCCAACTTGCCAACCACCTATGACCAACGCATGGTGAATGGGCTGGCCGCCGGTTTTCACGTCATCGGCCATCAGGCCTATGCTTTGCCAAAACCCATCTCGGCTGTTGAAGTGGCAAAGAAATGCAGGGAGCTTTCAATTGACGCAGTGATTCAGGTGAATCGCACGCGTCACCCCGATGTGGCATTACCGTCAAATGTGCGTTACATCTCATGGTTTCAAGATGTTTTTCCAGAAACCACCAGGAGCTTTGCAGAAAGTTTTCACGATTCAGACATTCTATATGCCTTGGGAGATGCGGAAGTACTGGGGCTTGATACACAAATGCCCTGCTACGTGGGCTCTCTGGTTTCAGGGGTAGACAATACAGCTATCGAATACAGCAAGGACATCACGTCAGACCCGGTTGATTTTTCACTTTGCGGCTTTATCCCAACACCTCCCGCCATTGTCACGTACAACTTCTGGCCAGACATCCTGGCTCTATCCAGGTGCAACCCTTTGCTCGGTGCGCTACGATTCATCGCAATATCGCGCAGAATACTCATTGGGCGTTATTTTCAGTCATTTGCCACATACACCAGCGCGCTAACTGAAATGATGGGAATCGTAAGTGAAAACTATCGCCCATTGCGTGGTGATCTGGATATACACAAATTGGTTATTGCAATGCGTGAAGCTACCGCCCACCTTGCAAAATCCCCCTCTGTTTCAGGTTCCTTTGCGGGCAAACCATCAGATAGACAGTTATCAGACGCAGGGCATCTGATTGGATGGTTCCGCAATAACATGGGTTGGGCGAACCGGAAACAAGCTAACGACTTCCATTCACTCCCCAGATACGAGAGATCAATCAACTACTTCGCAAGAGAATACCCTCGCCTGCTTGATCGCAAGGCCTTGGTCAATAGTATTTTGCAAGTATCCCATTCTCTGGAACTTTATGGTCCCGGGTGGAACATGCACCCTGAATTCAGCCCTTATGCCAAGGGAACAGTTGACACGCAGGATGGCCTGCTCGACATTTACCGACGCAGCCGGATCAATCTGGCAAACAATACACACGGGCTCGGGTTGCACAGCAGAACGCTTGAGTGCATGGCAGCGGGAGGATTCATCTTTACCCACGCATCCCCTCATGACAACAAACCCGGAGGAATGCTGACCTCATTTGAGCCTGGCGTCCACTATGGCGTATTCACACCGGAAAATTTGCAGGAAGAAGCACATCGATGGCTGGCAGATGACGCGGGTAGAAAGCGCGCAGGACAACTGGCGGCGGCAATAGTACGGGAACGGCATTGCTGGCATCATCGTGCCCGGCAAATTCTTGATGACCTAAGAAAGTAGGGTAATTTCATGCCAGATTTCACCGTACCGATCAGAGACGAATTACGGGATGACTACCGCGTGTTCTATGTCACCGCCTGGGGTTATGCGGCCGATCACCTGTTCGGCTGGTTCCCCAAGGCGCTGAATTGCCACCGCGACATTTTCGCCCTGCTCGCCCACGAGGGGTCGCGACCCAAATACCTGCGGGAACGCACGCGCGGCGAAAGACCGCCGCTGGTTCCATTTACCGAATTCCTCAATGACATGGGCATGACCTATTCGGCTATCGGCGACTGTTATTCCTACCGCGCAGGACAAATGCCGGAACTGCTGAGTATTGACCGGTACAAAAATATTCCTGTAGTCAACCTTGTCCGCCATCCTGTAGCCTGGCTTGAGTTCTACGTTCGCTGGCGTGCCAGCAATATGCGTATGCGCGTGGGCGCAACCGATCCGCTGGAGTGGGAATGGAAAACAGCGTGTCACGCCTATTTCGAGTATCTTGGCCTGCCGAGCTACTCAAAAGACGATATCGATATATGGGCAAGCTATCAGGGCATGTTCCAGTTGAACAATGTACTGGGTGATATCCATGCAGTACAACGCCACATTGCGGTCGAAAAAATAGCAGACGAACCAGAAACATTCAAAGACCTGGCGACCTATCTTACTCGTGGCGAAGTCACGTTTGATCAGCAAAGCATGGATTGCGCTTACTCCATGCGGCACACCCTGTTCCGGGGTGAATCGCCGGTTGAATGCGATCCCGATCGGCTGATGCAAGCCTGGCCTGGCTGGAAAGTAGATGCGTTCCGCAAACTGGTGTCGCAGAAGGCCATGGATGCTTATGCATCCTTCGGCTATGACCTGAAGGAACTTGCGCGCCGCCCGGTAAACATGGCTCCGATACCCGGAAAAATACCTCGTCCGGTATTTGTATCTTCCTTGCCGAAGTCGGGCACATGGCTGCTGCGCGAGATGCTGGAAATGGCGACCGGCCTGAAGGCGCATGAACCCCGGATCGGCGAGGGATCGCCAGATTACGAGAATGAAATGCTGATCGAATTTCCCTCCGGAACTTTCTTCTCGTGGCATTCGACACTGACATCAAGATCGGCATCACTATTGAGGGGCTGCCAGGCCAAAAATATTTTCCTCATCCGCAATATTTATGATGTGCTGCTATCGATGTTCGCTCATTTGTCGCGTGATGTGGATGCCGCAATTGGACGTTCCGTGATTGGCAGCGGTTATTTTGTGGGGAAAACGACCGAACAATGCCTGACACTCATGATTTCCGGGTTCACCTCACCACAGATGACATGGATGGGTGCAGGTCCTCTGTTAAAACAATTAGACAGCATGCTGGAACTTGTCGAGTCCGGTGAAGCATTATTGCTGGATTACGAGCAACTGGTTTGCAATAAACGCGAAACGCTGAAAAAGATACTTCACGCACTGGAATGCAAGCTGCCGACAGAACGGGTAAAGGAAATTGTTGCGCTTACAGAAAAAGACGCCATGCGTGAGCGATTAAAAATAAGCGGGCATGGTCAGCATGTCACGCTACCTGAGCATATCCTGCAAAGGAGTGTATTCTTGCCCTACCACAAGGAAATGATTGACCATGCGGTGATGATTAACGCGCCACGTCTACCAGAACGACTACACGCGCTCAAACTCGATTCAATTCTGCGCCTGGAAGCAGAAGCAAAACCAGAATCGAAGTGGTCCCAACTAAAGTCACGCTGGTTAGATTGAAAATATTTACAAGAATAAACGGGAAGCCACAATCAGAAAAATACATTCACAAGTTGCCTCAAGGCAGCCTGATTACTCAGATGATTTTCGTAAAACTGACGGCTATTTGCGGCCAGATTCGCGCGTAACGCGGGCGCATCGGCCAGTTGAATGATCTTGGCGGCCAGGGCAGCCGCATTGTTTACCGGTACGCTAGCAAAAGTTTCTCCAAGGGGTTGAACAGTTTCCCTAAGCCAGCGTGTTTCCCCGGTAATAACCGCTCTCCCCATGGATGCATAGGCATATATCTTGAAAGGGCACACCCGCTGCGCTTTGCCGCCTGCGCCGAATATACCGAGGCAAATATCGGCGCGGCTTATTTCTTCTGCAATTTGTTGTGACGATTGCCATGTTCTCTCCCACTCCAGATTCGGCATATGTGCGCGTAGCCGCGCCTCCACTATCGGCGCATCCTGCCCGTCACCGATCAGTTTAAAATGGATATCAGAGCGTTCCGACAGCAGATTCGCCGCTTCAAGTATCGTTTCCATGCCGTGTAACGGTATCATGGTTCCAACAAACAGGACGCGGCAAACACCATGAGATGGTAGATAAGGGGTGTATTTGAAATGAATCTCGTCAGTGGACAACGGGACAGCGATGATCTTCGCTTCCGGTAATTTGAATATTTCACAAAGGAACCGTGCATTTTGCGGGGTATCGGCCACCAGCTTGTCCGCACCAGCATAAGCACGCGTTTCGATCCACTTCAACATGCGTGCGGTCAGTCCACCCTGTTTGATCAGGCGGCGGTCAAGCACGATCGTGTCGTACAGTGAAATGAATACGTCGGCCACGACATACCCTGGCCGACGCCATGCCGGCAACCATGAGAGCAGGAACAGCACAAATACGGCGGGATAAGGCACATAAACCCGCTCTGGCCGTGTCGCCGCCAGATAACGGATCGTAACCGCAATGTGAGCAATGACGGCGCGCCATAAATTCCGCGTCAAACGGGAAAGTCCGTGGCGATTTTGCGTGCTTTCACTCCACATCGGCACGTTGATCTCGGACATTTGAAACAAACCGGACGCTTCCATCTCACGCAAACGATAAAGCGTATTGGGATAGCCTTCCGATTTGAGGTGGACGCCTAAAACCAGCAGACTGTTCTGGCTGTCAGCGCGGACCATTGGGCCATGCCTTTTCTATGTATCCCATCCTTCCGCTGATTCCATGGGCCAACCCAACCATGAAGGCGGTTGATTTTTTCAATTTTTCGTCTTCGAACAGCAGGATCGAAGCGAAGTCGGACAGCAGGCGCCAACCCTGGCGCATGCTCCACACAGGTTCTTGAAGGAAATAGGACTTGACCGTGGCGATAACGTTTCTTGCAATATAATATTTGCGCGCCGGCGAGTGATTAAAAGACATGAACTGGCGCAGCCGGCTGGCCTTTTCGGCATGCGCGCCTATGCTGTGTTCCATGACGGGCCGGCAACTGATAAGTATCCGGCAGCCATGCGCCCGTGCACGCAAACTGAATTCATGGTCTACGGAATCGATGAAATAATCTTCCCGGAACAGGCCAATGGTTTTGAATAGCGAAAGCGGCGCCAGAGTTCCGGAAGTAATTAGCGTCTTGCGTTTCCGGAAGCTGGTTTCAGCGTCAGCGCACCGGATAAAATTGCGCTTTCTGTTCGTTTCCCGGTAATTGCTTCCTATCATGACATTTCCTCCGCCGCTTTTCCGGTAAACGTCGAGCAGTGTCGCTAACATGCTCTCGGCAAGAATCGTATCCTGGTCCAGAGTGACCACCCATTCATACCCTTCCAGCATCGCCAGATTGACTCCCTGATTCAGGGCTGCGGCGAGGCCGAGATTGACCTGGTTTTCAATAAGATGAATATGTGGCGGCCTGTCCAGATTGCGCAGCATTGCCGCGGGCCGTGAGCCGTTATCCACGATAATCACCAAGGGGAATTGCGACTTTACCCGCTCCAGGCGACCGGCAAATCCATCATCCGGATGGCAGGTTACGATAATGGCGCAGGTGTTATGCAGAGTTGGCGCTGACGGCATACCATACGGGTTCAATGTTCACTGTCCTTGTAGGCCAGCATGGTGATCTGTTCGGAAACCAGCGGTCTCCGGCTACTGTCGCGGATGCACATCATGCGGTGAAATCCGCACTGTAAAGCGCATTCAGCGGCATTGCGCTAATCCCTTGAGCCAGAGGCCAAGCCTCGCCTTCGCCATGGCACACCACATAAAGGTGCTCCAGCTCCAGGGCAACCTGAGCCGAGCGCATGGATGGGGTCACTTTGGGTGAACGGGTGAGTTTAATTTCAAACCCGATGCGGCGGCCATTGCGCACGACCATCAAATCTAGCTCCGCGCCGGAGTGGAGCGCCCAGAAATAGGCCTCATCACGCTTGGCGCCAATGCTGCGGATGATTTCATGCAGCACAAAGCCCTCCCATGATGCACCGCATTTGGGATGCGCCAATAAGTCACGTTCCACGGCAATGCCCAGCAAACTATGCAGAATGCCCGTGTCTGCCAGATAGACCTTGGGTGCCTTGACCTCCCGTTTTCCCTGGTTGGTGTGCCATGGACGCAACCTCCATGCCATGAAGGTGCCTTCGAGAATATCCAGATAGCGCGAAACGGTCTTGTCGCTCACTCCCAGAGAGCGCGCAAGCTCGCTTCCGTTCCAGGTTTGGCCATGATAGTGACCAAGCATGCTCCAGAAACGGCGCAAGGTCAGTGCGGGGAGATTGATGCCCAGTTGCGGCAAATCACGTTCCAGATAGGTGCGAATGAAGGACTCACGCCACGCTCGGCTGGCGTCGATGTCTTCGGCCAGAAACGCCCGCGGGAAGCCCCCGCATAGCCAGCGTTTATCCAGTTGATCAGGCATCAACTCATCAAGACCAAGTCCGTCAAGTTCATGAAAAATCACTCGACCGGCAAGGCTCTCCGCTGTGTTACGCAACAGTTCCGGCGCTGCACTGCCCAGAATGAGAAAGCGCGCCGGCGTTTCAGCTCTATCGGCCAGCACGCGAAGCAACGGGAAAATATCCGGGCGAATCTGTATTTCATCAAGCACAACCAGCCCCGTCAGCGGGCGCAGCACAAAAGCGGGATCGCTCAGCCGGGCCTGGTCGTCAGGGTCTTCCAGATCGAAATGATGGGTCGTCCCATCCCATTCCTCTGCCAGCTGTCGCGCCAGAGTGGTTTTGCCTACCTGCCGTGGGCCAAGCAATGCCACTACGGGAAACTGGCGCAGCCCAAGAGTTAATTGATCGAGATGGTGTTGGCGAAGGATCATGGGTAAAATACTACCACGAAATATCGGAGCAAAGCTCCGAAAATTCGATGTTACTTGCTTAGCTCACTGTCCTTGTAGGCCAGCATGGTGACCTGTTCGGAAACCAGCCCGACCAGAAAAACGAGAATTGCTGTGATGAACAACAACGCGCTCATATTGGTGAAACGGTGAATGGTCAAAAAGGTATGGAGATAATTGCCGCACCCCAGCAGAAAGAAAAACATGCTGATCGGGAAGAACAGCTTCAGCGGCGAATACAGCGAACCGATCTTGAAAATGATCAGTAAAAACCTCACGCCGTCGCGCACGATGCGCATGTGGCTGTTGCCGATCCGTTCTAGGGTGTGGATGGGCACATAGCCCACGCCATAGCCTGCTCGAAAGAAACTCATCGTGATCGTGGTCGGGTAGGAAAATCCGTTCGGCAGCAGGTAGATAAAATTGCGGAACTTGCCGGCCCTGACTGCCCTGAAGCCCGAGGTAAGATCAGCCACATTTTGCCCGGCCATCCAGCTCGCCAGCCGGTTATAGAACCCGTTGGCGACCGCCCGGTGCATACCCGCCTGAGAACGCCTGCTGCGCGCCCCCACCACCATGTCGTAACCCTCGGAGAGTTTCTCCAGCAGCAACGGAATGTCCTGCGGCTGATGTTGTCCATCGGCATCCATGAACACCAGAATTTCTCCCTGTGCGGCTCGCGCCCCGGCCTTTACCGCTGCGCCGTTTCCCATGCTGTAGGGATGCGTGACCAGCTGCGTTCCATATTGACGGCATATCGCGGCTGTATCGTCCGTTGAGCCGTCATTCACCACGATCAGTTCAGCGCCCGGCATCCGTGCCTGGATTTCCGGCAGCAGATTGCGCAGGCTGGCCGCTTCGTTTTTCGCCGGAAGAATGATGGATATTTTTGCCATGCTGACCTTTGATTAGGGGGCTGTCCGATTGCTCATTGTAGCCAGCTTTTCCAGTTCGTCGAGTTGTCCACCGTAAATTTGCATGTCGTTTGTCTGTCGCATCCGGGCGATTTGTTTTTTTGCCTCGTCTGGTTTGCCCTGAATAAGCAAAAATTTGACAAGCGTAATTCTGTTATCAACATCATCAGGTGTGGCCTCCACCGCTTCATAAGCGGCCTTGAGTGCGGCATCGCGGTCATGCAGCGACACAAACAGTAAATTGCTCCATGCAAACTGCACGCTGCTTCGCGAATTGCCGTGCAGCGTCGGATTGCGCAACGCCGCCTGCAACAGGCGCGCCATGACCTGAGGCGAAAGAATGCAATTTCCGCTGGTCAGGCATTTTTCCAGTTGCATCAGCGAATTGGCGGAATCCGGCGAAAATGAGCGGTGCTCCAGCCGGTGTTCGAGTTCCCGGACCCAGTGCTCCTCAATGGGTCTGCCTTTCATAGCGTTAAGCCCAACAAGCCCCAGCAACCCGGACGTGCCGCTCGATGAAAGATCAGCGGCCTTCTGATAATGGCTGAGCGCATGCCGGTAGTTTTCTTCGGCCTGTTCCGCCGAAAATGCTGGCTGTACCACATACATGTAAGCCGCCTCGGTATTTGCACGCACCGAATCGGGGTGATGCCTGACTTCAATCAGCGGATGTACCCGAGGATCCGCCCATTGTCCGGCACGCATTGCGGTAATTGCGCCGAAAAAAATCGCCAATATCACGGCAAGCGCCTGGAGCATCCCGGGCGTGACCTTGCCCCGTATGAGTTCTCGCCTTCTTTGGGTATGCCCCGCAGGTAATAGCAGGTAGTAAAAAATCACCAACAGAATGCCATAGCCAGGCAAATAGTTGCGATGTTCGTGCGCAATTTCCAGCGCAATCACCGATGATTCGATGCTGTGGCCAAGCAAGAAAAACAGGATGCCGAAAGCCGCAACAGGATGCCGTTTCCTGAGCAAGAATGCCGTGCATGCCAATGCCGCTATGCCGACGCATGCGAACAGCGTGGAATAAGGGGTCAGCAATCCTCGCGAAATCGCGATGTCGTCGTGATACACCCCAAGTTGCGAGATGTCCGGCGCCACGATCAGGCGCAGGTAGAACCACACCACGCGCGCCTCGGTCATCAGCCGTTCCGGCAGCGTGAAGTCGCGGCTGTTGTAGCCGGCCAACAGCCATGACGGATCATAAATGAAATATACCGCCAGCGCGGCAGCCGGCAAAATGACCGTGGCGGCAAAAAGACCTATTAACGCAAACCGCGATTTTGTTGTGGGCGCCTGAAAATTCAAAAGCACAGCTTCCGCCACCAACATGAATACCGGCAAGAGCGCCCCATTTTCCTTGCTTAAAACAGCCAGCGGGGTAAACAGCAAGAAAGCGGCAAGTATCCAGCCCCATCCGGACCTCCCATCGATCTGCCGCTGCCGCCCGTAAAGATAGACGGCCAACCCGAGCAACACGAACAGCGCAGAAAGGCTGGTCATGCGCTGCACCACATACAGGACTGCGGTGAGGTTAAGCGGATGCAACAGCCAGACGGAGGCGACCGCCAGGCTTATCCAGCGCAAGCGGTCCGGGCTGAGCTCCGGAGCATGGCGGCGGCGATGAATTCCCAGAACCAGCATGCTCAGGACAAAAATACAGATTCCATTCAGCAAGTGAATGATGAAATTGGTCAGTTTGAAACCGTATGCTGCCGGTCCGACAAGGTAATAGTTGAGCGCAAAGCTAACCATACTGATGGGTCGCCCCGAGATGCCTCCGCGCATTGATATCGCCGCCGCCTTGAGCGAGGCGGTGTCGAGCGTATCAATTTTCAGGTAGGCGTTTTCGGCGATGTTAACTGTGTCGTCAAACAGAAAACCGCCATTCAGACCCGGACGATAGCAAAAAAATGCCAGCACCAGGCTGCAAACGAACAATAATATGGGTAGGTAATGGCGCATGGCGCAAGCAGAAAAAAAGGAGGTCTTGCGACCTCCTTATCGAACCGCAAGAAATCTGCTGATTATATCTTGGGATAGAACTTGGTATTGATAGTGCCACTGATTGTGGAGGTGCTCATACCCGCATTCGGATCGCACACCAAATTGTAAATAATGGTATCGCCTGAGGTAACGGCATTGCCGATAGCCTTCAGAACGATAGTCACAGTACCCGCAGTCGCCGTTGTGGTCGCTACAGTCACCGAGGTCGTGTATTTACCGGTAATGCTGGTTGCGGACGACACCCCCACCGACTGATTGGTTAAGCTGGTTGTATTCGGGAAAAAGTTGCCTTCGCTACAGGCTACGCCCATCGCCGTTATCGCGGGCGTACCCAGGCTGGTGGCTTCCGTCACTTTGGCCTTGATGGTGTAATCCTGATAAGCCGGGATCGCCACCGCTGCCAGAATACCGATAATCGCTACCACGATCATCAGTTCAATCAGGGTAAAACCTTTTTGAATGTTCTTCATGTTAAAGCTCCTCGTTGAAATTGGACACACCAAATGATGCGTGTCGGGGATTATATACGCAATAGCCGTGCCAATTCTGTAACACTTGGCCGTGAACCTCTGAATATGGGCAGGCATGAGACAACAAATTATGCAACCATTTGGAATGTCTGTGTTTTTTAGTCTGCGCAGGAGTAAAACCAGGTTTTCCTATACTCCCATGTTTGCCCGTTCATACCTGTCAAAACTGTTCAACCGGCAATTCAACATCATATTTTCGTCAGATGACTGACAATTTTTGGCACTTCGATGCCGTTTAGGGTAGTGGGCGTCCATTCCATTATTAGGTCACTTTAGATTTTTCATTATTGAGCTTTCCCTAAGCCGGACGAGCCGGAACCAATAAGTTGTTTTTTGTAGGGTGGGCACGCTGTTGTGCCCACGCGGATTTCTACAATTCTTGTCATTTTTTGACAGGCGGAATATCTTAGGGCTGGATTGAAGAGACTTTTTCTTGACACCCCTCCCCCCATCCAAGTCATACTTCGGTGGCAATGACAGCATTATTAAAGCACACAACAAAAACAAATGCGTGTTGAATGATCAAGGGGGAAATGATGAATACACCAGCGCATGAAGCAACAAGATTTGTTCGGCCTGCTTTACGTTCCATCGTCCTGTATTTTTTGGTCATTGTGATCTCGTCGATGACGATAATAAAACCTGCGAACGCTTCTGGGACTGTCAGCGCTTCAGAGCCATATTATGTTTACCATGGTGGCTTCGGTTCGGCTTGGAATTATGTCACGTTGGCTGATGCTGGCGCTGCAGAATGCACCTTTTCCGGTACAGGTAACGGGTACCCGTTATTTTCCCGCGCCGTTTTTGTCGGTAATTCAGGTGATGTCGACACTTACACTTGCTGGTGTAAAAATAGCGGTGGTGGCGAAATAGCCCAAGCAAATATTTATCGCCTTAAAAAATATCGTTGTCCCGCTAACTCAACTGGTACAGCTACCTGCACCTGCGACACCGGCTATGTGCCCGACCCCACTGCGACAAGCTGCGTGGCGGAAGTGCAATTCACTCTCCCCAATGCCCAGACTGAAAAAAACTATGGCACGCCTCCGCCCTCGCAATGCAGAGGCAATCCCTGCAACCCCGCCAACGGCAACAAATATCAGACCGAGAGCGATTACGTTGCGGGCGAGAGCATCCCTCAAATAGTGCGCCACTACAACAGCATGCTGGCAGCCAAGGACTACGGACTGGGCTATGGCTGGACATGGAAGGCGGCCGGCAAGCTTGAGATATACGGTAACCTCATTCAGGTGCGCGCAGGCGATGGACGTGGCGAACCCTTCACCGGGAACAGTGCCGGCCAGTGGATAGCCGATGCCGACAGCGAGCTGACCCTGGCGCAAGACACCACCGGCTACACCCTCACCCGCCAGGACGGTTCGTCCGAGCGCTACGACACTACCGGCAAACTCAGCGCCGAGACCGACCGGAACAACCGCACCACCTCCTATGCCTACAACAGTTCAGGCAAGCTCGCCTCGGTAACCGGCCCCTTCGGCCATGTCCTGACCATCAGCTACGACAGCAACGGCAGGATCGGCTCGATCACCGATCCTGCGGGCGGTGTCTATGGTTATGCTTACGACAGTTCCGGCAACCTCACCCAGGTCACCTACCCGGATGGTGCATTCAAGCGCTACCACTATGAGGACACGTCTTTTCCCCATCACCTCACCGGCATCACCGACGAGCGCGGAATCCGCTTTGCCACCTACGCCTATGACAGTTCCGGCAAAGCCATCCGCACCGAACACGCCATCACCGTCAACGGTTCGCCGCAAGAGCGCTTCAGTTTTACCTATGACAGCGCCACCCAGACCACCGTCACCGACCCTATCGGCAACATGGAAATCATGGGCTTCAGTGTCAACCTCGGGGTCATGAACCTGACGGGCAAGCTTAACCAGGGTGATGGCAAAACTCTCGCCCAGACCTTCGATGCCGCCAATAACCTCAGCTGTTACAAGGATGAAGAAGGAAGGGTGGCGACCTATACCTATAACGCCGCCAACCAGCGCCTGACCATGACCGAAGGCCAAGGGGGCGACTGCGCCGCCCCGGCCCCGACAAGCGTGACGCGGACGACAACGACCCAGTACCTGTCCGATTCCCTGGCGCTGCCGACGGTGATCGAGTCGCCGAGCGTCGTGGCAGGGTATACCAAGCGCACAGAGATCGGTTACACCAACAACCTCCCTGCTCAGATTACCCGGCACGGCTATACCCCATCGGGCAGCCTTGTCAGCAGGACGATTGCCATGCAGTACGACAGCCAGGGACGGGTGATTCAACTCGACGGGCCGCGCACCGATGTCAGCGACGTCACCATCCTGACTTATGACCCCTGCACTAGCGGGGGCGGTTGCGGCCAACTCAAAACCCTGACCAATGCCCTTGGCCAAATAACTACCTATAACGGCTACGATCTCCATGGACGGGCCAGCGAAATTACCGATCCCAACGGGCTTTCGACCAGCTATGCCTACGACCTGCGGGGCAGAATCCTGACCGTGACCCAGACCCCTTCCGGCGGCAGTTCAAGGATCACCCAGTACCAATATGACGCGCGCGGCAACGTCAGCCAGACCACCGGCCCCGACGGGCTCACCCTGAGCTATGCCTATGATGCCGCCAACGACCTTGTGAGGATCGCCGACACGCTCGGCAACCAGATCGAATACGGCTATGACCTCAAGGGCAACCGCACCCAGACATCGACCCGAGACACGGGCGGCGTCCTGGTGCGCAGCATCCAGACAGCCTATGACCTGCGCAACCGCATTGCCCAGATCAACAATGCCGGGAGCATCAGCCAGCAGGTGTTCGATGCGCTGGGCAACCTCACCGCCACCCAGGACCCCAACGGAAATTCCACCAGCCATCAATACGACTCCCTCAACCGGCTGCTCAATACGGTGGATGCGTTTGCCGGGATCACCTCATACAGCCGTGACCAGAACGACCGGCTCACCCAAGTCACCGCGCCTAACGGCGCCGCGACCGGCTACGCCACCGACGACCTCGGCAACCTGCTCGCCGAACACAGCGCAGACCGGGGCGCATTGGCTTACACCGCCGACGAAGCCGGTAACGTCAAGACCGTCACCGACGCGCGAAACGTCACCGCCCAATACCGCTACGACGCGCTCAACCGCGTGACCGGCGTCGGTTACCCCGGCACCGGGCCCGGCACTGGAGAAGATGTCGCCCTCAGCTACGACGGATGCCTCAACGGCCTGGGCAGACTCTGCACCGTGCAGGATCAGTCCGGAACCACCACATATGCCTACGACGGCTTCGGCAACGTGGCCCGCATCAGCAAAACCGAACTGGGCGGCACCTACATCACCCGCTACACCTACGACCCGGCCAACCGCGTGGCTGCGATCACCTATCCAGACGGTCGGGTGGTGGATTACATCCGCGATGCCGCCGGCAGGATCGGCGCCGTCAACATGACCGCTC
>JANLIB010000109.1 GCA_024653675.1 Gallionella sp. | reverse complement strand
CTCGAAAATCCTAGGAGGCGTCCGGCAACGGAATGATCCTCGATCTTAGAGCGAGGCAGCTCCCCGACGAATCGGTTGTCATGCGGTAACCAACCCGCGTATATCAGACTGATCAACCGTCGGTATGTCGTCCGTTCTGCTACCGACACACTGCACAGTGATTTGAAATGTTTATGCTGGTAAGATTTGACAGGTCAATACATATCAGGATTTTCATTGCTCACTGGTATCTCGTTTTGCAATTAGAGTAGAGACTCCAATGTACTGGAGTCGAATTGTTTTGCCTATCTTCCTCAGCATGGTGGGCAACTTGTTGCCCACCCGATTTTCGATTTTTGCTTTTCGCATTTCATCCCCTGAGCGCCGCCGAGTAGCGGAGGCTGGTCAGGAGATTTCGGCGAGGACTGTCTGAGTGCGTAGCGCGAGTTCCGCAGCCGCCTGACCAGTCGAGCAACGCAGGGCACCCCGCAGGGGCGGCAAACCGGGGTCGCCTTTTCTTTGGCTACTTTATTTTGGCGAAGCAAAAGAAAGTAGCTTGCTGCCGGGCAACCCCCGGCGGCGTTGATTTTTCGTTGTGCACACCACAGAGTGCCCGCCGCTTTGCGGCGACCCTTCGACAGGCTCAGGGCGAACGGCCTTATGAAGGGCAACCCCCGGCGAAGTTGATTTGGATTCTGAATATTAGCAGGCGTAGGTCGGGCTATGCCCGACATGGTGGGCGTAGCCCACCCTACAAAAAATTGCGCCCGACATGGCGGGTGGAACCCGCCCTACAAAATCACGAAGCGTTCTTCACACGGATGATTCTTACCACTTCAGGTATCCGGCGCAAACTGCGCATGATGTTCGCGAGGTGAAGCCGGTTGTTCACTTCCAGCGTAAAGTACAGCGCAGTACGTTCGTCTTCATGGGAAAAATTGATGTTTTCTATGTTGGCATCCGCTTCGGCGATCGCGGCAGCCACCTTTGCCAGCACACCGCGTTGATTGACAACCAGCAGTTTGATGTTGACGTCGAATGGGCGGTGGATGTTTTTGTCCCATGCCACTTCCATCAATTGCTCAGTGCCGCTTTTTCCCCGCCGCAAGGTGGGGCAGTCGTGGGTATGCACGATCAGCCCTTGTCCGCTACTGATAACTCCGATGATGGGATCGCCCGGGATCGGCCGGCAGCACTGGGCGAACTGCACCGCCATGCCTTCAGTTCCCTGGATCGTGATGACCGCATTAGCCGCGGTTTCTTTGGACTCTGCCTCGCCAATATTTGCCAACTGGCGCGCCACCACCATGTTGAGGCGGCGTCCCAGTCCGATGTCGGCAAGGATATCCTGGCGGGTCTTTACGCCGGTATCCCTGAGCAATTTATTCCATTGCGCTTCGTCCATGTCCTGCGGTTTTACGCCAAGCGCCTGCAGAGACTGATTGAGCAGGCGTTCGCCGAGCTGTGCCGATTCGCCGGACTGCATGTTTTTCAGGAAGTGGCGGATGTGGCTGCGCGCCTTGCTGGTGGCTACATAGGCCAGCCATGCGGGATTGGGCTTGGCATTCGGCGCGGTGATGACTTCCACCCGGTCGCCATTCCTGAGTTCGGTCCGCAACGGCGCCAGCTCGTGGTTCACCTTGACGGCGATGCAGCGATTGCCGATGTCAGTGTGTACGCTGTATGCAAAATCGACTGCCGTTGCGCCGCGTGGCAGGGATAGTATCCTGCCCTTGGGCGTGAATACATACACTTCGTCGGGGAACAGATCTATTTTGAGATGCTCCAGAAACTCGGATGAATCGCTGCTCTGGCTCAGGCTTTCCAGAAGGTCCTGCAACCACTGGTGGGTCTTCTTGTGCAGATCGTTGATCGAATCATGCCCGCTCTTGTACAGCCAGTGCGAAGCCACTCCCGCATCGGCGATCCTGTGCATTTCATGGGTGCGAATCTGGATTTCGATGGGCGTGCCAAAGGGGCCGAACAATGTGGTGTGCAGCGATTGGTATCCGTTCACTTTGGGGATGGCGATGTAATCCTTGAACTTGCCGGGAATAGGCTTGTACATGCCGTGCAGCACGCCCATCGCCACATAGCAGGACGCAAAATCATTCACCAGCACACGGAAGCCATAGATATCCAGCACCTCGGAAAATGCCAGCGACTTGCTCTGCATCTTTTTGTAGATGCTGTAGATGTTTTTTTCGCGCCCGGTGACATCTGCCTCGATGTGATGTTCCGCGAGCCGTTGCCGTATCGCCTCCAGTATTTTGCCGAGCACTTCGCGGCGATTGCCGCGCGCGACCTTCAGCGCTTTTGACAATACCGCATAACGGTTGGGGTGCAGATGCTTGAAGCTCAGATCCTGCAGCTCCCGGTAGAAGTCGTTGAGGCCGAGGCGATTGGCGATCGGCGCGTAGATTTCCATGGTTTCACGGGCGATGCGCTCCCGCTTGTCGAGTGGCATGGATTCCAGCGTGCGCATGTTGTGCAACCGGTCAGCCAGCTTGATGAGAATGACGCGCACATCGCGCGCCATCGCCAGCAGCATTTTCCGGAAATTTTCCGCCTGGGCATCTTCGCGGGTCTCAAACTGGATCCGATCCAGCTTGCTCAGTCCGTCTACCAATTCCGCGACCGGCTTGCCGAATTTTTCCGCAACCTGCTCAGCGGTGGTCCCGGTGTCTTCCACCACGTCGTGCAGCAGAGCGGCGATGATGGCCTGCACGTCGATGTGCAGCGGGGTCAGAACACGGGCAACGGCGATCGGATGGGAGAAATACGGATCGCCGGATTGGCGCATCTGGCCAAGATGCGCGGCACGGCTGAATTCGATCGCTTCCCGGACGTATTCGACGTCCTGGGGTTTAAGATAGGCGGAAACTTCCTCTATCAATGAATCCGCGCCGGCCATTGTAAATCACTTGTCAGGCCTGGCCGCGGTTAAGGATTTCCTTGCCCACTTTGCCTTCGCTGATTTCGCGCAGCGCGACGACGGTGGGTTTGTCCTTGCTGTCTTCCACCAGGTGTGCGGCGCCATTAGCCAGCTGGCGGGCGCGATAAGCGGCAACCAGTGTCAGTTCAAAGCGGTTAGGGATTTGCGTGAGACATTCTTCTACGGTGATACGTGCCATGAGCTACTCCGGGTTTTGAAGCTGGTTGATTAAGGCCTGATGACGAGCCAACTGCCTTGCGCATGCCAGCCTTGCGGAAATAACCACCGCATTCAGTTCGCGCAACGCTTCATTCAGGTTGTCGTTGATAATAACATAATCAAACTCGGCGATATGCGCGACATCTTCGCTGACCGCCGCCAGGCGCCTGGAGATCACCTCGCCATCGTCCTTGCCGCGACTTCTCAAGCGCTGTTCCAACGCTTCCAGCGACGGCGGCAGGATGAACGCGCTGATGCTGTCCGGGAATATCCGGCGAATTTGCGCCGCGCCCTGCCAGTCTATCTCCATCAGGATATCGCGTCCCCTGGCGTTTTCCTGGCTGATCCAGGTTTGCGAGCTGCCGTAGAGATTGCCATAAACTTCCGCGCTTTCCAGAAACTCGCCGCGTTTCGCCATGGCGAGAAAAGTCTCGCGGCTGACAAAATGATAGTCCTTGCCGTCACGCTCGCCGGGGCGCGGCTTGCGGGTGGTGTAGGAGACCGACAAATCGATCTGCGGATTGATATCGATCAGGGCGCGAACCAGGCTGGTCTTGCCCGCGCCGGATGGCGCGCTGATGACAAATAGATTTCCCGACATGGTGTACCTCGTTGAGTTTGCGCCTGGGCTCATGCATGAATGCGCACGATATGACAGCTTGCGGCAATTATGCCAGCCGCGCCGGAAAAGCCAAAGGAAAAGCCACAGGAAAAGCCAAAGGCAAAGCCAAAAATTACCGGCCTGCCGGATGAAACGCTATTCCAGATTTTGAATCTGCTCGCGCATCTGCTCTATGAGTATCTTCATCTCCATCGCGCTGCGCGATACCTCGGCATCGACCGACTTTGAACCGAGCGTGTTCGCTTCGCGGTTGAGTTCCTGCATCAGAAAGTCCAATCGTTTGCCAACCGCGCCTCCCTGGACAAGGATGCGGCGCATTTCGGTAAGGTGGCTGGCAAGCCTTGACAGCTCTTCATCCACATCTATCTTGCTGGCGAACAGGGATATCTCCTGGCGCAAGCGCTCATCCCAGGTATCCTGTATCGGGGCGTTTTGCATCGCTTCGCGCAGTCGTGCGATGAGTTTTTGCTCATAGGCCGCAATCGCGGCGGGCACATGCGGCAGCACTTCGTTGCGCAACGATTCGATTTTCTCCACGCGCTGCAACAGGAAGTCCTTGAGCTTCTCGCCTTCACGGGCCCGCGAGGCCGAGAATTCCTGCAATGCGTTCTGCAACAAATCGAGCAGGGTTGCGCGCAGATCCTCCGCTGATGCATTGGGCGTTTCCAGCACGCCGTTCCATCGCAACACATCGGCTACGCCCAAGGTACGCACATCCGGCAGCGCATTCTGCACTTCCTTGCTCCAGGCTGCGAGTTGCCGGAGCAGATCGGGATTCAGCGCAGCGCCGGTTTGTGCGGACCGCGCCGCATAGTTGATGCGGCACTCGACTTTGCCGCGCTGCATCTGTGATGCGATCACTTCACGCAGCGCGCCTTCAAATCCGCGCATTTCGTCCGGCATGCGCAACTGGATATCCAGATAACGATGGTTGACGGCGCGCAGATCAAGCGTCAGGGAACCGCTGTCGATTTCCGCGCTGGCGGTGGCATAGCCTGTCATGCTGAGAATCATGGCAATTCCAATTCCTGATAGAAACGATCAATGTGCCGGCTTCGTCCCCGGCTTTTGGTAACGGGCTTTTGGTAACGGGCTCTTGGTAAGGGCGCAATTAATTGCGCCCCTACAAATAAAAGACTGTGCTGAAGCGGCGCATTATATTACGATTGCACCCTGTAAAATTATTGATGCGTTCCCGTTTGCCCATGAACTTCTCGATACACCAGGCCAGCCATGCCGGCAATCGCAGATACAATCAGGATCGCGTCGCTTATGCCCATAGCAGCGAAGCGTTGCTTATGGTGCTTGCGGATGGCATGGGCGGGCATCTGCACGGCGAACAGGCTGCAAGCCTGATTATCGAGACATTTATCGAGTCGTTCGGCCAGTATGCTCAGCCGCGTATCGCCGACCCGAAGGCGTTCATTTCAGACATCATGAACTATGCGCATGAGCGCATCATGAAGTTTCCGCACGATTTTGCATTAGGCGGCTTTCCGGGATCGACCTGTGTGACCGCACTGATCCAGGATGGCAGGATGTACTGGGGACATGCCGGGGACTCGCGGCTTTACGTGCTGCGTGACGGAAAGGTATTAACCAGAACGCACGACCACTCGATGGTGTACCAGTGGGTGGAGTGGGGCATAATTACCCCCGAAGAGGCGCGCATCCACCCGCAGCGCAACCAGATCACCAACTGCCTGGGCGGCGCGGAAGACATTTTCTATATGGAGACCGGCGAGCCCGTCGCGCTGCGAACCGGCGATGTCGTTTTGCTCGGCAGCGATGGCCTGTGGGGGCCGTTCGACGATGAAGAACTGGCCGAGGCGTTCGTCTCAAATCCGGTTGGCGATGTTCTGGATACCCTGATTGCGCGCGCGCTGGAGCGCGAAGACGGGCATTCCGACAACATCACCGGCGTGGCGGTGCGCTGGGGCGGCGATGAGTCCGCCCACAACAATGTTGATCCGGTAAGCTGTATCCTGGAGATTCCGTAAATATGGTAAGTGGTAAGTGGGAAGTGGTAAGTAGGAAACCCACTTACCACTTACCACTTACCACTTACCACTTACCACTTACCACTTACCACTTACCACTCCTGTGGTTTAGAATGCGCCATCTCGATTTTCAGGGTTTCAATTTTGTCCGCTTCAGCTTTGGTCGAAATACGCGATCTTAATTTTGCCTACAATAAGCGCCCCGTGCTTGAAGGCATAAATATGACTTTCCCGAGGGGGAAGATGATTTCGATCATGGGCTTGAGCGGCTGCGGCAAGACCACCCTGCTGCGCCATATCGGCGGGGCGCTCAAGCCGGCCAGTGGACACGTCATGATGGACGGCCAGATCGTCCACGAGCTGGGCCAGGAGGGGCTGTATGCGATGCGCCGCAAGCTGGGCATGCTGTTCCAGTTCGGCGCGTTGTTCACCGATATGTCGGTATATGACAACGTGGCGTTCCAGATGCGCGAGCATACGGATTTGCCGGAGGAAATCATTCACGACCTGGTGCTGATGAAACTCCATGCCGTGGGGCTTCGCGGCACGCATAACCTGATGCCCTCGGAATTATCCGGCGGGATGGCGCGCCGTGTGGCGCTGGCGCGCGCCGTGGCTCTCGACCCGATGTTGATCATGTATGACGAGCCGTTTGCAGGGCTTGACCCGATTTCATTGTCCGTGGTCGGCGATTTGATCCGTCGCCTGAATGACTCGTTGGGCGCGACCTCGATCGTGGTCACCCATGATATTCAGGAATCGCTGAAGATCGTGGACTACGTTTATTTCATGGCGAGCGGAGTGATTGTGGCTGAGGGGACGCCTGATGAGATTCGCGCCTCGAACGAAGATTATGTGCACCAGTTCGTACACGGCGAGATGGATGGGCCGGTGCCATTCCATTATCCGGGCAGGGATTACCGGCAGGATTTGAATTTACAAGCTTGAGGAATCTCTGATCATGCCAGTTGCCAAGACAATCAAGACAATCAAAATAATCGGGAGGCGTTCCATCAACGCGGTATGGCGCATCGGCATGGCTGCCCGTTTCTTTTTTCTGACCCTGATGTATTCGGGAAGCGGTTTCCGGCGTTTTCACCTGATCATCAAGGAATTGTTTTCAACCGGCGTGATGTCGCTGATCATCATCATCGTGGCGGGGCTGTTCGTCGGCATGGTGCTGGGCTTGCAGGGGTATGAAACGCTCAAGCGCTATGGCTCGGAATCCGCGCTGGGCAGCATGGTGGCGTTGAGTCTGGTGCGCGAACTGGGGCCGGTGGTGGCCGCGCTGCTGTTCGCCAGCCGCGCCGGTTCGGCGATGACGGCGGAAATCGGCCTGATGAAAGCGACCGAGCAGATATCGGCGATGGAGATGATGGCGGTGAATCCGATCGCGCGCATCGTCGCGCCGCGCTTCTGGGCCGGCGTGATCTCCATGCCGTTGCTGGCGGCCATGTTCAGCGCGGTGGGGGTATTCGGCGGCTATTTCGTCGGGGTGGTGCAGATCGGCGTGGACGAAGGTTCGTTCTGGTCGCAAATGCAGGCGGCAGTGGATTTCCGCGAGGATATACTGAACGGCGTGATCAAGAGTTTCGTGTTTGGCACGGCGGTGACGGTCATCGCCCTGTTCGAAGGTTACGATGCGCCGCCCACCGCAGAAGGCGTGTCGGGCGCCACTACACGCACCGTGGTGACATCGTCGCTGGTGATTTTGATGTTGGACTTTGTAATGACCGCAATCATGTTTAGAGGGGTTTGAGTTAAGGGCGCCTCTAAAAATTCAGAGTTCGCCCAAATACAAGGCGCGGGAAAAATTTCGCCGCGCCGCATATTGGTTTATATGTAAGCAAGAAATTTTTTCCGCAACACAGTAGTTGGGATGAAATCTGATTTTTTAGAGGGGCTCTTTATGGAACGGACTACGCTGGATTTGTGGGTTGGCATATTCGTGGTGGCAGGCATCGCTGCGCTGGTGATGCTGGCGATGAAGGTCGGCAATCTGGGCACTTACAATGTGTCGGAAACCTACCAGGTGCATGCCTATTTCACCAATATCGGCGGATTGAAGCCCAAGGCGTCAATCAAGAGCTCAGGTGTGCTGGTGGGGCGAGTGACGGACATTTCGCTGGACACGGGGCGTTATGAAGCCAATGTGGTGATGAGCCTGGACAAGCGTTATCAATTTCCCAGGGATACGTTCGCCAATATTCTGACTTCCGGTTTGCTCGGCGAGCAGTACATCGGCCTGATGCCCGGCGGCGACAGCGAGATGCTCAAGAATGGCGAGGTCATTAAAAAGACCCAGTCGGCGATCGTGCTGGAAGATATGATTGGCAAGTTCATTTACAACAAGGTTGACGAGCCGGCCAAATAGCAAGAGATGATGACATGACTGCGTTGAAAAAAATGATTATGGGTATGTCGCTGTGCTGTGCGGTTGGCGCGGCACGCGCCGAAGTGATCGCGCCGGATGCGCTGATCAGGAACACCGTGCAGGAAGTCATCACGATCGTCAAGGAAGATAAGGACATCCGGGCGGGCGACCAGAAAAAAATCCTGGCGCTGGTGGATGCCAAGGTGCTGCCGCATTTCGACTTTCAACGCATGACGCAACTTGCGGTGGGCAAGCATTGGCGTACCGCGACCCCTGAGCAGAAGCAGGCGCTGGTGACCGAATTCCGCAATATGCTGGTGCGCACCTATACCAGGGTTTTTACTGTGTATCGCGATCAAACGGTGGAAGTAAAGCCGTTAAAGATGGGAGCAGGTGTGACGGATGAGGCGACCATCAAGACCATCATCAACAAGCCAGGGTCACAGCCGATCCCGGTGGATTATGAAATGAAAAAGTCTGACGACGGCTGGAAGGCTTTCGATATTTCCATAGAAGGCGTCAGCATGGTGATGAGCTATCGCGGAACGTTCACTTCCCAGATCGAGCAGGGCGGGATAGATGGCCTGATCAAGACCCTGGCCGACAAAAACGCCAATGCGGCTGAAGGCGAACTGCGCAAGGCCGATGCAAAATGACCGGGCGGGCGGGGGTGAAGATGGTGATGCAAGGCAACCTGGACATGGATACGGTGCCCGCTTTGTATGCAACGGGTTTGAAGCATCTGGCCGACGCAGATTTGCACGTGGATTTTTCCCGGGTCGAGGCTGTTGATTCCGCTGCGATCAGCATGTTGCTGGGCTGGGCAAGGGCCGCACAGCGCGGTCAACGCAAGTTGCGCGTGGCCGGTTTGCCGGACGACTTGCTGAGCCTGGCGCGCCTGTATGGCGTGGACGAACTGCTCCCGCAGCAGTCGGTTTGATATGGAGTGCGGCGACGTGTCGCCGCCTTTTTAAAAATGCGCAGACAAGTCTGCGCATTCCAAATAACGAACATTGGATTTATCTATGGTCACCCCGGAAAGCATCAGAATCAATATTGCGCAAGGCCTGCCCGCCAGTCATTTAAGCGTGACCGGAGATGATGGCACGCACTTCGAAGCGGTAATCGTCAGCGAAGCGTTTTCCGGCAAGAGCCGCGTGCAACGCCATCAATTGGTATACAAGGCGTTGGGAGACCGGATGCGCGCGGAGATTCACGCGCTGTCGATGAAGACCTACACGCCGCAGGAGTGGCAGAGCTTGTAGCTCGTAGCTGGTAGCTAGTAGCCAAGCAGGTTCTGCTACGTGCTACCAGCTACGAGCTACAAGCTAAAATATTTATGCAAAAATTATCGATTCTGGGCGGCGCCCGCCTCAACGGCGAGGTGCGCATTTCGGGCGCCAAGAATGCGGCGCTGCCGATATTGTGCGCCAGCCTGCTGAGCAGCGACACGCTGCAGCTTGATAATGTGCCGGAGCTGAACGATGTCGCCACGATGCGCAAGCTGCTGCAGCAAATGGGCGTGAAGATAGAGGCGAACGGCAGCCAGTTGGCATTGTCTGCGGCGCATATCGACAAACTCGAAGCGCCGTATGACATGGTGAAGACCATGCGCGCGTCCATTCTGGTGCTGGGGCCGCTGGCGGCACGATTCGGCGAAGCGCGCGTTTCACTGCCGGGCGGTTGCGCGATCGGTTCGCGCCCGGTGGACCTGCACATCAAGGGCTTGCAGGCGATGGGCGCGGAGATCCATATCGAGCACGGCTACATCCACGCTCAAGTGCCAGGAGGTCTTGCGGGCGGGCGCCTCAGGGGAGCGCGGATAATGTTCGATCTGGTCAGCGTCACCGGCACGGAAAACCTGATGATGGCGGCAACGCTGGCGGATGGCGTGACGGTGCTGGAAAACGCGGCGCGTGAACCGGAAGTGGTGGATCTGGCGCATTGTTTGATTGCGATGGGCGCGAAGATCGAAGGCGCAGGCAGCGACACCATCAGCATCACCGGCGTGGAAAAATTGCATGGCGCGAACCATCGCATCATGCCGGACCGCATCGAGAGCGGCACGTTCCTGGTCGCGGCAGCCGCTGCGGGCGGCAATATCACTTTGACCGGCGCGCGCGCCGACATCATGGAAAATGTGCTGGAGAAGTTGCAGGAGGCCGGCGCGACGATACAGGTGGCGGGCGACAGGATCAATTTGCAGATGAACAAACGCCCGCTGGCCGTGAACGTGCGCACCGCCCCTTACCCTGCTTTTCCCACCGACATGCAGGCGCAGTTCATGGCGATGAACACCATCGCGGAAGGCAGCGCGATGGTGGTCGAGACGATATTCGAGAACCGCTTCATGCACGTGCAGGAACTGCGCCGCCTCGGCGCGCAGATCGAGGTGGAAGGCAACACCGCCGTGATCAAGGGCTGCGCGCAACTGGAAGGCGCGACCATCATGGCGACCGATCTGCGCGCCTCGGCATGCCTGGTCATCGCCGGACTGGCCGCGCAGGGCGAGACCATCGTGGATCGCATCTACCATCTGGATCGCGGCTATGAACACATTGAGTCTAAACTGTCGCAACTGGGCGCGCAGATACGCCGCATCAAATAATCATGGGAAAGACAGTTGTCCACGAAAAACACGAAACACACTAATACATTCAAAAGATTCCATGCTGCAAATTGATACCCAATGGGGGAATTGCTTTATCAGTACAACCTGTTATTTTGTTTCGTGTTTTTCGTGTTTTTCGTGGACCATCTGCTTTTTCCAGGACAATTAGGATTTTTCAAATGATAACTATCGCACTGTCCAAAGGCCGCATCTTCGAAGAAACCATACCGTTGCTGAAAGCGGCGGGCATCACTGCGCCGGATGACCCGGAGACCTCGCGCAAGCTGATACTGCCGACCAATCGCGCCGATGTGCGCCTGATCATCGTGCGCGCCGGCGATGTGCCGACCTATGTGCAATACGGCGCGGCGGACATCGGCGTGGCCGGCAAGGATGTGCTCGACGAACACGGCGGCACCGGGCTGTACCAGCCGCTGGATCTGAACATCGCGCGCTGCCGCATGATGGTCGCGGTGCGCGAAGATTTCGATTATGAGTCTGCGGTGCGCCAGGGCGCGCGATTGCGTGTGGCGACCAAGTACGTGCAGACCGCCAGGGCGCACTTCGCCGCAAAGGGCGTGCATGTGGACCTGATCAAGCTGTACGGTTCGATGGAACTGGCCCCGCTGGTCGGGCTGTCGGATGCGATCGTGGATCTGGTGAGCAGCGGCAACACGCTGAAGGCGAACCACCTCAAGGCGGTCGAACAGATCGCCGATATCTCGTCGCGCCTTGTGGTAAACCAGGCCGCGCTGAAATTGAAACGCGCTGCGATTCAGCCGATACTGGATGCGTTTGCATTTGCCATCAAGAAATAAAGGGCGCCTCTATTAATTCAAAATCCTAAGCGAGACAAGGCGCGAAAGAAATTTTAGCGCGCCGCATATGTTTGATATGTAAGCGTTAAAATTTCT
>JANLIB010000063.1 GCA_024653675.1 Gallionella sp. | reverse complement strand
CCATGCGTCAATCAGCGATTCGGCGGGACTTACTCTGCTGTCTTCGTCGTCTTTGTCCCGGCAGTATCGGATGACAGACGCCCGCTCAGAGGGCCCAGGGTTCTCAGATGCGCCGCTGCCTGCATGAGGACATAGCCCAGGAAGTCACACAGACGGGCATCCAAGCTGCTCTCCGCCAGTTCTGCGGTCAGCAGCGCCGGGTCCGTGACCGGTTCGCCGTCTAACGTTTCGATGCGACAGGCTAGAATCTTCCTAGCCCAGAACGCCTCGATCACGGTGATATCCTGCGTTTCCGTGAGTTCCCGCATTTCCTTGCGTGTCCAGATCGGGTTAACCTCTACCCAGTTCTCTTCCATGCCGTCAAGCGAGCAGTGATAGCGTAGTGGCATGTTAGCTCCGCACCGGCGCGCCACTGCCCTTGATTGTGGCCGACCAGGTGATGCCGTCCGCGGGTGCACTGGCATTGATCGTGTAGCCGGTTAAGAACGTGTTGGTCATCCAAGTAAAGACCACTGTGTCGATTGTGACCACCGTAGTATTCAGCGTAGTCGGCGGTGTAATCATATCCGGCGCGAGAAACGCATCCAATGCAGGGTCCCACGGCCCGCCGATAGGAACTTCCCAGTCGCCCAGACCGGCAATGCTGGTCGTGGCGTTGCTGTCAGAAAAATCCGTGGTCTCGATTTGGTTGACGACGGCATTCAAGCTGGCCGTGTTGAGATATGGCGTCAACGTATCTCCGCCATAGACTACGATCACATTTCCTGCTGCTTTCTTTGTACTCATTGCCATTTGCTCCCTATAGCTTCTTGTGCTATACTAATCCTATCGAGGGTGAAGTTGTATTGCCGGATTGCTAAGAATCTGATACAGTTTGTTCAGCCTTTCGGCGTCAGCGCACCCTCGATAAGTGCAATCTGATAATACGCCGGGAGGCTTTTTCTATGTCTAAAGAAATTCCACTAACACGAGGCAAGTTTGCCATAGTTGACGACGATCTGTTTGACTGGTTGAATCAATTCAAATGGTGCTGTAGTGATAAAGGATATGCCAAGAAAGGGGCATCAGCCGTTTATATGCACCGCCTAATAATGGGCAATCCTCCGGGTGAACAGATAGATCATATTGACTTAAATCCACTGAATAATCAGAGAAATAATCTTCGTGTTGCTTCTCGTGCTCAAAATAAGGCCAATAGTTTTGGACATTCTAATCGCTCTGCCTTTTATAAAGGTGTGCGCTGGGTTGGTCGTAAATGGCAAGCACAAATTACAATCAACGGGACAACAAAATCTCTTGGTAGTTTCAAGACTCAACTAGATGCAGCTATGGCGTACAATAATGCTGCAACTAAGGCTTTTGGCAAGTTTGCTAAATTGAATGACCTTTCCCAACTTGCACCAAATGATGAATCGATTCCTGATTTACCAAAGAACTGCGAGTATAGAGGCGTCCATCGTGTAAAAAATTATCAACAATGGATCGCCTCTTGTAGCAAGAATGACAAAAAACAATATCTAGGAAGTTACAATAATCCAGAAGATGCCGCCCGCGCCTATGATTCCTTTGTCAAAAAGCACGGTTTAGACCGCCCGCTAAACTTCCCGACCTAGTACGTCACGCCCGATAGTCCGACTATCGCGGTCACCACAAACGAGGTGGCTGTTCCGAGCGAAGTTATATTCAGTCGCAGCCACCGGTCAACCGCACCCGATAAGGCCACCACCTGTATGCCGGTCGAACTGAAGGTGAACGTCCCTTCACTCAAATATACACCCCCCTCGGTGGCGCTCGACTCAATATCAATCGTAGCCCCCACCGCCGTGCCTGTAATGGTCGTGATGAACAAATATCCCACGCCCCCAGCGCTACCCACCGCCCCGAAGTCCACGCTCGCCAATGCCCCGGTCGCCGAAACGGTTTGCGTGGCTACACTCGTCAACCGCAGGCCACGAATCATCTGCCCGCTGGACGGCCACTCCGAGGCCAACGTAATCAGATCGGCGATCGGCATATCCATTGTCATCTGCTGGCCCCAGGATTGCGTGGTCACATAGCCAGGACATCCCGCCACATTCGTGCCGAACAGGGCCGCTACGTACATCGCCGTTGCCGTGTCCAGCCGGGCATTGACCTCCTGCTCGATGTAACCCGCACCCTTGCCGCTGTAGTTACCCTTTTGGCTGATAACCCCTGTCGTCAGTCCGGCGATGTAGGTCTCTGCCGTGGCCTGAAAACCGGTATTCTGTAACGGCGCAACCGTCAGCGCCATAGACAGGCTGTTAGAATCGCCGCTGAAGTCAAAGGCCGCCGTTGCATCGCCAAATAGGAATCGAGTGTATTTCGCTGCTACTGCCATTTCATACTCCTATGCAAAGTCGGTCAGCGGCACGACGACGCTTGTTCGTAGATACGGTACTCCGGCAATCTCTATCATCTCGTCGTCGGTCACAGCGTCAATGTCGAAGTCGAATCCGCCATCCCCGTCGAAGAAACCAATCGTGTCAATCACGCCGCCCAGCGTCTGATTGGCCAGCAGCACCGTCACCGCTGCTGATCCGATGTCCCATGCCCGGCCCATCGTGATCGAATTACTGCCCGTGTGCTTTGTCCAGAATTCGCAGCGGATG
>JANLIB010000085.1 GCA_024653675.1 Gallionella sp. | reverse complement strand
CATTGCCAACGGCCTGCCCCTGGTCGCATGCAACCGCGTCGGGATTGAGCCCGATCCTTCCGGGCGCACACCGGGGATTCAATTCTGGGGTTCGAGTTTTATTGCCGGACCACAGGGGGAATATCTCGCACTGGCCGGAACCGACAAGCCTGAAGTACTGGTGGCGGAAATCAGTCGCAAGCATTCCGAAGATGTACGCCGGATCTGGCCCTTCTTCCGCGACCGGCGCATTGATGCGTATCAGGATTTGCTCAAACGCTACGGCAAATAAACAAGCTGCGCGATACTTTCGCAGCATTCTTCACATTCACCGATGGCCAAACCCATTCTGCTCCATTCCGCTGCTGAGCTGCTCCAGCGCATTCTCAGCGAAAAAATACCCGCCGATCGGCAGATGGAGGGCTATTTCCGAACGCACAGGAATATGGGCGTGCGCGATCGTGGATTTGTGGCCGAAACTGTTTACGGTTGCCTGCGCGAGAAGCCGTGTCTGGAGCACATTGCCGGCAACTCTCTATTGTTGGATGTGGTGGCGGCCTACCTGCTGACACACGGTTACAGCGCCCGCGCGCTTGAAGAAACGGGTTTTCGCGGCGATGCGCGGGGAATGGTGGAGCGTGCGCGCACGGTCGACAAGTCCTCACTACCATTTGAAATTCAGGCGAATCTGCCGGACTGGTTGGCTTCACGACTACGCACCCAGCTTGGCGATGCCGAATCGCTGACATTGTCCTTGGCGTTGAACCAGCCCGCTCCGGTGGATCTGCGCGTGAACACGCTCAAGGCCAAGCGCGAGGAGGTACAGATGCGGCTGGCGCAGGAGGGATTTCCCTGCGAGATTACTCCTTACTCGCCTTCCGGTCTGCGACGCCAGGACCGCGCACCGCTGTTCTCTACCCGGTGTTTCAAGGAAGGGCTCTTCGAGGTCCAGGATGAAGGCAGCCAGCTGCTGGCATTGATGCTGGAACCGAAGCGGAATGAAATGGTGGTGGATTTCTGCGCCGGCGCCGGCGGCAAGACGCTGCCTATCGGCGCGCTCATGGCCAATACCGGCACGGTTTACGCCTTCGACGTGCTGGCCAAGCGGCTGGACCGGCTCAAGCCACGGTTACGGCGCGCCGGACTGAACAACGTTCGCATGGTCACGATCAGCCACGAGCGCGATGCGCGCGTGCAGCGCCTGAAGGGGAAAATTGACCGGGTGCTGGTGGACGCGCCCTGCTCCGGTACCGGCACGCTGCGGCGCAATCCCGACATTAAATGGCGCAACATCAACCTGGCAGAGCTGACGGACACCCAGCAGCGCATCCTGGCCGCCGCGGCCGAGCTGCTCAAGCCCGGCGGAAGGCTGGTATACGCGACATGCAGTTTGCTGAAAGAAGAAAACGATGACATCGTGAAGCAATTCCTGTCAGCGCACCCGGAATTTCACATGATACCGGTAAATGAAATACTGGCGCGGCGTCATATACCGCTTTCTATGACGGAGGACGCGCTTCGGCTCCTGCCCCATCTTCACCATACTGATGGCTTCTACGCCGTGGCATTTGAACGCGTGGCAGTCTGATCATATCCACCCGATTTCGTGGCGCTTCCGATTCGCCCGGATTCTATTCCAGTCTCGACTTGGGAATCTGCCGGTAGAGACAGACGCGGTTTTTTCCTTCCCGCTTGGCGGTGTACAGGGCCTGGTCGGCGTGCTCGACCAGACTTTCAACTGTATCCCCGCAACGCGGATAACAGGCTACGCCGATGCTGACCGTGACACCGAGCTTGTCTCCATCCGGCAACGGCACCGACAACTTCGAGATGGATTTGCGGACGCGCTCGGCCACGCTCTTGGCGGCGTCGAAATCCGTTTGCGGGAGGATGACCGCAAACTCCTCGCCACCGTAACGGGCGGCGATATCCACCTGCCACAACTGGCCCGAGAGAACGCGGCCCATGGCCTGAAGTACCCTGTCTCCCGCGACGTGCCCATGGGTGTCGTTGATGAGCTTGAAATCGTCGATATCCAGCATCAGCAATGAGAAGGGAGTTCCCAGCCGCGTAGCGTGATGTATCTCTTCAGACAGGCGCTGATCAAAATACCGGCGGTTGCGCAGGCCGGTGAGGTTGTCGGTAACGGCAAGATTGAGCGTCTTTTCCTGCAACCGCGCATTTTCAATCGCGCCGGCAGCCAGATGGGCAAAGGTGACCAGAATTTCGGTTTCATCCGGCAGGAAATGATCACGATCCTTGCGGAAAAAATAAATCACCCCCAGGCGATTGGCATGGCTCGTCAACGGCAGACAGATGAGTGACTTGATGCCTTCCTCTTGGGACAGCCGGTCCAGCTTGTGCTCTGTCTCGGGACGGTCATTGCACTGAATGGAAAGTCCGAATTCAAAGGTTTTCACCGCCATGTCGATCGACATGGATTTAATATTCTTCATGAACTGGTTAGACAGACCCTGGGTAATCCACTCGTCGAACCGGCGATCCATCTGATTATAGAAGGCGATGCAGGCTGCCTGCGCCCCGGTCAGCAGGATTCCCCGGCGCATGATCTCGTCCATCAGGTCACGCAACGACTGCATCGAGGTAATCCGGACAGCAATCTCGTTCAGGACAGCAATGCGCGTGGTTTTCTCGCTGACCGCCGCGGCCATGTGATTGAAGGTTTTCGCCAGTTCACCGATTTCGTCGCGTGAAATCGCTGGCACCCGCTTGTCATATGCACCGGCGGCCATGGCGTTCGTCGCCTCGATAAGGCGCCGTAAGGGGCGGGTCACGACAAAGCGGGCCATGGCAAAGCCGGCCACGCCGAGGATCAGAGTCAATCCGAGAATGAAAGCCTGGAATTTCGCCAGATCACGGGTATCCTCGATGATGCCCTGTTCTATCAGCCTTACAACCTCCTCCAGATGTCTGATGTGTCCAGGAACGAGGGCTTCGAATTTGGCCAGGGATACCGCTCCCGCCTGCAGGTTTGAAGGATCGAAGGCCAGCAGCAGCGGCTTCAGCTCCCCGTCCCAATATGTGTGCGCGACGGTAACGGCTTCCCGGAATTTTTCGTACTTCGCCAATTTACCGGCCTGAGCGTCAAGACGATCGGACTCGGTGTCGTAATCGGCAAGTACGTCATCCATGATCTTGCGCCCCTCGCTCGGCCATGAGCGGGATTCCAGGGCTTCGTGTGCGAGGTAAAGTAGTTGATACGTGCGCATGCGCTGGCGGGCGGCCTTGCTGACGGCAGCGCCTTCTTCACCGACATGCAGAATGCCGTATATGCCGACGCCGAGCTGAAGCGCCTGCAGCGCCAGGAACCCAGCCAGCAGGAACGTGAATTTTCCCGTCAGTGTGCGGTTTAACCAGTTCATACGCCCGATTTGGAGAAAGCCTTTGATTCTATCAATTATAGTAAGGCTATTTCCGATGCACCAATGCACGCTGGCGGCGCCGAATCAGCGTTATCAGCCAGAACAGGATGCCCGCTATTACCAGGCCCAGCAATATGTACAACTGGTAACGTTTGAAATCGTCCAGAATGAGACGGAAAGCCTCGCCGGAAAGATAACCCGCGGTGGCGAATGCCACCGCTCAAATCACGGCGCCAATCAAGTTTAGAGTGAAAAAACGCGCGCGTGAAATCTGCGCGGCGCCGACGGCGAACGGCGTGACATTGCGCAGGCCGTAGAAGAACCGGAAGGAAAGAATGAGCAGATTCTGATGCCGGCGCAGATGCCGGTAGACCTTCTCGGCGCTTTCCTGCCAGGAGAGACGGCGGGCGATGATTGTCGGCCCGAAACGCCGGCCGATGTAAAAATACACCTGGTCGCCGGTGAAACTTCCGGTCAGGGCCGCGGCCATCACCCACGGCAATTCCAGGAATCCCATGTGCGCGGCCAAGCCGCCCAGTATGAGAATCGTCTCCCCTTCCAGGAAAGTTCCGATCAGTATGGCCAGATAGCCATAATTCCTGATCAGCTCGCTCAAAAACTCATGCGACATGTGCGACGATGACAATAATCAGTTCGGAGACAACAAAAGGCCCCGATGGTCGGGGCCGCTAATCGTGAAATAAAAAGTGTCTGTTGGTATTTTTTTCAGCCGGGGATTACACGCGTGGCCTGCTTGCCCTTCGGTCCCTGTGTATGCTCGAACTCGACCTTCTGCCCCTCGTTCAGACTTTTGTAGCCATCGCCTTCGATGGTGGAAAAATGCACAAACACATCTTCACTTCCGTCGCTCGGGGTGATAAAGCCATAACCCTTCGCGTTGTTGAACCACTTCACGGTACCCGTCTGCATACATCCCCCTTTATTATTGAAAGCTGATGCCACCCGCCCTGCGGTCGGGGCCGGCGCAAAAACATCCTACGTCAACTTTCCGGACAACACAATTCTGCCGGGAGCAAAGAAACGTACAGGGATGTTCCACCGGTGGGGCCGAGAATGCCAATGGGACGCGCTTCAGCGCGCTCCGAAGGGTCATGCCACAGGGGTGAGGCGGGAAAAGAGGATGGTCCAGTGGGTGAGCGGCGGGTGAAGGAGCCGCGAACGCCCGGCCAGGGAAGGCCGGGCCGGACTCCGCGCGAAGCATGGAATGCGTCGCGCCGAAGTCTCCCGCCGAACGGGCTCGCCAAGGATGGCGAACCCAGGGCTTTCAGGCGGAGTTGGAAGCGCCGCCTTAAAGTGGCGCGTTGCAATTCAACAATTTAGACAGGTTTTTTAATAGCTTAGGATGTTTGAGAAAACGCTAATATTCCCCACGCCGTCCCAGCGCCCGATCACGCTTGCGGAAGGCTCGATGCTTCTTGGCGGTCAAGCGGCGCTCCTTCACGCCACGGCTGATGCGGGTCGGCTTGCGTGGCTTGGGCACGCGATTCAACGCACGCAATTTGTAAACAAGACGTTCAAACGCAATTTCGCGGTTGCGAATCTGGGACCGGTTTTCCGTGGCTGTTACCACCACACCCGAGGGCGCATGCGTCAATCGCACCGCCGACTCGGTGCGATTGACGTGCTGGCCGCCGGGACCCGAGGCACGGTAGGTATCCACGCGCACCTCTCGTTCCAGCGTGGTACGGTTTAGCGCATACGGTGGGGGTTTCGCGGGTTTCTGTCTCATGTGGTTCTGTGCTTATCTCAATGAACGTGTTTTTACCGGTTTAGTTGTTAAAATACGCGCCCTTGAG
>JANLIB010000081.1 GCA_024653675.1 Gallionella sp. | reverse complement strand
AGCGGCTGCTCGCAAAGAAATTTTAGCGCGCCGCATATGTTTGATATGTAAGCGTTAAAATTTCTTGAGCAACGCCGTATCGCGACGGAGTTTGGATTAATAGAGATGCCCTATATGGTCAGAAGTGCCGATATAGCCAGTACTTCTCATACATTATCTTGCCCATGTGCCAGAACAGGTTCGGCCCGCGTATTTCTATCTGGGGCGCCGGTTCGGCGTAGAAATTGCCCTTGCCGATGCCGGCGCGCGCGTTGCCGATTTCGATGAAACACATGCCATCGCCGGAATATTTTTGCGGCGTTCCCCGTCCGGTCCAGGCATGGGCAATGTTGTTTGCCACCACCTCGGCCTGGCCGTGGGCGAAGACGCCGGCCTTGGGCAGCGGGCGTCCCATCTTGAGCGGAATAGTGGTGATGTCGCCGATGGCGAAGACGCCCTCGAACTGCGTTTGCAGCGTGTGCCGGTCCACCGGAATCCAGCCGGCTTCGTTGGTGAGCCCGGCTTCGCGCGCCACTGCCGGGGCCCGATGCGGCGGGACATAGAACAGCAAGTCATATTCTGCGGTGGCGCCGCTGGCGAAAGTGATACGGCGTGCCGCCGGATCGACCTCCTTGACCTGATGTTCTGGATGATAGGCGATGCCCTGCGCTTCGACCATGCCGCGCACGGCGGCGCCCACTTCGGGACCGGCCACGAACATCGGACGGGGCTCGGCGGCGAAGAACTCGATCGTGGTTTTGTCGCGCAGACCGTGCTTGCGCAGAAAGGCGTCCACCAGCAGTGACGCCTCGTAGGGAGCCGCCGGGCATTTGTACATGGGTGCGGCAGTGAGAATGACAACGCGCCCGCCCTTGAAACGGGTGAGGGCGTCATGGATGGCTCCGGCGCCTTCCATGGTGTAAATGTTCAGCCCCGCCTCCGCCAGACCGGGGATTGCCTCGGGCGCATAGTCGGCGCCCAGCGCGATCACCAGGGCGTCGGCGGAGAGTGGCTGGCCGTCGATCTCGATTTCCTTGCGCGCCGGATCGATGCGGGTGACGTTGCCCCGGCGCAACTCCACGCCACGTTTCACCAGCCGGTCAAGAGAACGCGTGAAGTCTTCCGGTTTCCGGTCGCCGACCATCAGCCATAACAACGATGGCGGAAAGAAATGCCGGTCGGTGCGATTCACCGCGATGACGCGGTCGGAAGCGGGAAGCAGCTTGCGCAACGTCTCGGCGGCAACGATGCCGCCGATTCCGGCGCCCAATACCAGCACAGTGCGACTCATATCATCCCCCTAGAAAACGATAACTTTATCGGCCCACTGCGTCCACGCCGTGAGTTGATCCATGGTGCTGCGCGACGCGCCTTCGATCAGATCATCGGCAGCGATGCCGCGCGCGTCAATGCAAGTGCCGCACACGCCGACTTCGCCGCCATTGCGCACTACCATGCCCAGCATGTCGCCGGTATTGTAATAGCCTTGCGGCACTTTTTGTCCTTTTTTGGCGCATGCAGACGCATCGCCTATAAGGAACATCTTTACTTCCGCTTCGCCCGTCTTGAGCAGCGAGCGCGCAAGCCGCAAGCCGTTGTAGCTGCGTTCAGTGCCATAGGGGGCGTCGTTCAGTATCATCAGGTATTTCATAATTTCCTCCGTTGTTGATAACAATCTAATAACCACTAGATTGATTAGAGCAATATTTGCATACAATGTCAATAGAATCATTGAAAGTTGGTTTATTGCTATAATCCGCAATCAAATAATTACCGGATTGTTATGATGAAAAACGCACGCAAGATCAAAGACCTGCTTTATGAACAGGTGGCACGGATCGGCAAGGTATTCTCAAGCCCCAAGCGGCTGGAGTTGATCGAGCTGCTGTGTCAGGGTGAAAAGACGGTTGAAACGCTCGCGCATGAGGCTTCCATCAGCATGAAGCTGGCCAGCGCCCATCTGCGTGAGTTGCGTGGCGCTCATCTGGTTGAAACCGAGCGGCGAGGCAAAAACATTCTCTATCGTCTGGCCGACAAGGCGGTCGCCGGTTTATGGGTGCATATCCATACGCTGGCCGAAAATCGCCTGATCGAACTGCAAATGGAAATACAGAAAATCGCTACACAACCGGATGAGCTGGTGCCAAATGATCGTGAGACGCTGATGAAAATGGCGCGCCGCGGAGAGGTGGTCGTGCTGGATGTGCGCCCGGCCGAGGAGTATCTGGCGACGCACCTTCCATTCGCCCGCTCCATTCCAATCGACGAATTGCGCCAACGGCTTGCGGAGCTGCCCAAGGACAGGCCGATCGTTGCCTACTGCCGCGGCCCTTATTGCCTGATGGCGAAAGATGCGGTGGATCTGCTGCGCAAGGAGGGCTTCAGATCCGCACAATTGCGGGATGGGGTAGCGGAATGGGAGGTGGCGGCAAGCCGCTAGTTATTCCATTTTATTTTAAAACAACAATGATCATGCAGGGTGCGTTCTACGCACCAACGATAATGGTGCGTAGAACGCACCCTACGTCTTTGCACTTTCAATTTGGAAATGGAATTACAGGTTGGGTTTGTTGGGTTACGGGATAAAGCTGCTAACCCAACCTATGTATTTCGTCATTCCCGCGCAGGCGGGAATCCAGCAAGGACAAACATCCCGCGAAGCGGACAAAATCCCGATGTCGTCCCGCTTCGCGGGAGATTCTTCTGTCATCTGGATTCCCGCCTGCGCGGGAATGACGGGCAAATGAAATATTGAGTTTTAACGCTTCATGGAGTCGAAGAACTCCGCGTTGTTCTTGGTCGCCTTGATCTTGTCGAGCAGGAATTCCATCGCTTCGAGTTCGTCCATCGGGTAGAGCAGTTTGCGCAGCAGCCAGATCCTTTGCAGGATGTCCGGTTTGATCAGCAATTCTTCCTTGCGCGTGCCGGAGCGGTTCACGTTGATCGCCGGATAGATGCGCTTTTCGGCCATGCGGCGATCCAGATGGATCTCCATGTTGCCGGTGCCCTTGAATTCCTCGTAGATCACGTCGTCCATGCGCGAGCCGGTATCCACCAGCGCGGTGGCGATGATGGTTAAGCTACCGCCTTCCTCGATGTTGCGCGCCGCGCCGAAGAAGCGCTTCGGGCGGTGCAGCGCGTTGGCATCCACGCCGCCGGTCAGCACCTTGCCGGAAGAGGGCACCACGGTGTTGTAGGCGCGCGCCAGGCGGGTGATGGAATCGAGCAGGATCACCACGTCTTTTTTGTGCTCGACCAGCCGTTTGGCCTTTTCCAGCACCATCTCCGCGACCTGCACATGGCGGCTGGCCGGTTCGTCGAAGGTGGAAGCGACCACTTCGCCGCGTACGGTGCGGGTCATCTCGGTCACTTCCTCGGGGCGTTCGTCGATCAGCAGCACGATCAGGGTGGCATCGGGGTTGTTCGAGGAAATGGAATGCGCGATGTGCTGCAGCATCACGGTCTTGCCGGATTTCGGCGAGGCCACCAGCAGGCCGCGCTGGCCTTTGCCGATCGGCGCGACGATGTCGATGATGCGTCCGGTGATGTTCTCCTCGGCCTTGATGTCGCGCTCGAGGATCAGGGGCACGGTCGGGAATAACGGTGTGAGGTTTTCAAACAGGATCTTGTTCTTCGCGTTCTCGGGCGGCTCGCCGTTGACCCTGTCCACCTTCACCAGCGCGACATAACGTTCGCCGTCCTTGGGGGTGCGTATCTCGCCCTCGATCGTATCCCCGGTGTGCAGGTTGAAACGGCGTATCTGGCTGGGGCTCACATAGATGTCATCCGGGCCGGCCAGATATGAGGTGTCCGGCGAGCGCAGGAAGCCGAAGCCGTCCGGCAGTATCTCCAGCGTGCCGTCGCCGAAGATGCTTTCGCCTTTTTTGGCATGGCTTTTCAACAGCGCGAACATCACGTCCTGCTTGCGCATTCGGTTGGCGTTTTCTATTTCATTGGCCGCAGCCATTTCAACGAGTTCGGTGACGTGCTTGGTCTTCAGGTCGGATAAGTGCATAGCGATGCGAGAGTGGTGATTGAAAGAAGGATGATTGGGAAAGGCTGAATGAAAGGGGTTGGTTCGGGTGAAAGATATTCACCCGCATGGCCTAAGGACGTTCGTTTTTTATGTTTTAGTTGCTTAAGGGACGAAGCTGGAGAGGCGATGCGGGTGTGACACTAAACGCTTTAAATGTGGCTGTCAATAAAAGCTGTTAATTGGGATTTTGACAAGGCGCCGACTTTGGTGGCCGCAATGTCGCCGTTTTTGAACAGCATCAACGTCGGAATGCCGCGTATGCCGAACTTTGCCGGGGTTTGCTGGTTCTCGTCGACGTTCAGTTTGGCGATGCTCAGGCGTCCGGCGTATTCCTTGGATATCTCGTCCAGGATAGGCGCGATCATGCGGCAGGGGCCGCACCATTCGGCCCAGTAATCCACCAGAACCGGCAGGGGCGCCTGCAAAACCTCGGCGTCAAAAGTGGCGTCAGAAACATAATGTATGTGTTCGCTCATGGTTTAATCTCGCTTTGTGAGGGTTGAACGGGCGTTGCGTGGGGAAGTGTCGAATGAATTTCAGATGGCATCCTAACCAATAATGGCTGTTCTGTGAAGTGAATTAATTTGCCCTTTGCTCTGCTAGAATAATGCACTGTTGGCTATTGGAGCGTCTTATGACTTATGTTGTGTCGGAATCCTGCATCAAATGCAAATACACCGATTGCGTGGAAGTGTGTCCCGTGGATTGTTTCCGCGCGGGGCCGAATATGCTGGTGATCGATCCCGACGAGTGCATCGATTGTACGCTATGTGTGGCGGAATGTCCGGCAGAGGCGATATTTGCCGAGGATGACCTGCCCGAGAGCCAGCGGCATTTTATCGCACTGAATGCCGAATTGGCAAAGCAATGGAAGCCCATCGTCGAGAAACAGGATGCGCCTGCCGATGCGGACGAGTGGAAAGACGTGAAGGATAAGCTGCATCTGCTGGAACGCTGACTCATTTCAGCAATAGAAACAGAAATAATGTAGGGTGCGTTTACGCACCATTGCCAATCGGTGCGTAAACGCACCCTACGGGATTAAGGGTGTTTGTAACGCAAATCGGAATAAGACATGGAGCCAATCAAAAACAGCGGTGCGCAAACAGCGTCCGCTGTTTTTTTTGATCGCGTCGCGCGCCTTGTCCTGGCGCGGCACGCGCCGCCCGATCTGCGCGGGGCAACGGTGCTGTTGCCCAATAATCACGCCGCCCAGCCGCTGGCGCAGGCGTTAAGCGCGGCGGCGAAGCTGCCCGCGTTGTTGCTGCCGCAGATGATCACACTCAACGACTGGGCGCAATCCGTTCCGCTGGATACTCCCGGCATCACAGATAGCCAGCGCGGCGCATTGCTTTACCGGCAGTTGCGCAAGCAGAAGTGGTTCGATCAGGCAGACCTGTGGAGCATGACGCAGGAACTGCTGGCCTTGTTCGATGAACTGACGCTTGCGCTCGCTGAATTGCCGCACGATGCGGAAGCGTTTGCCGTTGCCGTGCAGCAGGCCTATCAGGCACGGCAGAACAGCACGCTGCAACTGGAAGCGCGGCTGGTGTTCGAGCTGTGGTTCGCGATGCAAAGCGGCGGCGAACTGGATGTTGCGCGCACCTTCCAGCAACGCCTGGCAAGGCTGGCGGCGCAGGCATGCCGGCCTTTGTACGTGCTGCGCACTTCAGACTTTGATGCGCTGGAACAGCGCTTTCTTGATCAATACGCGGCAAACGCCGAAGTGACGGTGTGCGATCTGCGCGAGATGGTGAAAGAGAAACCCGGCTTTGTTTCGCAAGCCCTCTCCCCAGCCCTCTCCCGCTTGCGGGAGAGGGAGTCAACCGGCTCCCCTCTCCCGCAGGCGGGAGAGGGGTTGGGGGTGAGGGGCGGTTTAACTTCATTGCGCGATCAATCATCTTTCCTGCGCACGCAGAATATTCCGCCGCTCGGCGGCACGCTGCGCTTCTTCGCTGCAACCAGCCTTGAGCAGGAAGCGCGTGCCGCAGCCATGCAAGTGCGCCGCTGGCTGCAAGCGGGAAAATGCGACATCGCCATCGTCGCCCAGGATCGTATGGTGGCGCGCCGGGTGCGCGCCCTGCTGGAGCGCGTGCAAGTGATGGTTCAGGACGAGACCGGCTGGACCTTTGCCACACTGTCGGTGAGCACCGTATTGATGCGCTGGCTGGATGCGCTGCAAAGCGATTTTTATCATCACGACCTGCTCGATCTGCTCAAGTCGCCTTTCATTTTTGCCGACATGCCTGCCGCCGGGCGCAAGGCGGCGGTGTATCAATTGGAGCAGCTGCTGCGCAAACAAGGCGTGGTCGCCGGGCTGGAGAAATTCGTTTCTCTTGCCGGGCATGAGGTGGTTCTGCATCAACCCCTCGCGCGCCTGCGCCAGGCTGCCTTGCTGCTGGAACAGGGGAAGCGCCGGACATTGGCGGATTGGTTATCCGCGCTGCGCGCAAGCCTGGGTATCCTGGGCATTGATACCGGCTTGCAACTGGATGATGCTGGCGCGCAGTTGCAGAACATGCTGGAAAGCTGGCGGCAGGAGCTGGCGGGAGACGCAGGCCTGTACAGTTTCGCCGAGTGGCGGCGCTGGCTGGCGCAGCAACTGGATACGCAGACCTACCGCGACAGCAGCATAGACAGCCGGGTGCGGCTCACCCATCTGGCCGCGACGCGCTGGCGCGCCTTTGACGCGGTTCTGCTGCTGGGTTGCGATGCCGGCCATCTGCCCAGCGTGCCGGATGGCGGACGCTGGTTCAACGATGCGGTGCGCAGCAGCCTGAACCTGCCGACACGCAGCACCCACGCTGCACGGCAGCGCGACGACCTGATGGCCTTGCTTGCGATGAACGATTGCGTGCTGGCGACCTGGCAGAAGGAGCGCGACGGCGAAGAAACCTTGCTCAGCCCTTATCTGGAGATGCTGCGTGGCCTGCACGCGCTGGCTTACAACGACGATCTGAGCGATAAGGATCTGCTTGCGTATCTCGCGGCAGAAGAAGCGCACAAGGCCGGCCTGCCGCAAGCCGTGCAACCTGCGCCAAGCGTAGCGGAAGCCGTTCCGGCGAGCGTGTCCATCAGCGCCTATAACAGCCTGGTGGCCTGCCCGTATCAATTCTATGCGCGGCACATCCTGCGTCTGAACGAACTGGACGAGGTTCAGGAAATCATCGAAAAGCGCGATTACGGCGAGCGCGTGCATGACATCCTGCGCCGCTTCCATGAGCGCTATCCGCAAGTGAGCGGGCATCCCGCCGGGGACATGGAAGCGGCATTGCGGCAGATCAGCGAGCAGATATTCGCCGATCTGCTGGAGCAGGATTTTGCCGCGCGCGCCTGGCTGGCGCGCTGGTTCAAGTCGTTGCCGGCCTATCTCGAATGGCAGGGAGAGAACGAAACGCAAGGCTGGCGCTATGCCGGGTCGGAGAGCGCGTTCGATTGGGAGTTGGAAGGAGTGCGGCTGCGCGGACGCATCGACAGACTGGATGTGAGAGAAGAAGAAAAACGTGTACTTGATTACAAGACTCAGAGCGACCAGGCGCTGCGAAATAAATTGCTGGAGCCGGGCGAGGATGTGCAACTGGCGTGTTATGCCTACGCGCATGAAGCAGCGGATGCCGCATTTGTCAGTATCGAAAACGGGAAAGTGAAATTGGTTGAACCCAAACAAGATGTCCCGCTGTTGGCGCAGCTCAATGCGGAGCGACTGGTGCAAATGATGGAAAGCATGCGTGGCGGCGCCGGTCTACCCGCGAATGGCATCGGCCAGGCTTGCCTGTATTGCGAAATGCGCGGTGTGTGCCGCAAGGGGGAATGGTGGAGAAGGGGGGCGTGCAATGAGTAACCACATCGCCCTCGATCCGAAACTCAGCATCGTGGTCGAAGCCTGCGCCGGCAGCGGCAAGACCTGGCTGCTGGTGTCGCGCATCGTCCGCCTGCTGCTGGACGGCGCGCAGCCTTCGCAGATTCTCGCCATCACCTTCACGCGCAAGGCGGCGCAGGAGATGCAGGCGCGCTTGCAGCTTTGGCTGCGCGACCTGGCGGTGGGCGACGATGCGGCGGTGCGCCGGTTCTTTGCCGAACGTGGCGTAAATAATCTGAGCGACGCGCAGCTGCAACGCTCCCGCAGCCTGTACAGCAGCGGGTTGCTGGCGCAGCCGGGCATTACCATCAGCACCTTCCACGGCTGGTTCATGCAAGTCATGCAGCGCGCGCCGCTCAACGCCGGCGTGATGCTGGGCATGAGCCTGCTGGAGCGCGCCGGCAGTGTGCAGGAGGAAGCATGGGAGGAGTTGCTGGAGCAGATGCGCAAGCAGCCGGACAGTGCCGAGGCGCAGCATATGCAATGGCTGTTCGGCGAGTGCGGCCTGTACAACACGCGCAAACTGCTGTTCAATTTCCTCGCCAAGCGCGCCGAGTGGTGGGCTTACACCTCACACCTTCCCTCCCTCGCGGGCGGGGGAGGGGCTGGGGGAGAGGGCGTTGATGCGCTGACGTTCGCGCTGGATAATTTGCGCGCCGGCCTTGCGGTGGACATGGCGTTCGATCCGGTTGCGGACTGGGGCATGTGCGGCAACAGCGAAGAGTTGCTGTTTGCGTTTGTGCATCAATGGGCTGGCAACGGCACTGAGGTGCAAAAGACCAAGGCAACCGGGCTGGAACGCGCATGGACGGATTCCGCGCCCGAGTCGCGTTTTGATCAAGTGTGGCCTCTGCTGTTCACCACGGAAAACAAGCCCCGCAAACTTGGCGCCACAAAAAAACAGGATGAAACAGTCTTTGCGGCTGCCCTCGATAATCTGCAAGCCAGCCTGCAAGATGTGCGCGACACGCTCGCCGAGCAGCAGGCATATCGCCTGAACGAGGCGGTGCTGCATTGCGGCGTGGCGTTCCTGATGCGGTATCAGGCATTGAAGCAACAAAATCAGCAGATGGATTTTTCCGATCTGGAATGGCAATTGTGCCGCCTGCTGCAACAGAGCGAACACGCCGAGACCATGCAGTACAAACTCGACAGCCGCTACCGCCATGTGCTGCTGGACGAATTCCAGGACGCCAATCCGCTGCAATGGCAGATCATGCGCGCCTGGTTCGACGCGGCGGTTGCGGTGGAGTCGCAGCCAACGGTATTCATCGTCGGCGACCCCAAGCAATCAATCTACCGGTTCCGCCGTGCCGATGCGCGCCTGTTCGGTGTGGCGCGCGAATACCTGAAAGATAACTTCGCGGCGCATGAGTTGCGCAACAACCACACATGGCGCAACGCGCCTGCCGTGCTGGACGCCGTCAATGCCGTATTCGCCGGCCATCCGGAAGGCTTCGTGGATTTCGAACCGCACACGGCAGAACACACTGGCTTGCCTGGTTATGTGGCGGTGCTACCGCTTGCCAGAGGACAGAAGACAGAGGACGGAGGACAGAATCAGCCAGCATCAAGCGAACTGAGTTTGCGCGATCCGCTGACCACCCCGCGCGCGGAAGCAGATGAGGGCGCGCGGCAAAAGGAAGCCGCGCAATTTGCCGGCATGCTGCAAACCATCGTCAGCGATTGGAGCATACAGGGCGATGGTAAACAACGCCGCGCCCGCTACGGCGACATCATGGTGCTGGTGCGCAGCCGCACCCATCTCGCGGTGTACGAAGAAGCCTTGCGCGCATGCCACATCCCTTTCATCAGTTCGCGGCGCGGCGGCCTGCTCGATACGCTGGAAGCGGAAGACATCCAGGCGCTGCTGACTTTCCTGATCACCCCGTTTGCCGATCTGGCGCTTGCACAGGTGCTGCGCGCGCCGGTCTTCGCGTGCGGCGATGAAGACTTGATGTTGATTGCAGGATCGGAAAATCAGGATCGGGGATCGAGGATTGAGGATCGAGAGTTCGGAGCAGAAGGTGTTTCTCAATCCTCAATCCCCGACCCTCAACCCTCATGGTGGCAACGTCTGCAACACCTTGCCGACCCATCGCCCGCGCTGCAACGTGCCGCCGGGCTGCTGCAAAGCTGGCTCGCTCTGGCCGACAAACTGCCGGTGCACGACCTGCTCGACCGCATCTATTTCGAGGGTGACGTGCTGGCGAGATACGCCGCTGTGCTGCCGCCCGAGATGCGCGCCAGAGTCACCGCCAATCTGCACGCCCTGATGGAGATCGCGCTCTCCGTTGATGCGGGGCGCTATCCCAGCTTGCCGCGTTTCCTGCAGGAGCTTCGCGAATTACGCGACAGCCGCGACGACGCGCCGGACGAAGGAAAGCTCGGAGTGGCAGGCGATGCGGTGCGCATCTACACCGTGCATGAGGCCAAGGGGCTGGAAGCGCCTGTCGTCTGGCTGCTGGACGCGAACGCAGAAAAGAAGAACAGGGAAGGAAACGACGTTTTGCTCGATTGGCCGACGCATGAACAAAGGCCATTGCACTTTTCCCTGTACGCCGACCAGGCTTCGCGCGGCAGGAAACGCGCGCCGTTGTTCGAGCAGGACGCCGCGCAGCAGGCTCGCGAAGAGATGAACCTGCTCTACGTCGCCATGACCCGCGCGCAACAGGCGCTGATCGTGAGCGGCAACGGCAAGAGCGAAGACAGGGAGGCAAACAAGAGGACGCTATCGTGGTACGACCGCATCGCGGCAGTGACAAGCGGGCAGAAGAATCCGCTACACAGTCTTGCATCTTATGTAGGTCGGGTTAGCCCGCCAGGGCGTAACCCGACGCATGGCAATGTTGGGTTACGCGATGAACCTGCTAACCCAACCTACGCACTCCCACAAATCATCCCCACCGGTAAACGCGCCGCCCGTAACACCATGCAGCAGCAGCGCGGCATCTGGCTGCACGCGCTGTTGCAACACCTCACCGATTACTCCCATCGCCCGCAAGCGGGAGAGGGGCTGGGGGAGAGGGATGTTGATCGAAGAGTCGAACTCCAACAGCGCCTCTCAATTTCATCCGCTGAAATAGATGCACTCTGGCAACAAGCGCAACATCTTATTTCTCTGCCGCATCTCGCGCGCTTTTTCGATGCGCGGCAATATCGAAGCGCCGGTAACGAGATGCCCTATGTCAACGCAAAAGGCGAATTGAAACGCATCGACCGGCTGGTCGAGTTCGACAAAGAGGTGTGGGTGCTGGATTACAAGCTGGGCGGCAGCGAAGATGCGGCGCGTCATCAGGCGCAGATGCAGGAATATCGGACCGCGATGCAAGCGGTGTACGCGGGCAAGACGGTGCACTGCGCACTGATATTTGGCGATGGGCAATGGCTGGAAGGCTGACATGCCGTTCATTATGGAAGCTACGGCAGCCAACCAGGAAGACCGGCACTATCAGGCGTAAAGTTGACGCCGCTCAATGTATGCAAGCCGGATTGTATGTAGTATCCGGCAGCGTTTTCATATCTGGCTGCATAATTACATTAAGGAGAAAACAATGGAACATACCCTGCCTGCATTACCCTACGCCATGGATGCGCTGCAACCGCACATGTCAAAGGAGACTTTCGAATACCATTACGCCAAGCATCACCAGGCTTACGTGACCAACCTGAACAACCTGATCAAGGGCACCGAGTACGAGAGCCTTGGCCTGGAGGCGATCATCAAAAAGGCGCCCGCAGGCGGCATTTACAACAACTCCGCGCAAGTATGGAACCATACTTTTTTCTGGAATTGCATGAAGCCGAATGGCGGTGGCGCGCCGAACGGCGCACTGGCTGCCGCGATCAACAAAAAATGGGGCAGCCTGGATGACTTCAAAAAAGCCTTTCAAACGTCCGCCGTGGGCAACTTCGGTTCCGGCTGGACATGGCTGGTGAAAAAGGCGGACGGCAGTCTGGATATCGTCAACATGGGTGCGGCCGGAACTCCATTGACCATAGGCGAAAAAGCCCTGTTGTGCGTGGATGTCTGGGAGCACGCCTATTACATCGATTACCGCAACCAGCGTCCCAAGTTTGTCGAAACCTTCCTGAATCATCTGGTTAACTGGGATTTCGTGGCGAAGAACTACGCCTGAAAATCTGGAGCTTCTATGGGGCGCCTCTATTAATTCAAAATCCTAAGCGAGACAAGGCGCGAAAGAAATTTTAGCGCGCCGCATATGTTTGATATGTAAGCGTTAAAATTT
>JANLIB010000080.1 GCA_024653675.1 Gallionella sp. | reverse complement strand
AGTGGCTCAAGAATGCGTTCGATGCCTGATTCGGTTAATATTCGCGTTCTCAAGGGCGCCCCAAACAAGCAGGCACATGGATATAAATAAACGCATCATTAAGCATTTCAAGGACAGCGCCGAGATCAAGCTGAAGGTCAAGGACGCGCTGGCGCAACCCATCGCAAATGGGGCGCAGATTTTTTTCGACTGCGTCACCACTGATGGCAAGATACTGTGCTGCGGCAACGGCGGTTCGGCTGCGGATGCGCAGCATTTTGCGGCGGAGCTGCTGAATCGTTTCGAAAAGGAACGCCCCGGCCTGGCGTGCGTCGCGTTGACCACCGACAGTTCGGTGCTGACTTCGATCGCCAACGATTACGATTACAACCAGATATTTTCCAAACAAGTGCGCGCGCTCGGCTTGCCCGGCGACAGCCTCCTGGCGATTTCCACCAGCGGAAATTCCCCAAATGTTGTCGCGGCGATCCATGCCGCGCACGAACGGGAGATGCGCGTGATCGCGCTGACCGGGCGCGATGGCGGCGAGATGTCGCGCGCGCTGCGCGACGGAGATGTGCTGATCTGCGTAAATGCGCAAAGCACCGCGCGCATCCAGGAAGTGCATTTGCTCACCCTGCATTGTTTATGCGACGTCATTGATTATCTGTTGCTGGGCGAATGAAAACGCATTTGGCACCCGCCTTCGAAAATAAATTGTGCTCCCCCGGCGAACTCGCCGCGAGGGTCGCCGCTTTGCCTCGCCCCCTGGTATTTACCAACGGCTGTTTTGATCTGCTGCATCGCGGCCATGTCACCTATCTCGCGCAGGCCCGCGCATTGGGCGCGTCGCTTGTCGTCGGGGTGAACAGCGATACCTCGGTGAAACGTCTGGGCAAGGGCAGCGATCGTCCGGTCAACACCGGACAAGACCGCATGGCGGTGCTTGCCGCGCTCGAATCTGTCAGCCTGGTGGCGCCGTTCGAAGCGGACACGCCGCTGGAACTGATCCGCGCATGCCACCCGGACGTGCTGGTCAAGGGCGGCGACTGGCAAGTTGAAAAAATCGTCGGCGCCGCCGATGTGCAAGGCTGGGGCGGCTCGGTGCATAGCATTCCGTTCGTGCATGAACGCTCCACCACCGCACTCCTCAACAAGATTCATTCCCTATAGGCAACCATCATGATTATTGAGCAACCCACCGAAATCACCCTGCACCAGCAATCGAAACTGCTTGAGATCGCCTTCGAGGACGGTTCCCGATTCCGTCTCCCGTTCGAGTTCCTGCGCGTGCATTCGCCGTCAGCCGAAGTGCGCGGGCACGGACCTGGGCAAGAGGTATTGCAGGCCGGGAAGAAGAATGTATCGGTGCTCGGCATCGAACCGGTAGGCAGCTACGCCCTGAAGATCGATTTTGACGACGGGCATGACAGCGGTTTGTATTCCTGGGATTATCTCTACAACCTGGCTAAAAACCAGGATGCGCTGTGGCAGGATTATCTGGCCAGGCTGGAGGCAGCGGGCGCAAGCCGCTAACCATAAAACCGTCCCCTCACCCTTCACGGGAAAGGTCAGGGAGGGGGTAGAATCCGTACGCCCCCCTCTCCCCAACCATCTCCCGAGAGAAGCCCCTCTCCTCAATCCTCTCCCGCAAGCGGGCGAGGAAGCAAACGAGAAAGGCAATTCTTTAATTCTTGCGGGAAAGGGAGCTGGTTCGTTCAGGAGTAAACGATGAGCAAAACAACACACTTCGGTTTCGAGACCGTCGCCGAGGATGAAAAATCCAGACGCGTCGCGGGCGTGTTCAGCTCGGTCGCCGGCAAATACGATGTGATGAACGACCTGATGTCGGCCGGCCTGCACCGCCTGTGGAAGCGCTTCGCAATCAGCGTCAGCGGCGTGCGCGAGGGGCAGCGCGTACTCGATGTGGCGGGCGGCTCAGGGGACATGTCGCGGCTGTTCCTGAAAGAAGCCGGCAGCAGCGGCCAGGTCGTGCTCACCGACATCAACAACGCCATGCTGCGCGTCGGCCGCGACCGCCTGCTCGACGCCGGATATGCCACGCCGGTCACGCAATGCGACGCCGAGCGCCTGCCTTTCCCGAACGATTATTTCGACTGCGTCAGCATCGCCTTCGGCCTGCGCAACGTCACGCACAAGGACGGCGCATTGCGCGAAATGGTCCGGGTGCTTAAACCCGGCGGGCGATTGATCGTGCTGGAATTCTCCAAAGTCGCCAAGCCGCTGGAAAAGATCTACGATGCCTATTCGTTCAAAGTGCTGCCGAAAATCGGACAACTGATCGCCAACGACGCCGACAGCTACCGCTACCTCGCCGAATCAATCCGCATGCATCCGGGACAGGAGGAGCTGAAAAAGATGATGGAAGACGCCGGGCTGGAACGCGTCGAATACTTCAATCTGACAGGCGGCGTGGTCGCGGTGCATCGCGGGTACAAGTTTTAGGGCTGCCTGCTGCGGTAAACGACAGGCAGTAACAGGGTGGGCAAAACCCACGCTGTTGTAGTTGTAGGGTGGGCGCAGCCCACGCAGTTGACATCGCGGTCGAATGACAAATACCGCGTGGGCTGCGCCCACCCTACGAAACTGACCGGCGGCGCGGTCGCTGAGCATCGTGGATATAAGTTGAAAAAAACATTCGGCGCAATGCGCTTCGCTTATTGACGCCCTACTTTGGACATTCAGAACTGGAATAGGGGCGCATAAATGGACTTACTGACCCACGGGCTGCTGGGTGGAACGCTCGCCCAGGCGTGCAGCAGGAAAACCGAAACGCGCGCCGCAACGACGGTGGGCTTTCTTGCCGCCTTGCTGGCGGACGCGGATGCCCTGATCCAGTCTTCAGCCGACCCGCTGCTGACGCTGGAGTATCACCGCCAGTTCACCCATTCCCTGATTTTCATTCCCTTCGGGGCTTTGCTCGTCTCGCTGATTCTTTGGCTGGCATTCAGGAAATTTGTTCAGCCGCTCGGCTTCAGGCGTATCTATCTGTATGCCCTGCTGGGCTGCGCCACGAGCGGCTTTCTCGATGCCTGCACCAGCTACGGCACGCACCTGTTGTGGCCGTTCACCGGCGAGCGCATCGCATGGAGCATCATCCCGATCTTCGATCCGCTGTTCTTCCTGATCCTGGGCGCTGCGATGGTTACCGGCCTGCGCCGCCACAGGACGCTGCCGGCGCGCATCGGCCTGTTACTGGCTGCGGCGTATCTTTCCGCCGGCTGGTTGCAGCACCAGCGCGCCGAAGATGCGATGCGCGCAACCGCCCTGCTGCGCGGCCATGCAGCCGAGCGGCTGACCGTCAAGCCGACCATGGGCAACCTGCTGCTGTGGCGTTCGAT
>JANLIB010000065.1 GCA_024653675.1 Gallionella sp. | reverse complement strand
CCGGTTATGATGGAATAACAGAGCGACAGGCCAAGCCCGGTGCCCCTGCTTTTGGTGGTATAGAAAGCCTCGAATGCGCGGTTCAGCGTTTCCTGGCTCATACCGCAGCCGTTATCCGTTACCGAGAAGCGCACATTACCGTCAATCGCTTCGCTGTGCAGGATGATCTCCTGTGCGTGGCGTCCGGATGAACCGAGAGCATCGGCGGCATTGATCAGCAGGTTCATGATGACTTGTGTGAGCTGGTCGGCCACGCCGTAAATCGCGGGCAGCTGGTTGTCCAGATCAAGTCTCAGGTTGACTCGTTGCATTCTTTTGTCGTAGCTTATCAGGCCTGCCGTTGTTCTCACCAGTGCATTCAGATCAAGCAGCTGGCGTTCCATGGGTTGCGGTGCGGCGTATTCGGATATTTCGCGGGTGATCGCGGAAAGCCGGTGGATATGGGTTTGCAACATCTCCAATTTGCCGTTCTCCGCTGAACTGGTTTGCCCTGCAACCTGCGCGTCAGCCATTTCCTGCAATACGCCGGACATGGCCGCGATGGGATTGCCAATTTCGTGAGCCACGCCGGCGGCCAGCGCGCCCACTGCCGCCATTTTTTCCTGGTGAAAATATTTCTGGCGCGCGATCACCAGCTCGTTTTCCCGCTCGTCCAGATCGCTCGCCATCTGATTGACCGCCTGCATCAATTCGCCCACCTCATCGTTGCGGGTCACCGGGTTCAGGGCGTTCCGTTCACCATTGACGATATCAAGCGCGCGCGCTTTCAGGGCATGCAGATCGTTGGTGAGACGTGTGAAAAACAACCCGATGATGGTGCCCAATAATAACAGGCCGATCAATCCGAACAGCAAAGAGGCGAGCGCGGCCGAATCCCATTGCATCCGGAAACGATCCGCCGTCGCTTTTTGTTCCTTCCGTGATTCATCAATATGCCGGGTGATATCGATCTTGACCTTGAGCAATTCAGAATTCATCGCTGCCAGCCCTTCCGCAGAGGGATGTTCAGCCGCCTGCGCCATTGCCTGCTCGATTCCGGACAGATTCAAGCCTGCAGCGGGATGGCGTGCTATCAGCTCGGCGTTCTTCTTTCTGAGCAGTTCGAAATTCCCCCTGAACCGCTGCGTGATCGATTTGTGGTCAGCCGTGTTGGAGTTGAGGAACACCGCCATAACGATGTGCAATGCGGCTGCATCCACCTGTCTTAGATCGTCCTCTATCCTGTAAAGATTCTGCAAATGATCAAATTCGCCAACCAGTTCCGCTTTCTTGTCGAAAGTATAAGAGGTCAAAAGCACCGCATATATCACGACTGCGGCAAATGCCAGAAGACCCTTTATCCGGAGCGGGACTTCGGAAATGGCTTGCCCCGCAACAGCGGGCTGCGGGGGCGGCGCTTTGCCTGGCCGGGGCAGGCCGGCGATTCCGGACGCCTGGGTATTCATCGCCGCTTCTTCAATAAAGAATGCATTCATGTTTTTTATTGTACGCCGCAATTATACATAGCGACATAAATCTGCTGCGCAAGGGTGCGATTCAAGCTGATGTTGAAGTACCCCAGATAACTCATTACATTGAGTGGAGATCGCCGCGCAAATTCCCTCTCCCGCTGGCGGGAGAGGGTTAGGGTTAACCAGCCACTTGGTTGCCGTCGTTGGGCAACCTAGTGGAATGGCTAGTAGTTTCATCAGAGGGGTGTTGAGCAACAATCACGCTTTCTACATCGCATAGCCCCTCATCCCCAGCCCTTCTGGGTAAAACAACTAGCCATTCGACTAGGCTGGCAAACTACGCCAGCCAAGTCGCTGGTTATCCCGCCAGCGGGAGAAGGGAGTGTACACCGGTCGCTGTTGAACAGCATCGCGGTCTATTGTTGATAATCGGTGCCGCTCAATGTTTTTATTCTTCCACATCAGTTTGAATCGCACCTGCTGCGCAATTCGGGGGCGGAGCCGGGCAGTGCCAGTGCTCGCGATCCTCGCATCATCCGCGTTAACCTTGCGAGAAATTATCCTAAAAAACGCAGTTGAAACTTGTAGGAGCGCGCCCTGCGCGCGACCAGACGGCTCGCGCGCAG
>JANLIB010000014.1 GCA_024653675.1 Gallionella sp. | reverse complement strand
AAATTTTAGCGCGCCGCATATGTTTGATATGTAAGCGTTAAAATTTGTTGAGCAACGCTGTATCGCGACGGAGTTTGGATTAATAGAGGTGCCCTTAAGCAATACTGGGGCAACGGTCAGACCTGCGCGTTGACAAGGCGATCGCGCAGCTGACGTCATTTGGAAAATGGTTACGATACACAATCGCCCTTCGAGCCAGACGCGACGCGCAGGTTTATGGCACGATATGTTTGCCTTGGATGTGTATGATGGCTCTCATGAAGTCATTCGATAGCGCAACAAGTTTATTGGCCGGTCTTCATCCATCCTGCAGAGCAAGATATCACCTTTTTGCAGCAGGACATTTACTTGGCCGGGGTGCGCTTGCAAAGAGCAGGCTGGCCGTATCTCTTCTGGTCTGCGTTTTTTTTGCGGCAGGCTGTGGTGAGGGCAGCCACGCGCCGCTATCATTGTGTTCGGTAACGCAGCTCGAAACGGACATGGATACAGCGCTTTCGCAAACCATATCGGATGTCGATTTTTCTTTCTCGGTAGAGCGGCAGGATAGCCGCCGGCACAACTTCAATCGGGGCATATCCACTCTTCAAACTTCCTATGAATCGGCGTCTACATCCAAGCTGGTCTCAGCGGTGATCATTCTGCGCCTGGTCGAACAGGGCTATCTGAATCTCACGGATAAGCCGCAGGATCGGATCGCAACATGGCCCATCTCGAACAGTGATTCCCTTTACAACGTGACCCTTGCGCATTTGCTGAGTTTCACCTCGGGCCTGATAACAGAACCGCTATGTCTTAACCTGGGTGACTTCAACTTCGCGGCCTGCGTCAACAACATCGCAGACGCCAATACCGGTAACGGAAAAACACCGGGACAGGAGTTTTACTATGCAAGCACTCATCTGCAGGTGGCGGGACTGATGGCAATCAGGGCACGCAATGCCGCAACCTGGCGGGATGTGTTTTCGGAATTTAAAGCCCAAACCGGCCTCTTCCCGGCAGCAAGCTATGACCTTCCCCCTTCTACCCAATCCCCACCTGCCAATCCCCGCCTCGCAGGCGGGATGCATTGGACCGGCGAAGAGTACATGGCATTTCTCAAGGCGCTCAAGGAAGGCACGCTATTGAACTCCGCTTCCATGAATCAACTGCTGGCAGATCAGACTGTTTCCTCAATTTTCGCCTACTCCCCTGCAATCGCCGCCCTCGGCGAAGATTGGCACTATGGCTTTGGTCTCTGGCATGAATGCCAAAGCGCTGCTTATAATTGCACTCCGGGAACACGTGTTTCGAGTCCCGGCGCCTACGGGGCGTATCCATTCTGGGATCGCAGTAAAAATTATTTCGGGATTGTCGCGCGGCAAGGCACACTCGGCACCTTTCCAAACGGCGTTGCGATTGAGAGGTCGGTGCGCTCCATAGTGGAACAATGGGCGGCCTGTCAGTAACGCCAGTTGCTTTTCCGGGATAATCCGATCTTTAGGGCACCTCTAAAAATTCAGAGTTCGCCCAAATGCAAGGCGCGCAAAAAAATTTCGCCGCGCCGCATATGGATGATATGTAAGCAAGAAATTTTTTGCGCAACGCAGCAGTTGGGATGAAATGTGGGGTGCCTCTATTAATTCAAAATCCTAAGCGAGACAAGGCGCGAAAGAAATTTTAGCGCGCCGCATATGTTTGATATGTAAGCGTTAAAATTTCTTGAGCA
>JANLIB010000298.1 GCA_024653675.1 Gallionella sp. | reverse complement strand
GAGTAAAAACCCCGCCGCCTTCAGGCGGCTCACGGTTTTATCGGCCCCTTTGAGGGGCTCACCCAATAAGCCCCCGGCTTTGCCGGGGGTAATTTAACTGCCATTTCGACCGCAGGGAGAAATCTTGAAGAGCGCTTAGACGCTCCGGTTTTCGTCAAATCGTTTTAACCGCTCCGTGTATTCCGTTAATATATCGCCCTGAAATTTGCACAATTACTCTCAACCCGAAACCTAATCACATGACAACTATCCATCAAGAAGACCTGATCGCCAGCGTCGCCGACGCCTTGCAATACATTTCCTACTACCATCCGCTCGACTTCATCAAGGCGCTGGGCAAGGCCTACGAACGCGAACAGTCGCCTGCGGCGCGCGACGCCATCGCGCAGATCCTCACCAACTCGCGCATGAGCGCGCAGGGGCACCGGCCGATCTGCCAGGACACCGGCATCGTGGTGGCCTTTGTCAGGGTTGGCATGGAGGTGCGCTGGGATGATGCGACCATGGGCGTCGGCGACATGATCAACGAGGGCGTGCGCCGCGCCTACCTGAACCCGGACAACACGCTGCGTGCCTCGGTGCTGAGCGACCCCGCCGGCGCGCGCAGGAACACGCGCGACAACACCCCGGCGGTGATCCATTACGAGATCGTCCCCGGCGGCAAGGTCGAAGTGATCCTCGCGGCCAAGGGCGGCGGCTCGGAGAACAAGTCCAAATTTGTCGTTCTCAACCCTTCGGACAGCCTGGTTGACTGGGTGCTGAAGACTGTTCCCGCGATGGGCGCGGGGTGGTGTCCGCCGGGCATACTCGGCATCGGTCTCGGCGGCACGGCGGAGAAGGCGATGCTGCTCGCCAAGGAAGCTTTGATGGAACCGGTGGATATCCACGAACTGCAAGCGCGCGGGGCGAGCAATCGCGTGGAAGAGCTGCGCCTGGAGCTGTACGAGAAGGTCAATGCGCTGGGTATCGGCGCGCAGGGGCTGGGCGGCCTCACCACCGTGCTGGACGTCAAGATCAGGGACTATCCGACACATGCCGCCGGGTTGCCGGTTGCGATGATTCCCAACTGCGCCGCCACCCGCCACATCCATTTCACCCTCGACGGCAGCGGCCCGGCGGCGCTCACGCCGCCGTCGCTCGACGAATGGCCGAAAGTCGAATGGCAAGCCTCTGCCGACTCGCGCCGCGTCAACATCGACACTGTCACGCGCGCAGAAATTGCCACCTGGAAACCGGGCGAATCGCTGCTGCTGTCCGGCAAGCTGCTTACCGGCCGCGATGCCGCGCACAAGCGCATCGCCGACATGTTGGCGAAGGGAGAAAAGCTGCCGGTGGATTTCACCAATCGCTTCATCTACTACGTCGGCCCGGTCGATCCGGTGCGCGGCGAAGTGGTCGGCCCTGCCGGCCCCACAACCGCGACGCGCATGGATAAATTCACCGGGATGATGCTGGAAAAGACCGGCCTGATCGGCATGGTCGGCAAGGCAGAGCGCGGCCCGGAGGCGATCGCGAGCATCAAGCAGCACAAAGCTGTTTATCTGATGGCGGTCGGCGGCGCGGCCTATCTGGTTTCAAAGGCGATCAAGGCGTCGAAGGTGCTGGCCTTTGCCGACCTTGGCATGGAAGCAATCTACGAATTCACCGTGCAGGACATGCCGGTCACTGTGGCGGTGGATAGCAACGGCACCTCGGTGCATGAGACCGGTCCAAAAGAATGGCGCGTGAAGATCGGGAAGATTTCCTAGCGTTTAATTGCGTAATTACACGGCAGTATCTGTAGGTCGGGTTAGGCGCGGTTTTTTGCGCCGTAACCCGACGTTTGCACCAAATTACGTCGGGTTACGC
>JANLIB010000296.1 GCA_024653675.1 Gallionella sp. | reverse complement strand
GGTTGAACGAAGCCGCTATCGCGGAGAAACACCCCTCAGCAGCCAGATTAAATAACATAATTCATCCTCACCCCAAAAGGGATTTTTTGTACTTTACCATGAGGATGAATCGTAATGACATCAGAATTTCCAGCGCATTTTGCGTGCAATTATCAATGTCTGCTCAATCGTTTGAAGTTGCACGGGATGCAGCCAAAAACCATCGCACTGTATTCACACGGCGTACGTCGAGCCGGGGTATATTTTGATTACCGGATTGATGATTTGACCAGGCTTCAGCTGACCGATTATTTCGTACATATTGTCAATTCGCTATCATGGAGTTCGCTCAAACATGACCTGTACGGGCTGAAGTTTTATTACGCACAAGTATTGAATAAACCCTGGCCTGGCGCAGATTTGGTCAAACCGCCCAAGTCATTTACGTTGCCGGATATTATTACCGTGCCCCAGGCACAACAGATTTTCATGGCGACGCGTGTGCTCAGTTATCGCGTGTTTTTCTTCACCCTGTACAGCCTGGGGCTGCGGCTGGGTGAAGGGTTGCGCTTGCAAATCGGGGATATTGATGCGGACCGGATGCGGGTGCAGGTGCGTAACGCCAAAGGCAACCGTGACCGCTTTGTCCCATTGCCGGAGAACACCTTGCAGGTATTGCGCCGTTTCTGGCAAACCCACCGCAACCCCGCATTGCTCTTCCCCAACAGGAAGTGCGGGCTCAACAAAGCGCACCTGGCCGCCGCCCCGCTGGATCGCGGCGGCATCCAGACCACCTTGCGCCAGGTCGCACGGGATTGCGGTTTAAAAAAAGAATCACGCCACACAGCTTGCGCCATTCCTATGCCACCCACCTGATCGAAGCGGGCGTCGACCTGCTGGAAGTGCAAAAAATCCTCGGGCATCAATCCATCCTCACCACCATCCGTTACACCCACCTCACCGACCATACCAAAGATAACGCCGCAGACCGCATCAATGCTCTGGTAGGCCAGATATCAATCGGCTGGGGGAACGTCAAATGATCCGGCTGGCGCACATTGTTGAAACCTATGCGACCGAGCTTATCGCGCAAGATGGCCATCGCTTGTTGCCCAGCCAATTGGCGGCGTTAAACGCCTTCCAACTATGCCGCAGCAGCATGAGTCCCAGGATGGAACTTGCCTGCGATGGCTGCACCGAGCAGAGTTATTTGCCGCATTCCTGCGGGCATCGCAGCTGCCCGCATTGTCAGGCGCACGAATCGCAACGCTGGATAGACCAGCAGTTGCAAAAGCTGGTTCCCGGCAATTACTTCATGGTGACGTTCACCTTGCCCGCCCAGTTCCGCGCGCTGGCCTGGCAGCACCAGCGCGTGATGTATGACCTGATCACCCGCAGCGCGTGGGAGACCGTCAACACCTTCAGCCAGAATGACAGAAAGCTGCGCGGCACCGCTGGCGCAGTGACGGTGCTGCACACCCACAGTCGTCGGCTGGACTACCACCCGCATGTGCATCTGGTCATGCCGGGGGCCGCGTTCGACAATAAGCAGCGGCGGTGGCGCAACAAAGAAGGCGGTTACCTGTTCGACCACAAGGCGCTGGCAAAAGTATTCCGCGCCAAGATGCTGGCGGGCATCAAACAAGCAGGATTGAAACTGCCGGACGCTTACTCCACCGAATGGGTGGTGGATTGCAAAGCGGTCGGCTCCGGCCAGCAGGCACTGGTTTACCTCGGGCGTTATCTGTATCGGGGCGTGATACAGGAGAAAGACATCCTGTCCTGCAAGCATGGCCGGGTGACGTTCCGCTACCGGAACAGCCAGACCAAACAGACCGAAACCCGCACCCTGAGTGCCGTGGCATTCCTGCATCTGATCCTGCAACACATCCTGCCCAAAGGTTACCGCCGCGCCCGCAACTTCGGCTTTCTGCATCCCAACAGCAAACTGATACCGCTGGTGCAACTGCGCAAACGTGTCGTGCTCCCGCCGCCGCAACCACGCCCGGCGATACGCTGTAAATGTTGTGGCGGGATGATGAAGATTATCCGCACCCGCATCAAAACATTCATCAAGCGATTACGGACTCCAGCAGCGGATCGGGAGACGGCCATGTAACGGAACACACACCTCCAGCCTGCCGTACTTGGCAGGCACGGGCGTACTCGCCCTGCAAAAGGGTGAAATCGGGTAAAAACGGGTTAAACAGGGCGGGTTGAACGGAACAGGTTGCCGCAATGGCAACTTTTAGAGGTGGATTGGGGGGCATGAAGCGGAACATGTCCCGGTGGCGCCGCCAAGGTCAGAGAGATATTTCCATAACAAGCAGGTTCACAGCAGCCCCACCGGGCTTGTCCAACAAACGGTTCAGATTGTGGCTCGCTTCGCGATCACAATCTAACCTTACTCGTT
>JANLIB010000287.1 GCA_024653675.1 Gallionella sp. | reverse complement strand
GTCATTCCGGACTTGATCCGGAATCCAGCAGAAACAAATATCGGCGCGCCTTGCGCGCCACTGGATACCGGCCTTCGCCGGTATGACGGTGATACTATTCGCTGGCCGGATCAATATTATGACTGGATTCCGGCCTTCGCCGGAATGACGGGCTGATGGATCATTCTGAATAAAGGATAATATTGATGCTTCGCTTTGCCAACAAGAAGGCCCTGCACGGCGCGCTGATCGCACTGGCTGCCGCCTTGCTGGTCAATCTCGGCTTTTATTCCGGCCTGTTCGAGGCGTTGGAACTCAAGGCGTTTGACATGCGCGCCAAATATAACAGCAGCCCTTCTTCTCCCGATGTGGCGATCATACTGGTGGATGAGGCGTCGCTGCGCGGGATGAATCCCATCGTGGGCAGGTGGCCGTGGCCGAGGTCGGTCCACGCGGACGTGGTGGATTTTCTGGCGATGAGCGGCGCGAAGGCGGTGCTGTTCGATATTTTGTTCACGGAAAATGAAAGGGTCTTCGGCACGCCCAAGGGCGTGCTGTCGCCGAGCGACAAGAGCCTGGTGCAGGCTACGGCTGCCGCAGGCAATGTCTATCACGCCGCCCAGATCGTGATAGACGAAGATGATGAATACAACAAGAGCCTGCTTAACCGTCCCATGCCCAAGGATTTTTCCGGGCGTTTCTCGGTGGATTTGAAGGGAGCGCCTGCCAGCAGCCACAACAATTTCTACCTGCCGTTCAAGGAGCTTTACAAGGCTGCCCATGGAATGGGGATTGTGGAGTTCCTGTCGGACCCGGACGGCGTCTACCGGAGGACCAAACTCTTTCGCAATTATCAGGGTAATTTTTATCCCGTTCTCCCCGTGGCGCCTCTGCTGGATATCCTGAAACCGGAATCGCTCAGGCAGGACGAGGATAAGATCACTTTGATCGGTGCCCATGCGGGCAGCCAGGCCGGGTTGTCCCCACAACTCACAAATCTTGAGGTTCCCCTGCAAAAGGACGGCTCATATCTGATAAAGATGCACGGGGACTTCAAGCCCTATTCAATGAGCGGCGTCCTGTCCTCGATACAAAAGATCAAGATGGGCAATCTGGAAGGTTTGCCGGTGAGTCCCGACGATTTCACTGACAAGGTGGTGTTTATCGGCGGAAGCGCCGTGGGCATCGAGGATCTGAAGCCGACTTCGATGGGCAGCGGTATTCCCGGTGTATACCTCCATGCCTCGGCCTACAGCAATATCATCAGGGGCGATTTTCTGAGATATTCTGGCCCGCTCGTTACCTCGCTGTCCATCCTGCTTCTCGCCGTGATCGTGACGGTCTCGATCCTGTGGAGCCGGAACGTCATCTATTACCAACTGGCCGTGCCGTTCCTGCTCGCCTTTCTGTATTTGTTCGTTTCGTTCTGGGGCTACCGGCACAACATCCTGCTGGACATGGTGGCGCCTACCATGTCTATCCTCATTTCATGGATGGGATCGTTTGCGTTCCTGAGCATCACCGAGGGGAAGGACAAGCGGAAGATCAAGAGGATGCTTTCGCAGTATGTTTCCCCCTCGATACTTGCCACCTTGATCGACAAGTCGCCGCAGGATGTTTTGAAGGCTGAGGTCGGGAGCAAGGAAAACCTGACCATCCTTTTTTCGGATATCAGGGGTTTCACCTCCATATCCGAGAGGCTTGCCGCCGAACAGGTGGTCGAGTTGCTGAATGGCTACCTGAGGGAGATGGTGGATGTGATATTCAAGCATGAAGGCACCCTTGATAAGTTCATCGGAGATGCGATAATGGCCTTCTGGGGGGCGCCGATAAGGACCAGCGACCATGCGATGCGGACCGTCCTCGCCGCTTTTGACATGCGCAGGCAGTTGAAGGTTTTCAATCAGGGGCTCACCGCCAAAGGGGGTTTTCCGTTGGATATGGGCATCGGCATCAATACCGGCGATGTCATTCTGGGCAATATCGGTTCCGAAAAAAAGCTGGATTACACCATCATAGGCGATAATGTCAATCTGGCGTCAAGACTGGAGGGGCTGACGAAGGAATACGGCTCTCCGATACTGATCACCGAGTCAACGCATGAATCGATCAAGGCCTCGGTTCCCTGCCGGATAATTGATATGGTAAGGGTGGTAGGCAAGAAGCAGGGGATAAGAATCTACGAGCCCATTGATATGCGTGCGGGTGATATGCGCGAAGGTGATATGCACAAGGGCGATGCACCTGACAGGCTGGCGCCCCTTTCCGAAGAGGCGTTCAATCATTATCTGAAGCGCGACTGGAACGCTGCAATAAAGTGCTACACCGGGATACTGGCCATAAGTCCCGATGACAAGGTAAGCAAAATGTTTGTCGGCAGGTGCGAGGGATATAAAACCGCCGAGCCGCCGGCAGATTGGGATGGCGTTTATACGATGCTTAAGAAGTGAGATGAACCCAAATTGCTCGTTAGCTAGTGTTTAATTGCATTATTAAATATGCCATTTTTAACAAATATCCGTAGGTCGGGTTAGCGGTTTTATCGCGTAACCCGACGTGATTTGGCGCAAACGTCGGGTTACGGCGCAAAAAACCGCGCCTAACCCGACCTACAGATACTGGCCATAAGTCCCGATGACAAGGTAAGCAAAATGTTTGTCGGCAGGTGCGAGGGATATAAAACCGCCGAGCCGCCGGCGGATTGGGATGGCGTTTATACGATGTTGAAGAAGTGAATTGGAGCTGAATTAACCAAGGAGGTAACTATCATGAAAACATTTATTCATCATTCATTGCTTTTGGCTTTATTGTTGACAGTGCCTTTGGCGCAGGCGGTTGATCTGTATGTGCAGAGCGTAAAGGCGCCCATCTTGTCGGCGCCTTCTTTCGGCTCCGCAAAGCTGGCAGAGGCGGCAAAGGGCGATGCCCTCAAAGAGCTGGAAAAGAAGGGCGGCTGGCACAAGGTCAGCTATAAAGACAAGACCGGCTGGATTTCGCGGCTGCTCATCAGCGCCAAGCCTCCGGCAGGCAGGGTCTCTGTCCTTGAGGGCACCAGTGAAAACCTTGAGACAGGCGCCAGGAAAAGAGCATCGGCATTTACAACGGCTGCGGCGGCGAGGGGACTGTCTGAGGACCGCTCCAGGGTCAGCGACAAGTACAGGGTGAACTTCAAGGGAGTGGAGCGCATGGAAGCCGTCAGGATAAACGACGATGAGGCGCTGAACTTCCTCCTGGCGGGGATAGGAAAATGAAAAATATCAGGGGTCTGGAAAACCGTCTCGGGACGCGCGTCCTGAGCATGGCGGCCGTTGCGTTATTTACGATTCATTGTTCGTCGCTGCCGGCCTTTGCCGAGGACGACTTCAGGAAAAGGGTGAATCAGGAGCCTGAATCTTTTGCCACCGATGATGATGTAAAGGCCGAGATTGTCTTTGGCAGGACGCTGGCGGCCAGGATACTGGGCAAATATGCTTTTTATGAAAATGGAAAGCTCAACGAGTATGTGAACAAGATTGGCAAGGGCATGGCGCAGTTCGCCAACAGGCCCGAAATCGAGTTCAGGTTTGCCGTCATCGACACCGATATCGTCAACGCTTTCGCAGCGCCCGGCGGATACATTTTCATCACCAAGGGCGCCATGGCCAGAATGGCGGATGAGGCGGAACTGGCCGCAGTAATTTCCCACGAGATTGCTCATGTGACCGAGAAGCACATAGTCAAGGAGCTGAATATCAAGGGAACGGATGCATCTCCGGTATCGGGTTTTGCGCAGCTGCTGGGCGGGGGATCGGGCGCCGCGCGGGTGGTTTTTTCCCAGATGGTTGATCAGGCCGCAGAAATACTTTTCGAGAAAGGGCTTAAAAAGCAGGATGAGTTCGATTCCGACAAGGTGGCGACGATGACCCTTGCTGTCGCAGGTTATGACCCTACCGCGTTGAAAAGGTATCTCAAGAAGATATCCGGCGCCGAAAAAGAGACCAAGAGCCTGACCGGCACCCATCCTTCGTTTAAGGAAAGAATTGAAAATGTGGATGCCGTCCTTGCGGAGAATCAGTTGACTGAAAATAAACAGGCCATCGTTAAAGAGAGGTTCAATCAGAATGTCAGATTTAATTAATCACCGCCCGCGCGCAGCGGCTGGCCGGCACAAAGCGGTCGGATACTTCAAACTCTCCAGGGTCGCCCCGGCGCTCCTCGCTGTTCATTGTGCGCTGATCGCCTTGCCGGCACTGGCCGATGATCTTCACTACAACAACATCCTGGTCGGTGACCGGGCAGCGGGCATGGGAGGCGCTTATACGGCCATAGCCGATGATCCTTCCGGGCTTTACTACAATCCCGCAGGCATCGTTTATGCGCTTGGCAGCAATGTTTCAGCTACCGCGAACGCCTACCACCAGACCAATACCGTTTACAAGAACGTCCTCGGCGGCAATGGCTGGGAGCGCACGTCTTCCGCGATTCTTCCGAACTTCTTCGGGATTATCCAGCCTCTCGGAAAGGCGAGGGTAGGTTTCTCCTATGCCGTTCCGGATTCAATTGTGGAGGATCAGGATCAGATATTTACCAACATACCGGGGGTTCAACAATATATTATCAACTTCAACAAGAATGAAAATACCTATAACTTCGGTCCGTCTTATGCAATAGAGCTGAATGATGATTTTTCAGTCGGCGCAACGCTGTATGCCCACTACAGGAGCAGCCAGTGGATAACGAACCAGTTCGTCAGGCTTGACCCGGTAGGCGTTAATCCGGCGCAATATGAGTGGACTAACCAGTATTATCAGACCACTGAATGGGGTGTCCGCCCGGTAGCCGGTTTGATGTGGAGCACGACTGACAAGTTATCGCTTGGAATTACTGCAAGCCAGGCGATAATACTGGATTCGTCAACGACATATCAGCAAATATTCAAGGGCATTGCTGATGACGGGAACACGGTAAGCCGTTCGGAATTTACGATCTATGACAAGAAGAAGCTGCCCTTTACGGCAACCATGGGTGTTGCCTATTTCCCTTCCAGGGCTCTTGTTGTTTCCGGCGATTTTTCCTATTACGGCAAGGTCAGCGACAGTGTTTTCGGGGACAGGGAACCAACCTGGAATGTGGCATTGGGCGCAGAATATTATCTGACCGAGAAATGGGCGCTCAGGGGCGGCTTCTTTACGGACAGGGCCAATACCAGGAAGATTGATAGCAACAGCGTTAATGCTTTAGAACACGTGGATTTGTATGGCGGCAGCCTGAGCCTCAGCTATTTCACCAGGCAATCCTCAATCACAATGGGGGGCTCGTATCGTTACGGGTCAGGGGAGGCTCAACTGCTGGGAAATGCGCAGATACAGGACGTAAAGATGCAGGCGATGACCTTATTCTTTTCGGGCGCATATAATTATTGAGCAGGAGATTGGGCTTTCGGAAGGCCTGCTCCCGGCAGCGTAGGGCGGGTCACACCCGCCATTGCAATGTCCGGTAATGCTTCCGGAACCAGGACGAAATAACGTAGGGCGGGTTACACCCGCCATTGCAACATTCGGTGTTGCGGCGGGTGTAACCCGCCCTACTGAGCGGGCTCCGGCGGCGGAGGTGCTTGCGCAGGCTCCGCTGTTTCCTGAGCCGGCACGGGCTGGATGTTCACGGATGCGCCCGGTTCTGGCTGGCCGGACAAGGTCCCGCCAACCATGCGGCCATCCTGCAGCGGCGGCAACAACGGCGCGCCCATGTCCGGCAAGGTGAGTTTCTGTTCCGGTTGTCCCGATACTTGCTCGTTGCGGATAAAATCGTAGCGATCGGTTGCCAGATTCACGCTTTGTTCATTGCTGCGTATCACGGTCGGACGCAGGAACACCATCAGGTTGGTTTTCTTGCGGCTGCGCTTCTGGTATTTGAACAGATTGCCGAGGATGGGGATGTCGCCCAGCCCCGGCACTTTCACGACGCTGTCCTGCATGCTGTCGTCTATCAATCCCCCCAGCACGATAATCTGCCCATCGTTCACCAGCACGTTGGTGTCGATTGAGCGTTTATTGGTGGTGATGCCCTCTGGCCTAATTGTATCGGATACGCTGGATGACTCCTGATAGATCGCCATCTTGACCGTGCCGCCTTCGGATATCTGCGGCCGCACGCGCAGCGACAGGCCGATGTCCTTGCGCTCAATTGTCTGGAACGGATTCACGCCCGCGCTGCCGCCGGAAGCCGTTGTTGTATATTGGCCTGTAACGAAGGGAACATTCTGGCCGACGATGATCTTTGCTTCTTCGTTATCGAGCGTGATCAGGTTGGGCATGGACAGGATATTCGCATCGTCGTCGGATGCCAGCGCGCGTGCCAATGCCCCCAAGCCGATCTGACCGGCGGCCTGGCGGAAGATGCCGATGGACAAGCCGCTGCCCGGCAGTTGAGGGATGGCGGTTCCTTGCGATGCGGCAAGGCTGGCCAAGTTATCGCCTCCAGAACCAAAACCTGTCAACCCGCCGACCCGATACCTGCTGTTGGCATCCCCAGACAGGCCGCCCCATTGCACACCAAATTCGGCTGCCCGCGTGGCGCTCACTTCGACTATCAGCGACTCGATATAGACCTGGGCGCGGCGCGCATCGAGCTGGTCGATGATGCTGCGCAAGTTGCGATAGACCGCCTCGTTGGCGGTGATGATGAGTGTATTGGTCGCAGCGTCGGCCTGGATGAACCCGGCCGGCCCGCCGCTAGGCAATGGCACTTGCGTTTTTGCAGTCGAAGAAGGAGTGGCCGGAGCATGCAGCGAGGAAGTATCCGATGAGATCACGGAACGCAGGGTTTGCGCGAGCTTGGTCGCCTCGGCGTTTTTCAGATAGACGACATGCACATTGCCGGGGTGCGCGGTGGGCTGGTCCAATTTGGCGATCAGCGACTTCGCCAGGTTGGCGCGGGCTTCGGACGGAGCGCGCACAATGACAGAATTGCTGCGCGAGTCCACCAGCAGAGTGGTGCGTCTGGCCTGGCCGCCGGGAGTGCCTGCTTCCGGTTCCAGCAGCTGGTTGACCATCACGGCCATGTCGCTGGCGATAGAATGGCGGATAGGCACCACCTCCAGTTCGCTGCGCTCGGGGTCATCCAGCGCTGCGATTATCTTGCCCAGGCGCAGCAGATTATCGGCGTAGTCGGTAACGACCAGTGTGTTGTTTCCGGGATTGGCGTTGATGGTGTTGTTGGGCGAGATCAGCGGGCGCAGCACTGCCACCAGATTGGCGGCGGATTCGAAATCCAGGTGAAATACCTGTGTTGCGATCTGGTCGCCGCGTATTCCCCCGGCCTGTATCGGGCCGGCCTGCAGCTTCGCATCCGCCTCCGGCACCACTTTGCTGTAGCCGCTGCCGGTGACCACCGTATAACCGTGCAGGCGCAGCACGGAAGTCAACAGCTGGAATGCCTGCGCTCTGGTGAGCGGCTCCTCGGATTTCAGGGTGATCGTTCCCTTGACGCGCGGATCGATGATGAATGTCGTGTTGGAATAATCGCCGACAGCAGCGATCACGGATTCGATATCGGCATTGACGAAGTTGAACGTGACCTTGTTCGCGCCAGGCGCTTCGCCGGTGGCCGGGGCTTTGCCGGCGCTTGCGGAGATGCCGGCGCCAGGATTCTTTTTCGCTTCCTGATCCAGCGCATGCGCCGGTGAAATGCCTGCCAGGGAGCACAGCAAGATAGCCGCTGCACTCCGGATGCGCCATCCCTTCCGCTGGCAAAAGAGGGAGAGGGGAAATTTTTCCGGTAATCTGTTTTTTATCATTTGAACTCTAGCGCGATTACGTCCTTGCCGCCTTCCTTGCGGCGTTGTCCCAGCAAATTCAGGAAATTTGCCAGCCTGTCTTCTTGTCCTGCTTCGGCTTCGGCCTTGCCGGAAAACTGCAAGCGCCCGTTGCTTACTGTCCCCGAACCGCTTAGCAGCAAGGGACCTTTGATGGTCTTCAGTATCACCGAAGCCTGAAGTCCGCGCCAATCGAGCGCCAGATCATAAGTGCCCAACGGTTTGATCGGCGACATCCGTGACGCGAGGTCATTCAACTCCAGGTTCATTGATCCGGTCACCCCGGTCTTTCCATCCTGCCACGCCAGTAGCAGCGGTTGCCATGATAAGCGCATCTGGCCGGAGGGCTGCACTGTATTCAGCGGCGTACCCAGCGCGGTCAGACGTTCCGCCGACAGCAGAATCGCACCCGTACTCACTTGCCATTGCTGCCAGTTGCCCGTCACGCTGACCGGCTGCGTCAGCGCCGCATCATTTTCCAGTTCAGCGTCGACATGGCCCAGCAACACCATCGGTGACAGCCGCCAGGAGAATCGTCCCGGCAACAGCGGCGTTACCGCATCGCTGCCGCCGGCCGTGCCGCCGATGAAGGCTGAGCCGCGCCACAATGTGCCATGCGTGTCCCCAAGCGTCAAGCGGCCTGCGGTCTGCTTCTCAACCATGGGCGCCAGCCAGGACGCGGGAAGAAACATCAGCACGGTCAATAATACACTGGCAATTCCTGCCGCAAACCATATCACGAGGCGGCGCAATGGATGTCCTTTTTTCGTTTACTGTCCACGAAAGACACGAAAGCACGAAAAGGTTTCACAACACAATTCTTTCAACTGTTGCTTTCGGATAGCAACCGAAGTTGACTAGCAATCCCAGGCGCATTCCTGTTGCTTTCAAGTAATTCAGTACTTGCGCTTTATGCTCCCCCGTTGTGGCAGCAAGAGCTTTGAGTTCAATAATAATAGATTTGTGGCAAATGAAGTCGGGGATGCAGGTTTGTCGCAATGGTTCGCCCTTATAGGAAAGCTCCAGCTTTTGGTGTGCTACAAATGGAATCACTCGCTTTGAAAATTCTTTTCCCCGACACTCCTGATAAACAATCTCCAGAAAACCGCGTCCCGTCTCCCGATACACTTCAAATACGGCTCCTTGTATCTGATAGCACTCATCTTTGTATAATATTTCCCCGGCCACCTTTTTTTCGCGCCTTTCGTGTTTTTCGTGGACCGAGCCTTTTTCCGTTATGTATGCGCGCAACATTAATTATTCTTTCCTTTGCTGGCGCAATGATATCGTCGCATCGACCATATCAGGAGTGGCCAGCGCAACGATATTCGCATCGGTCACGGATAGCATGGCGGTTCTTTGCATGTCTTCCAGCCAATCCAGCGTTCCGGAAAAAGAAACTGCGGCGAATTGCACTTTCGCATAGCTGCCGGTCAGCGTCACGCTTTGCGCCTTCAGTCCTTTGCGCGCAAGCGCGGCTTCGATAATTTCCCTGGATATCGCTACCGGCGGTGCGGCGGTTTTTCCGGAAAGCGCCGCAGCTTCCCTGGACAATGACTGCAATTGTGCGGCTTGCTGGCGCAGCACGGGCAGATTTTTGTTCAACTGTTCGCGTCCGGTCAGGGCCGGGTCGATCAGCAAAGCGTAGTACAAGCCGAGCAACAGCACCCCTGCAGCAACAGAGAGCATTGCGCGTTCGCGCGCATCGCGCGCCGTCCAGAATGCCGAGAACGATTGCCTGAATTGGTTCAGTAGCCCGGACGGATTCATTTCGCGCTCCTGATCTGCCAGACGGCCGCGCCCGATTGTTCGGGCGCCGGGTCGAGCGCCAGGTCGCGCTTTGCCAATGCGGCTTTAATTTGCCGGGCCGCTGCTTCAGCAACCGGCCGCAACCGCACGAACAGGCTGCGCTCGCGATATTCGAGCGCGATGATAGCGGGTGCGGCCGTTATGCCCGCTGACGGCATGGCATTGGCCCAGGCTTCGCCAAAGGCTGCGGTGACTGTCGTGAAATCATCCGGTGCGGCCAGCCCTGAATCGTGTTTGGCGGATGCGATCTTTTGCTGCGTTTGCGCGATGGGATCGACGATCACGGATTCTTTCGGATAAGCCGACTTGTAAACCTGGATCATGGTCGCGCGCAGCAAACTGGCTTCGCTTTTCATGCGCCACCAGTCGATGTTTAATGCGGCGGCGTTGATGACCAGAACAGCGGCGGTCAGCGCCATCGGCCATCGCCACGCGCGCCAGTCCGGCGCGGGGCCGGATCCCGCGCCCATTCCCGCTATCAAATCCAGTGTCACGCTATGGGCGCCCGTGATCCAGAGCGGCCAGTTGTCGGCAAGTACGCTGATGCGTTCACCCGGCGCGCCGGCCTGATTGGCTGCGTCCTGGTATGCCTGCACGGATGATTGCGGCACATACAGCATGACCGGCGCTGCGGGCGCCACCGCATGCAATGTCCGGATGACCTCGTGGGCTGCCGGCTCATGGCTATCCGTTCCTTCGGCCTGGCTCAGGACAGGTTTGATCGCCAGGCCGATGCCATCGTGTTCCGAAAGGCGCAGAGCCAGGTCTATGCATATGCCCTGTTCTCCGGCTTCATGTTCGTTGACGGCGGAGGCCACACTGCCCGGTGGACCGGATGGATAAGGCAAACACAATTGCGCGGGCAGCGCCGCGAGCCGTTGCGCGCCGAAGCCAGCCAGCGTCCCGGCAAGGGTGTCGAGCCAGGCGCGCTGCACTACCGCGATGGTGCGCAACCCATCCGATATGCCGCCCGCAGCCAGCGCGCATTCAGCCGGGTCCGAAAGCAATTGTTCTTCCGCCAGGTTGGGCAAGGCGGCCTTCAGTCTGGCAGCCGACATCGGCGGCACCTTCACGCGCAGCAGAGTGACATCGCTGGCGGCAAGCAACAGTACCACGCGGTGTGCGCCGGCGATGGTTGCGGACAGGCCGGACAATGATGCAGCGCCTTGACGCCCGATCGCGCCGCCGTCCAGCACCTGCGCGTACGCGCATGGCAGAGAAAGCCAGTCCGGCGCGCTATCGGCAGCGGCTTTGGAGGGTAGACGGAGATAAAGTGTGCTCAAAATGTCTTGATTGTTTTTCTAGTGTTCACGAATCCAGACCAGTCTGGTGCTGGCGCCATTGCGTTCGATCAACGCCTGCGTTTCCAGTCTTGCCCGGCTCATGCGTACTTTACCATTGACCAGAAAGTAATTGGTCATAACCGAAAGCTTATTTGCCGGAACGGACAAAGGCTTTCCCTGCAGGCGCAGGGAAAAATCGGCAATATCGCGATAACTGGCGGTTTTGCGGTTTGCCACCAGCGCCGCCGCGTCTGAAAGCGAAAGCGTGCTTATTCTGGCGGCCAACACTTCGGCAGGCGCGGTATTGACATTGACCGGTGTGGCGCGTGGCAAAAAAATCACGAAACCCTTCAGTCTGTCGAGCATCTCCGGGGTAAACCCCGGCACCGCGAGCAAGTCGTCCACCTGCATCAGGTTCACCGGTTGCGGGACAGCTTGTCCGCCGCTGTTCGCGGCGGTTGCTTCAGGTTTCTTTAATGATGCCGCCATTACTTCGGCGGTCGCTTGCGCCAGCGCCGGATCCATCTGTGCATTGCCGAGCAGCCGTTCGAATGCGGCGACTTCGACGGTGTCTATGGTTCCGCCGGGGCAGAGATTGGCCAGGTTGTAACGCGCCTGGGCATCGCTGACGCCGCCCGACAACGCCGCATCAGCGATGTCGGCGTCTTCCAGGCCGTTGTCGACGTACTGATCGAGCCGCGTTTCGGCGAGCGGAATTGCCCACGGTTCGTCCAGGTTGTCGACGCTCGAGTACTTGGTATCTTCGCGCAGGATCAGGGCGGCCCAGTCGAGCGCGCCGCGCATGATCCATTCGCTTTGCAATTGCATTCTCTGGTTTTCTATGGAGCGCACCTGCACCTGTTGTTCCCAGAAAAGACTGGTGACGATGGTGATCGCAAGCGTGGTCAATAGCAATGCCGTGATCACCGCCACACCCTGTTGACGGCGCAGCGGGGCAGGGCGCATTCTCATGCAGCCCCCAGCAGGAATATTTTCTGGATGCCGGTGTCGCGGCCGCGCAATTTCAGCGTGACTTCCAGCCCGGCCGGCGCAGGAGGACTCGCGGTCGTGCCGGTGGCAGGGGTCAGCGCGACGGTTCCATCGCGCCAACTGCCGCTGACCCATAGTCTCATGGCCATAGCGGTCACTTCAGATTGCAGCTTCACCGGCTCGGTAGTATCGATGTCCTTTGCGACTGCCATCCACAGGGTGTCCAGTTCTCTCAAGTCGCGGGTCGCGGCGGATTCGCGGCGTGTCAGCAAGCCATCCCTGAGTTGATAAGTGATGACCTGCAGCCGTGACGGCTGGTTTTCGGCGAATACCGTGCGCACCAGCATCAGCCTCCCCTGCACGATGGCCAGCGCCGTCCTGTTCTGCAGGGTGAGGGGGTCGGCCAGATGCGCGCTATCGTTTTGCAACTGGGCGAAGGCGATCTGCATTCCGCGTGTCTGCTCCATCTCCCCGGTGAGTGCGACGCGCGAGCGCACGATGCTGTCGAGACCGCGCCAGCCGAGTACCGCGACGATCCCCAGCACGCTGATAGCGACCAGCAGTTCGATCAGGGTCAGTCCCCGCTGCCGCCCAGCGCCGCCGCCTGCGTTTGGCACGTTACGCATTCGGCACCACCTGGGTCAGCTTGATAATGCGGCGTGCCGGATTCATTTTGTCGCCGGCATCCTTTGCGTCAAAAACGCTCACCTCGACGCGGCGGAAGTAAGGGTTGGGCGTGGCGAATACGTTTTCTTCGCACGCCAGCAGCAACTCGCCCTGCGGGCAATCGAACGAGCGTTGGCCCAGCGCCGGCCATTCATGCGCCAGGCGGATTTGCGACAGCCGGTTTTCCGCAGACCAGGTCGCCATCATCGCAGCGCGCAAGCCGGCGCTGTTTTGCGTCAAGCTGCCCACCGCGCGCAGGCTGGCGCCCAGCGCGGTTCCGACGATGACCAGCGCTACCAGCACTTCCAGCAAAGTGAAGCCTGTTTGGCGCATGTTATTCCACCGCAAAATGCCCGATTCCGTCGGCACGAATCGCGACGCTGGAGTCGCCGGTTGCCAGCGTCAGGACAAAAGGTATGCCGACCGGTTCGCGGCCGAAGATGATGCGCAAAGGAGTGGCCTGCGCGGCCGAAGGCGGGCTGATCGAGTAGATGACAGGAGCGAGTTTGAATTCGCGCTCGCGTAACATGTCATCCTGCTCGAGCGCTCGCCAGACGTTTTCTTCATGCAGCAGGAAGCGGTAACGATCGGCCTCCGCTTCGAATGCGATCGGGTGGTTGCGCACGATCGCCTCATCGCGCGCCAGTTGCAGCAACAGCGCGATCCGCTGCGCGTCGTTATGCAACGCCTGACGCTCGCTGGGCATCGCGTTGAACGACACCATGCCGAGCGTGACGCCGACGATCACCATCACCACGAGCAACTCAAGCAGCGTGAAACCACGCGGTGGCCTTGTTAAATCCCCCCTAGCCCCCCTTTTCCAAAGTGGGGGACAAAAGCCATTGTCGGAGCACATTCCCCACTTTGGAAAAGGGGGGTTAGGGGGGATTTCAACCGTAGTGGTAAGCGCCATCCTCAATTTTACGATGCCCCATAATCATTCACGGAAACATAATTACAAATCCCACGACCCGATATCGGCATCGTTGCCGGCGCCGCCCGTCTGGCCATCCGCGCCCAGCGAAAACACATCGAGCTCGCCCTTGATGCCGGGAGACAGGTACTGGTAGGGATTGCCCCACGGGTCTTTCGGCACCTTGTCGAGATACCCGCCTGTTTTCCAGCCTTTGGCCTCGGGGCCTGTGGCCGGTTTTTCGATCAGCGCCTGCAAACCCTGTTCGGAGGCCGGATAGCGCTGATTGTCAAGCTTGTACAGTTTGAGCGCCTGCATGATCGTGGCGATGTCCTGCCTGGCCGCGATAATGCGTGCATCGTCGGTGCGACCCATCAGCTTGGGAACGACCAAAGCAGCCAGGATGCCCATGATGACAACCACCACCATGATTTCGATCAAGGTAAAACCGCGCGCAGCTGAATGAGCCGGTATACGGCGGACAGGGGAAAAATGGATATTTTGCATGGAATTTGGTTTTTAACAGTGAAGAACGAGCCGATAGTATAAGTCCGAAGCCGGGATTTGATATGGTTATTGGCTTAATAATTCGGATGAATGGCCATTCTGGGTTGCTTTCCGGCTTTGACAAGGGCATTGTAAAACAGCTACCATTCCCGCGTGAAATATCAATACAGACCCGATTAGAAATATCGAACCTGAAAAGTCATTGAAGGGCGCCTCTATTAATCCAAAATCCTAAGCGAGACAAGGCGCGAAAGAAATTTTAGCGCGCCGCATATGTTTGATATGCAAGCGTCAAAATTTCTTGAGCAACGCCGTATCGCGACGGAGTTT